>CAVGEG010000163.1:0-2070 GCA_963628165.1 Paratractidigestivibacter sp. | reverse complement strand
GGCTTTATGCGCCTCCTCTTTTTCAGGATCTATTTCTAGAACTCGTTGGTAGTGTTCGTTTGCAATTGCCGAAAGGTTATGCGCGTTAGCCCAGTTGGCAATCTTGATCTGAGAAGGCACGTCGTCTTTTTCGAGAGGCGCAAACTTCCTATAAGATATTTGTTCTGCACGAAGTTTGGAAACTGATCCAACGATAGAACTGGGCACAACAAGAATTCCGCCAAGAGTCGGTTGGATTTCTATCACTTTAGAAGCTGGATCATCCTTAGAGACTTCTCCTCTAACGCCTCCCCCGTGCTTAACCATAATTCCACCGCCAACGGAGAGGTCGGGCTCCTGACTGTTACCCTCGGCGTTATATCCCGCCCCTAACGCCAGGAACGTCAAAAATGAAAGGACGGGCTTTATATAGATACTATTTTTCCTATTTTTCACTTTGAACACTGTTCCTGCTAGATTGCCATAGACTAAATTTTGGACTTTTAAAAATGAGTCGAGTTATTAACATCTTCGAGAGGGAATGTTCAGGACTTGAGGAAAATATATAAAAATTGTCGCACGCCACAGAACGTACGACAATCAATAAGTTAGGCTTTATTTGAAAGAACCCTAAAATAGGGGTTCGATTCATTATTTGCCGATAACTTTACGAACTTCTTCAAGGTGACCGGCGCTACCAAGCTTCTGATTCTTGTGAATGATGTATTCAGCGTAGGCGGGCATGAAGAGTTTTCCGGGTTCGCGGAGGTCGAATTTTTCCGGATGGTCGCGGAAGAATTCGCGGTGGATGGCGCACCAAACAAGGCGACCGTCGGTGTCGATGTTGATCTTCGTAACGCCAAGCTTAGCAGCCGGGAAATACTGATCTTCGTTAACGCCACTCGCATTCTTAAGGGCGCCGCCAGCGTTGTTGATGCGTTCAACCCATTCCTTCGGAACGGAAGAGCTACCGTGCATGACGAGGGGGAAGTTGGGCTTCACTTGATTGACGGATTTCTGGATCTTTTCCAAAACGTCGAAGTGCAAACCCTGAGTTCCGGAGAACTTGAACGCGCCGTGGGAGGTTCCGATAGCGACGGCGAGGGAGTCGACGCCGGTCTTCTCGATGAACTCAGCGGCCTGTTCAGGATTGGTCAATTTAACGCTACCGACAACGTCTTCTTCAACGCCGCCGAGCTGACCAAGTTCAGCTTCAACAACAATTCCCTTTTCGTGAGCGCGATCGACGACGCGTTTGGTGATCTCAACGTTTTTCGCGAATTCTTCGTGAGAAGCGTCAACCATGACGGAGCTATAGAAACCGGAATCGATGCAGTCATAGCACACTTCTTCCGTTCCGTGATCAAGGTGAACCGCGAAAATGGCTTCCGGGAAGACTTTGTCAGCCGTACGAATCATTCCCTCAAGGAAATTCTTGTCGGTGTAGGTACGAGCGCCTCTAGATATTTGGATAATAAAGGGAGCGCTTTTGGAATCGTCGTTAGGATCTTCGTTCTTGGCGGACTTTCCAAGATTTCCACGGAAAAGGCCAACGAGTTGTTCGAGATTGTTAATGTTGTAGGCGCCGATCGCATACTTGCCATAGGCTTCCTTAAACAGTTCTTTTGTCGTAACGATCATTGAGATTTCTCCTCAAAATATGATACTTAAGCAGCTTTGCTTGAAGAAGTCCTTTTGCTAAGGGACGTCGCTCCCGCTCGTCTATCGGACGAAACCTGGTGGGATATCCGTTAGTAGGCTCCCATTCTCTGAGACGGGATATACGACCCAGTCTCCAACACTCTTCTCTACAAATTATTCTATCTTTCTTTTAAATTTTGAACAGGGGCGACCATCGTCGTATCATCGAAGAATAGCTTCTCTGCTCCTACTGGTTTATTTTGCTTTTAGAACCTGAAATAATTAACTTTATTGGGGTTATTAGGCTTGTATTGTTTAAGTAACCCTGTTTTTACGTCCTAGGGAACGCATAAACTCTCGAATGACTGGCTGAGGTTGTATAATGGGGTGGAACGTTCTTTTGATTGAGACTACGGACTAGAAGGAATATTATGAACGACGATCGTGAAC
>CAVGEG010000162.1:0-2080 GCA_963628165.1 Paratractidigestivibacter sp. | reverse complement strand
CCCTTAAAACTTACACGCGTACAAGCCTAGTTTCAATCCAACTTTTAAGCGGTAGAAAACATCAAATACGGCTTCAACTCTCTCACCATGGCCTGCCTATTGTAGGAGACGGTAAGTATGGAGCCAAGCCCATCGCTGAACCCGGAATTTGTTTGCATGCTAGCAGGCTGGATTTGGTTCATCCAACCCTTAAAACCACGATGAGATTCATATCGCCTCTTCCTAACTGGCAAAAACTTGCTAAGTAGAATGCGGCTCTCCTCTTCCCGTCGGCATTCATAATTAATCCTCCTTCTGACAACTTATTTCCTAAGGCTCCTCCAATGTCACTCCCTCCAATTCATGAACGTGTCAAACGAAGCAAATTGGTTACAGGTTATGATTTGGAAGCGGTTTCGTTAAAAATTAATGCTAAATGCTTTGACGTCAGATCAACAGACGCGCCTCCCGTTCAAAAAAAAATCGAGTATGAGTCATCTTTTGAAAGTCGACTGCTAAAAAAACTAGTAAAAAGAAATAACATTAATAAATGGCAAGCCGGTAAGCTACAAGAAGGACGCAGTACTTTCTTCCTAGGGCTTCCTCCGTTTCGATACCGCGTCGTAGCCCAATTGGGTAAGGGGGGATACGGCGAGGTTTATCACGGGCGTGAAGAAAAAAACACTTCTAATAAAAACAGTAAGATTCGAAACGACGTCGCTATTAAAGTACTTCAGACGAAGAATCTTAAGCCTGACGCTCGCTACATGTTCCTTCGTGAATATGAGATCGCCAAAACATTTCGTTCTCCCAACATTGTTGAAATTCGTGGATACTCAAACAATTCGTCCATCGATTTTTGTGTTCTCGAATACGTTGACGGTGGAGACGCAAACAAGCTTTTGAAAAAATATGGTAGATTAGACTATCGAGTCGCAGCGTATATCATTTCAGAAACCGCTAAGGGACTCGATTACTTACACTCAAGAGGAGTCATTCATCGAGATATAAAACCCAGTAATATTTTATTGATGAAATCAGGAGAGGTTAAGCTTACAGACTTTGGCTTCATTACAGCCGTGAAAAACTTTAAAGGGACAGGAACCTTTTCCCCTTTAGGCTCGAATTTATCAAACTGGGAAGACAACAATTATTCCAAATACTTCCCCGGAGCTATCGCCAAAGATAGAAGGGGTCGTATACAAGGCACGCGTAACTACATAGCGCCAGAACAAAAGAAGACCCCTAATGATCCAAATCCGCAGTGGGATCTTTATTCGCTTGGATGTACGCTGTATTCCCTTCTAACGGGAGTGACGCCACCGTCTCCTTCCGAGGCTGCTGATAAAGCTCGTAACTACTACGCTACTGAAGTTGGGGAAGAATCCACTTTTAATTTCCCCAATTTAATACTTCCAGAACTCACAGAAATACCGCGGGAAATAGCGAAACTTACAATGAGAATGATGTCTAAAGACGTATCCCTACGTCCAACTTCAGCTCTTGAAGTGATAAAGACCCTTTCTCCGTGGACGCCCACAACGTCGTTATATGACAAAATTCGGCTAGGATTAACGAACGACCGTGAAAATGTTTGGAGTGAGGAAAATATGAGGGAATGCTTTAACATTCCCAAGGGGGTTTCACTCATGAGTCCCCCTATTATCTATTCCCCAGGATTCCAGCATAGAATTGGATCAACGGGTGGATATTCAGTAAGCGCCTCAACAGCTTTTTGGGAAGCCGTTTTAAATCCTGACGACCCATATCAAGGAAATGACGCTCGCCAAAATGAAGATAAAACGTCACCCGCCCTCCCGTCTATTGATTTGACGTCAAATACAGAAAACTTGAGTCTTCCTATCCAAATAGATCCTCCCCCTGCTATGGAGGAAGAAATAGTTCCCGATCCCTTAATTTTAGAAATTAGAAAAATTGAAAAGCTGGTAGAGAGGTTAAAGTGGTTTATCCTCTATCCCGTGATTTTTCTTTCAATTTCACTATTGTTATTCCTCCTCATTCTAGACTGAAAAAGTATCACTTGAAGAGCGACATGATAGACTTCTTTTTTAAATTGCCAGAATGTGAAAAGAAAATCGAA
>CAVGEG010000161.1:0-2387 GCA_963628165.1 Paratractidigestivibacter sp. | reverse complement strand
ATACGAGTATTATCGCGACAAGTTGCTGACCTTTAACGCGCGAAACGATGCGTAAACGCCGCGTCTCGGCGGGGCGTTTACCTGCGCTGGAATTTTCGATTGTTCTCGACGCACCATGATTCCGCGTAAGAATCGGGGTCGACGACGAGCGCGATCTGTCGATCGATCGCGTTGTCTTCGATCGTCGTGACCCCGCTGCCGAGAACGAGTCTTGCGAGAAAACGCTGCGTGGGGAACGCGTTCGCGCAGATCGTCGCCACGCTCGGCGGAGCTTCGTACTCCGCGTCCTTCTTCCCTGGCGGGTAGAGGACGAGCTCGAGCCCCGAACTTGAGAAGAGAACGCCGTCGCGCGACGCGTATCCTTGACACAACGGGGCGCACTGGAGCGCGGCGAGGCTTGTCGTTTCGACGAACGGGAAGCCGTCGAGCGATTCGAGTGTCGACGGCAGAAGAAGCGACTCGAGGCTTCGGCATCCGCAGAACGCGTCGTCTCCGATCCTGACGAGCCCTTCCGGCAACGCGATTTCGCGCAGCGTCATGCACCCGCGGAACGCGCGCGCGCCGATCCCCTTGATCGTCGACGGAAGCGCGATCCGTTCGAGACGTCCGCACATCCAAAACGCGTCTTCCTCAAGCTCCGCGAGCCCCTCCGGAAGAACGATCGACTCGAGCGCCGAGCCCGCGAACGCCCCGCGACCGATCCTCTCGATCGCCGCGGGAATCTCGATCTCGCGAAGATTCGACGCGAACGCGAACGCGTAGGGATCGATCGCGCGGCAGAAGTCGGGGACGCTGAAACCGCGCCGCGTCAACCCCGCGGGGTACGCGACAAGCGTCTTGCCGTCGTGCGTGTAGAGCGCTCCGTCGTACTCCATGTAATTCTCGTTGCCCCCGTCGACTTCGATCCGCTGAAGCGCGTTGCAGAACGCGAAGACGCCGAGGCCGAGCTCTTCGACGCTCGCGGGTATCGACGCGTATTCGAGATACGAACAGTCGCTGAAGCACCACGCCCCGACGCGACGCGTCTTCTCGGGGAGCTCCACTCTTCGCAACGCGTACGCCGGATCGTCCCCCGCGCAGTCTTCGAACGCGCTCGCCCCGAGCTCCTCAAGCGCCTCGGGGAACGTTAGGCGTTGGATCCCGGAACAGCCGTTGAACGCGTCCGCTTCGATCTTTCTGATTTGCGACCCAAGCTGGAGCTTCGTGATCGCGGCGCAGTCTTCGAACGCCCCCGCGCCGACGACCTGCGCCGAATCGGGGATCGCGACGGACGTGAGGGAGCCGCACCCTGAAAAGAGGTTCGGCTCGATCTGCGCGAGATTGTCGGGGAGTCGAATATGAGAGAGCGCGGAGCAGTCTTGGAACGCGCCGGCGCCGAGACGTTCGACGTTTTCCCCGATCATGATCGTTTCGAGCTTGTCGCACTTCGCGAACGCGCGTTCTCCGATCCTCTTGACCGAATCGCCCAACGCGACGCGCATGAGAGCCGACGCGCCTTCGAAAGCCCCCGCGCCGATTTCCTCGACGTCGTCGAAGAGCTCGAACGTTTCTTCCTTCTTGCCCGGAGGATAGCAGACGAGAACGCGGCGGTCTTTCGTGAAGAGAACCCCGCTCGAATCGCGATAAAAATACGGATTGTCGTGATTGAGCTTTATGTCGTCGAGGGACGCGCACCCCGCGAACGCGCGCATGCCAAGCTCGCGGAAACTCGCCGGAAGATAGACCTTTTCGAGAGAAGAACAGTCGGCAAACGCGCGCGCGCCGAGTCGCTCCGCCTTTTCGTTAAGGAGGAACAGCGGGAGGGAAACGCATTTCTCGAACGCGCGCGCGCCGATACTCCTGAGACGCTCGTTCGTCGACACGGTCGCAAGCTCGAGGCACTTGTAAAACGCTTCGTCCCCGATTTGCACGAGATCGCGGGGGAGCATGATCCCAGAGAGCTTCACGCACCCGTAGAAGACGCGGTCGGGGAGCTCGGCGAGCGTCTCGGGAAGCTCGACGACGGAGAGCTTGCGACACCCCGCGAAGGCGCCGCGCCCGATCGTCGCCACGCACGCCGGTACCGTGACCGACGCGAGACCCGCGCATCCGGCAAAGGCGTTGTCGCCAATCTCGCGCGTTTCAACGCCCCCGATCGCGCGAGGTATCGCCATCGGCCCCTGATACGACGTAAGACAACCGACGACGCGAACGCCCCTCTTCGTTGTTTCCCACTTCAAATATTTCGAAACGTCCGCCATGCTTCCTCTCGCCCCCCCGCCGTCGACCGCATAATCCGCGCGTCTCCATTGATTCTAGCCGTTCCGAAGATAAAAATCAACCCGCCCGCCCGCCCGCCCGCCGAGGGCGGGTTTTACACCGGGCCGTTTCCGATCCCGGATTGGTCG
>CAVGEG010000160.1:0-2431 GCA_963628165.1 Paratractidigestivibacter sp. | reverse complement strand
TTCCACATCCGCGAACAATATATAAGGGAATCGCAAAGCTCCCCCCCGCGTCCTTCCTTTTATGGAACGAAGGGAGCGAACCATGCGTCGAAAGATATTGGAAGATAGAAAACGTCGCCAACTTCTCAACGGATTCCGGGGTGACGACCGGTGAAATCGAGCGCCTTCGCGTCGAGGGCTCCATCGACGCGGCGGCGTTCGACGACGGAGCCGCCTCCCTCAATATGACGACCGCGACGTACGCGGAAGCGACGCGCGAGTTGCGCCGACGCCTCGAAAACGCCGTCCGACTGAGAATGCGATGCGACGTCCCCTTCGGCGCCTTCCTCTCAGCGGGGGTCGACTCCACGATCGTCACGGGGCTCATGCGCCAGTTCAGCGTGAAGAGGGTGCGCACCTTTTCGATCGGCTTTTCGCAGAAGGAATACGATGAAACGAGTTACGCGCGTCAGACCGCAAAGCTCTTCGGGACGGATCACACGGAGTTCTTCGTCGAGCCGTGCGCGAACGACTTTTTGACGAAGATCGTCGCGCAGTACGACGAGCCCTTCGCCGACTCCTCCGCGATCCCGACGTTGTGCCTTTGCGAGACGACGCGGCGCGAGGTGACCGTCGCTCTTGGCGGAGACGGCGGAGACGAGCTCTTCGCGGGCTACGACCGATACAAGGCGTTCCGGATCGCGCAGGCGATGCGTTATGCGCCGCAGAGCGTCCGGAACTTCGTCGCGGGGCCGTTGCGCTCCCTTGTTCCACGCGGAACGCGTCAGCGCTCCCCTCTCACACGCGTGAGACGCCTTCTCGAGACCCTCGGGATGGAGCCGCTGGAGGAGTATTTGCAGTGGATCGCGATCTTCAACCGCGGACGCCTGCGCGGGCTATTAAGCGAAGAATACTGGAGAGATTGCGCGAAGGAGTCGGATCAGCCTTTCGCGGGGATTCCGAACGCGGAGGATCTCGACGTTCTCGATTTCCTCGGGGACGCGTGGCGGAGATTCCAGAAGCGCGACCCGGTGAGCGCAATCAGCTTCACCGACATTATGACGTACCTTCCGTGCGACATTCTCACGAAGGTCGACGTCGCGTCGATGCGCTACGCCCTCGAGACGCGATCCCCGCTCTTGGATCCGAACGTCCTCGAACTCGCGTTGCAACTCCCGCTAGAATACAAACTCAAGGGCGTCACGGGGAAGCGCATTCTTCGCGACGCTTGCCGGGAATTCCTCCCGGAAGAGATCGACAAGCGTCCCAAAACAGGGTTTGGAGCGCCCGTCGACGAATGGTTCCGCAAAGAGCTCAACGCAACCCTAAAAGAAGTTCTCTTTGATCCTTCGACGCGCCGTAGCCCTTACTTCAATCAGAAGTGGGTTGAGGGACTGGTGGAGGAGCATGAAAGTCGTCGTTACAATCACGGGGCGCGTCTATGGTCGCTTTTAATTTTCCGACTGTGGGAAGCGCAACAAGATTAACAATTGTGTCAATTAAGCTCAATTTTCACAAAATTCTAAATATTTTAGAGAAGGACGCCGATACAGTCGACAGGGTACTTCTCGAAAGGAGAGTCTGGGCAAGTCCCTAACCAAACATAAACAAGCGTCGTTGGAGCGACGGCGTGCACAGCTAAAGGATGGTAATATGACGGAATATCGCGAAAATCAGGATATAAGACGGGCTTTTTTGACAAGCCCTAACGAACGCGCGTACTTTCCGGCCTCAATCATAGAAAAGGCGCGGCGAGACGCGGAGCGCTGTTTGAAGCGCGGCGAGGGCGTCGCGCTTATTCTTGGAGACGCGGGCGTCGGCAAGACCCTTTTAACGCGCGTAATCGCGTCGAAGTTCACCGACGACGATCTCGTAGCCGTCGTCTGCGCGTCCCGTAAATTCACCGTCAAGGCGTTCTTCCAGCAGCTCCTCTTCTCTCTTCACCAGACCTTTGTCGGCGGAGACGAAACCGAGTTGCGTCTCATGGCCTTCGACTATCTAGAGCGCACGCCCCAAAAGCGACGCGTTATTCTCATTGACGACGCTCAAAATCTCTCCTTGCGCGTCTTCGACGAATTACGCGCCCTTATCGACCATATACAAGCCCCCGCGCAACTCTCCGTCGCCCTCTTTGGCTCTCACGAATTGGAAGAAAGGCTCAACCTTCCGGCGCTCTATCCCTTCGCGCAACGCGTCGTCTCGCGTTCATGGCTCGACGTCTTCACCAACGAAGAAACCGGACAGTTCATCAGCAAAGAGCTCAAACGCGCCCAGATGAACGCCAAATTCACGAAGGAAGCCAAAAAGGCGGTCGCCGAACTCGCCGAAGGCGCTCCGCGCGTCGTCGTTCAACTATGCGATCGCGCCCTATGGATGGCGGAGCAAAACGCCCCCGGCAAGTCCGAAAAAGAAGGCAAGAAGCCGCGACCGATCGAGGTCGACGTAGACGGCG
>CAVGEG010000159.1:0-2779 GCA_963628165.1 Paratractidigestivibacter sp. | reverse complement strand
GGTCGTACATATTGGTGTGCGAGAGGAAGTTGTCCGCACTCGCGTCGAGAGGTTCGAAGCCGAGAATCGTTCCGAACTTACCGATTTTAGCGGAGAGCTTGCCCATGCCGACTTCCGCATAGGCTTGATAAATAGAGGCCGCGTATCCGTCGCCGGTCACCCCCCACTTTCCGTCAAAACCGCCGTCGCCAAAGCATTGACCGTTCATCGTTCCGAAGAGCGCGTCGATCTGGTAGCCAACGTCAAAAGGACGATTGGAGTCGATTGATTTATGGGCGGTCAACCAGGCTTGAGCCAGCGCCGCGTCGGTTCCTTTGTAACCGTCCATCCAGTATCCGACGACATTTCCGCTGAGCCATTTTTCGGGCTCTTCGACTGCCTCTTCTGTGACCGTTTCCGGCGCAACTTCCTGCGTATAGGAAGGCATTGCGCTCGCTACGACCGGTTTGGCAGGCGCGCCGTTGAGGTAGTCGAGGTCAACGGCGAAGGTGGCTACGCCTCCAAAAAGTACCGAACAAAGCAAAGGGGTAATACAAGCAAATTTTTTCATTCCATGACGCCTTAAAACATCCGTGATTCAATAGCAGGCGTTGACTCGACGTCGTTCGCCTAAGTCTGTGTGGGAAACTTCTGGAACCTATATCGGAGCGCGGGGGCGTCGACACACACCTTTTTTGAGAAAAAAATAGGATGAATTTTTTGATCTTTGGATTGTGTTGATAGAATAAAATAGGAGAAATAGACATGGTGATTTGAGTCGTTGACGTTCTTTCTCGAACCTACTATAATTTTCCTTGTGAAGACTTCCTCTGTTGTATCATGTTTGCTAAACTTACGGCTCTTTATTCAGAAGCTATGAAACGCGTAATTCACGTCGGATGCTATTTTTTTATTCTCCTTTTGCTGGCGTTGGCGTCATTGACGTCGACGTGCTGTGAAAGTTCCTTCTTTTCTCCCACCGGAATTTGGTCGGTTCTTCCTCCTCTGATTGCGATAGCGTTGGCGTTTTTGACGCGTAACGTGATCGTTTCGCTCCTGACGGGTGTTTTTAGCGCGGCGTATTTACTTGCGCTTCAGTCGCATGGTCCGCTTGAGTCGATCCCGCATTGTTTCCTCATGGCGACGGAGCAGATGCGGACGGCGGTGGCGGAGCCGTGGAACGCGGGCGTTCTTCTCCAATGCGCGACGATTGGCGGACTCGTTGGTCTAATTACGCGTAGCGGCGGCGTTTGCGCAGTGGCGGAGTTCCTCGCGAAATTTGCGCGCGGACCGGTCTCTTCTCAGATCGTTTCGTGGTTTTTGGGCTTCTTCATTTTTTTCGACGATTATGCCAACATTCAGATTCGCGGTCCGATTATGCGTCCTCTCATGGATCGAAGCGGGACTTCGCGAGAAAAATTTGCGTTCATTCTCGATTCTACGGCGGCGCCGATCGCGGGGATCGCGCTGATTTCGACGTGGATTGGAACGGAGATTTCCTATATACGCTCGGGGCTTGCGGACGCAGGAATCGAAAATATCTCGGCGTACACGCTCTTTGTCGAGTCGATTCCTTATCGTTTTTATAATCTTTTGACCCTGGCGTTCGTTCTAGGCACGGCGATAACGCTCCGTGAGTTTGGGCCGATGAGGCGCGCGGAAGTTCTCGCGAGAAAAGGGTACCTTCGAGAAATGGATTCGCGTTTAATTCGTCGTGAAGAAGCGGAAAGCGCGGCGGTAGACGGAAGCGATACGGTCGAGGACGTCGAAGGAAAGAAATCTCGTTCTCTCTTGTACGAATCGATGTTTGCGATCATCCCGCTTCTTGCCCTTGTCATTGCGTCCTTCGTTTGCTTTTATCTTTCGGGGCGTTCGACAATTCTTTCGGGAGAGGACTCCGCGAAAATTGCGACGGCGCGGGTTTTTAACTTCGAGTCGTTTCGCGTGTGCATCGGGGAGGCGGACGCGTCGATCGCTCTCTTCCAGGCGGCGCTTTTTGCGTGCGTCGCGTCCTTTATTATGTGCGTGGCGAGCGGTAAATTGACGGCGAGCCAGGCGTCGCAAGCTTGGATTTCCGGCGTGAAGTCGCTCTGCTTTACGTTTGTCATTCTGATTCTTGCGTGGAGCTTGTCCGCGTGCATTAGCAAGACCGGCCTAGGGACGGCAAACTTCCTCGTCACGTTGCTTTCCTCCAATACCCCGACGTTTATTCTTCCCGCGTTTATTTTTGTCCTGGCGGCGATTGTTTCCTTTGCGACGGGCACTTCGTATGGAACGATGGCGATCATCACGCCGTTGGCGATTCCTTTTGCGCACGAAATGCTCCCCGGAAACCACGCGTATCTTGTCGTAGCGACGAGCGCCGTGCTCACCGGCGCGATTTTTGGCGATCACTGCTCACCGATCTCCGATACGACGATTCTCTCTTCAACGAGCGCGCGTTGCGGGCTTCTCGAGCACGTGTCGACTCAACTGGGATACGCGCTGTGGGTCGCCGGAATTTCCCTCGTCTTCGGCTTCCTGCCCGTGGGACTGGGCGTCAGCCTGAAAATCGCATTGCCGGTTGCTCTTATCGTCTGCTTCGCTCTGATCTTCGTCTTAGGACGCAAAGTCCCCATGAAGATCGACGATTCGGAAGAGTAACGATTAAAAAAAGCCCCGACGACTTTGAACAGTCGCCGGGTTTCTTCATTCTGTTGCGAACAAAAGGGTCGTTAAGCGTAATGCGGAACCTTGAGGGTTTCGCCGTTCTTTAAGACGGAAAGATGCGCGTAATATCCGGGCATGGTCATATTAAGAG
>CAVGEG010000158.1:0-2807 GCA_963628165.1 Paratractidigestivibacter sp. | reverse complement strand
CTTCTGCGTCAAGAGCGTTTCGCGCACGTTCAAACGCTTCTTGTTGCGCGTCCTGGTCGTCGTCGGAAAGAACATCCGCGGAAGGCGCCAAAGCGTCTTCTGTGATTCCCTTTAAATCTCTTTTATCCAGTTCCTCGTGGGTTACCAGAGGAACAAAGACGGGGGGCCGCTTGAGACGCGCCCCCCGAAACTTCTGATCACGGCGCAAGAGCGCCCCCGACGTCGCCTTGACGATATACGCGCGGGCGCGATCGTCAAGGCGGCGAAACGGAAAGGAGCGCGAAACGATGTACAGAAGCGCGTCTTGTTGCGCGTCCTGGTCGCGCCCGCCTCTTCGGCGGTACGCGCGCGCGCTTCGTTGCGCTAGGGTTATAACCGATTCCGTGTCGTTCGTCGCGTCAAGCCTTAGCGCGTGGTTTCTTCGCGGTTTCGATTCGTTCCCGTGCTTTTTCAAGTTGTTTTAAAATGTTGTTTTTTTCAACGGATGTAATCTCGCCCGCGTCGGCGCGCTCCTCTATCTCCGCCGTGTACTCCTCCACGTCCTCGACTGTGTGCAGGAGCTTAAAGAAGTAGTCCAACCCGATTGTCTGCTCGTCTCTGAGGAACTGCTCTTTGTTCAAGATCGCGCGAATGATTCGCCCATATTCCTCTCCATTAAACAGACCTAACGTATAGCGGGCGGTCGCTCTGACGTCTAAGTCGCGCAACTCCCCCAACGTCGACGCGTCGGCAAGATTTGCGACAAACTCATCGGCGGTGATGTTGTCGACATTAACCTCGCTAGCCGGGAGGGCCCCGTCGTCGAGTAGTAGACGCTTAGAGATCCACGCGCGGCGAATTTTAAAGCGCTCTACTTCGTTCATCTCCGTCTTGTTTAAAACTCGTTCAAAGGAGTTCCACTCGCTAACCGATTCGATCGCGTCTATAACGCGCGTCAACGCTTCGAAATTTGAAGACGCCCGCGGCGTTGCGTCATGCTCTTTCATGGTTCCCCCCCTCAATCGTCATAACAATAAAAGAACTCGCGTTCTTTATTTTTTTTATTGCGTTTGTAGTCGATCAAATCAAGATCGACTAAGTAGTTCAAGATCGCTTCCGTTTCGTCTTTCGACAGCCCGTTTAACGCGGCGATCTCCGGCGCGTCTACGCCGCGGTTTTTGTGCACAGTCGAATACACGGCGTAAAAAGGCGCGTTGAATACGATTTGATTAGAGTTGTTGCGGTTAATACTCCACGCCCCGTCGTCCTTGACCAAAAGTCCGAACGCCTCCAACGCCTGCAAATCCCTTCTCGCATCCGCCAGATTCGTTTTCAGATGTTGCATCGCCTGCCCCGCGCGACAGCCTGTCTTAAAACCGCTAAGCCAGCGAAGCAGACGTCCCTTTCTTTCGTCGTACGTTATCATTTTAGCCCCCTGATTTAATTAAAGCGCATTGTGCAGAAATTACGCCCGTCAGACGTTCGAACGGTAGCGACTCCGCAAGAACGGAACGACGGCGACAGCAACAGCGACGCATGCGCGGGGCTCGCGATCCACTGCCGCAACGCTTCCGCGATTCCGCCCCCCCAGTTCTGCGCGACGATCTCAAACCCGGCCCCGTTGGCGTGATAGATCGCGCCGCGCTGCGCCTGTCTCTGAGAGTGCGCAACGCATCCCGCCGTCAAATTGACGTCGAGCGACAACGCCGCCAACCCGTGGCGCGCCCGCGTCGCGTTGATCTCGCGAAGGTAGACTTCGGCGACGGTTTCTGATTGCGAAGTGGTTTTCGCCGTCTCCCGGCGAATCCAACAAAAGCCGCCGGAGCATTCTTCCGCCGTCTGTTCAGCCGTCGGGATGTATTCCTCGCCGCCGACGACGCCGACGGGCGCGCAAGGCTTCGGAACGTCGACCGCCTCGCACGCGGCGGCCTCTGAGACTGCCGCGCAAGCGCCGCACGCGCTAGGCGGCGCGGATGTTCCGCAAACGTCCAGAGCGCACTGCGTGGAGTATCTCGTCGCGTATCGCGCGGCGCCCCATTGATATTGATAAGCCGCCGCGCTGGAACGCCGCGCGAAACAACCGCGGCGCGCGAAACACTGCGCGTTAGCCTGCGCGCCGATCAGGAGCGACCCGGCGACGACGGTAAATATAATTAGCTTTTTCATTTCTTTAGCTCTCCTTTTGTAAATAACGGTTTTAGCCGCGATTCCGCGACCTTTATATATTCCTCTTCTTTGTCGCATCCAATGAACGACAACCCTAGATGGGCGCACGCCTCGCCAGTGGATCCGCTCCCGCAGAACGGATCAAAGACGCATCGCGCGGCGTCTGGAAGAATCTTTAAAAGATGTTCGATCACCTCAACGGGTTTTTCTGTCAAATGTAATCTCGCGCTAATGGGCTTCATCGCCTTTTCTATGTAGCCCATCCCATGCTTCGTTGACACGCTGTTCAGAGTTCCCCAGAGAATATATTCGCACTGGTTTCTAAACACGCCCGGATTGGGGCGGCTGTTCTTTTTGTTCCACGGAATGACCCCGCGGGGGGCGATTCCCGAAAGTTGGAAACAAATCAGGTTCACGGCAAGCTGTCGCCAGTCCGAAAAAACGAAAACGTAGCCCGGCGCGCTCAAAATTGATTGAATTCCCTCCAGCAACGACGTTATAAAGACGCCGTAGGTTAATTGATCCATCGAGTCGTTAAATTCTTTGATCTGCGGTCTGTCGCGTAAGAATTCAAAGTATTTAGTCAGCCGCTTTGACCTTGCGGTTGTTACGTCGCCCCCGGAACAGTAAGGGGGGTCGGCGACGACGGCGTCGACCTTTAC
>CAVGEG010000157.1:0-2884 GCA_963628165.1 Paratractidigestivibacter sp. | reverse complement strand
GAACAGGCATATTGTCGAGGGATCGCATAAGTCTCCGGTTCGAACATTTGTAATTTTTACAAAGAATGGTTATAGCGTCTGCTGGATGAATTGGAAAAGAATTTGCCGAGGAGTTAGCGAGGTTGAGGTTTGGAGAAGGGCGTTTTGCCTCTTGGACGCCTATAATGAGGAGGTACTGTAATAAGCTACAAGGAAGCGTTTCTTGTATTTTTAGCTGGGAATTTGTAAGACGTGTTACAAGCAAATCCAATCGTGTGAACATTTCCTCCTTGTTTTCTGGGATGTTTAGAGGAGGGAGGCGTTTGGTCGGCGATACTTCTCTATATTCCAGAGCCGGAATGTTGTCAAAAAGAGAGTTCCCAATAGGAATTCCGTTCGAGACGTCTCCTAATATTACATAGTTTCCTCCAGTCTGCGACGGATCAGTTGTCAATGATTGAAAAGATTCAGTCGTTTCTGGCCCCCCCCAACTTTCTTGGGGAATTATTAAGTTTGGAGAAAACGGCGCGCTCGTGTATGGATCATTGAAACTATCGTTAAAAAATGGAGTCGAATATGGATAATAGCTTGAAATCGATTGGGCTAGAAGACACGGTTCTGGATTACTATGAAGAAAGCAAAGTAAAAGGATAGAAAGATAGAGAGTATTAGAATCTCTTTCTCCTGAATAAAATCTGAATTTCTTCATCGATAGGTATCCGGACAAAAAGGCGACGAGATCTATTGTAAAAAAATGGATAGAAGCATCATAGTCTTTATGAAGTATTCTCTCAAGACTTGTATAAATAAGTAAAAAACGTTCGCTCTCGCGAACGTTTTTTACTTATTTCTGTCAAGACTACTTTAGGATTAATTGATCCATAATGACTAGCTTACCTTTTGTTAGCGTCTTCTTCACATCGATAAATCTTTGATTAGAAGAACCTCGAAAAGAAAGCTGCCAATTTCTTAACTCTCGTCTGAACGGACCGTCGATTACGACGTCGACGTTTTCTATTAGTTCATTCCAGTCGTCTCGACTCGCGTTTACCAGCTCTTCCCAACAATAACCGGTGTACACGATTACATTCAATCCCCATTCATGAATTTCCTTCGCCATACTGGCCAAAGGAATAGGTTGCATAAACGGTTCTCCTCCACTAAAAGTCACCCCGTCTAACAATTTATCTGACTTGATTTCTTGTAATAGGGATTCTGTCGTTGAAACATAGCCACCTAAGGGATCATGGGTTTGTGGATTATGGCATCCAGGACAAGAACGTGGACATCCCTGCACAAACACCACGTATCGCAAACCGGGTCCATCCACAATGGAATCTGACACGGTTCCTGCTAATCTGATTTCCATTCAATTAAGCCTCTTACTATTTGAGCGTCTCGCCGCCCTGTTGATTTATACCATTAGACATAGAGTGAGAAACTCGATCCCTGACCTCAGCTCTTTTTGCATTATTAAACCTGTCTAACGTACCAACCAGATAACCTGTTATACGGCGTACTCGCTCAAAAGGCGCGTCGGGTGTTTCCTTACGACCGCATTTGGGGCAAACCCCGTCGTTTATAAATCCGTAAAAACCGCACTGAGGATCAGAATCAATGGGATGATTTATGGCGCCATATCCAATTCCAGCCTTGCGCATCGCATGGACGATTTTCTCAAAAGCTTCCAGATTTTGCGAAGTGTCGCCGTCGAGCTCGACATAGGTAATATGCCCAGCATTGGTTAAAGCATGATATGGCGCTTCCAATTGAATTTTCTTCCAGGCTGGAATCTCGTAATAAACGGGAATATGAAAACTATTGGTGTAATATTCCCGATCCGTTATTCCTTCAATACTTCCAAACTTTTTACGGTCAAGATTCACGAAACGGCCAGATAATCCCTCCGCTGGCGTCGCCAAGAGTGAGAAGTTCAATTGCATTTCACGGGACTTTTCATCCATGAAATTACGCATAAAGGATACAATTTCCAGGCCAAGATTCTGAGTCTTTTCATTTTCTCCATGATGAAAGCCAACCAAGGCTTTTAACGTTTCCGCAAGGCCGATGAATCCAACCGACAGCGTGCCGTGTTTTAACACTTCGCCAACTTCATCTTCCATTCCGAGTTTTTCGCTATCGAGCCACACTTCCTGCCCCATAAGGAATGGAAAATTCTTAACCTTTTTGGCTGATTGCACACGGAAACGTTCGAGTAGCTGATCAACGCACAAGTTTAGCTTACGTTCTAGTTCCTCAAAAAAGAAACCGATGTTACCATGAGAACGCAAGGCGATACGAGGTAAGTTAATTGACGTGAAACTCAAGTTTCCTCGAGAATAGGTGATTTCACGCGTTGGATCATAAACGTTTCCAACCACTCTGGTTCTGCATCCCATATAGGCTATTTCCGTTTCGGGATGGCCTGGTTTATAATACTGTAAATTAAATGGAGCGTCTTGGAAAGCAAAATTAGGAAAGAGACGTTTTGAACTTACTCTACACGCTAACTTAAAGAGATCGTAATTGGGTTCGCCTGGGGCGACGTTAATTCCCTCTTTAACCCTGAATATGTGGATCGGGAAAATAGGGGTTTCACCTGCGCCTAGACCGGCTTCATGAGCTAAAAGAACATTCTTGACGACTAAGCGTCCTTCTTCAGAGACGTCCATTCCGTAATTAATGGACGAGAATGGAGTTTGAGCTCCTGCTCGACTATGCATGGTATTCAAGTTATGAATGAGCGCTTCCATGGCCTGATAAGTCGCTCTATCCGTTTCTTGAAGAGTTTGAACAATGGACTCGTCCTGTATCTCTTTTAACAGAGAGGCGTCCAAGTTTTCTGATTTAGAATCTTTGGATACAGATTGCGCAATCTTCACACCGAGCCTTTGAATTATTAGCT
>CAVGEG010000156.1:0-2962 GCA_963628165.1 Paratractidigestivibacter sp. | reverse complement strand
GGGTGATGGAGCACATGACTTCAACCCTATTTCAGATCTTACTGTCACCGAGATTTACGAATTCCTCAGATATTTGGAAGCTCCTACATGCGTTATTGAAAAAGCACCTTCGGCGGGGTTATTTGACTCACAAACAGACGAGGGGGAAATGGGACTCACTTATGCGGAATTGGACTCCTATCTTCTGAATGGAGAAGCGTCCGAAGAAGCTAAGGAAAAAATCCAAAATATGCATAATAAATCGCAACATAAACGAGCTGGAATTAAGCGTTTCGCTGAGTGATTGAATTGGCGTTAATATAAGTGTGGAACATCAAAAGTGTTTCACACTTATTTTTTGAACTCTTATCTTCCCTTCCTACTGTATTGTTTCTTCGGGTAAAGCGTCATCCTATCTGAGCTGGTTATTCTCATCCATATACGTGGCAATATTTCTGCGAACCTTCTTTTTATATGGAAAATAGAATTTTTCGGGTTTATCTGAGTCATTTCGGGGGTATCCGAGTAATTCCTTTAAGAGGATCTTCTGCTCTTTTTCTTGATTTTCATAATCGCCAATTATATAATTCCTTCGTGATCGCTATCTATATATAGTCCCTAATTGAAAAAAGAGGTGTATTATGAATCAATCATTAAAACGGCGTCACGGTTTCACCCTCGTTGAACTCCTAGTGGTCATTGCTATTATCGGGATCTTAATAGGTCTATTGTTGCCAGCTGTTCAAGCGGCGCGAGAGGCAGCTAGACGTATGCAGTGTTCAAATAATGTCAAGCAACTCGCTTTAGCTTGCCATAATATGCATGACGTTAGCGGACATTTTCCTTCTTTAGCTTTCCAGAAGGGGTATAATACCGATAGTTTTCATTGGCGTGTTAGTTGGGGGCCGATGCTCTTCCCGTATGTTGAACAATCTGCTCGATATAACATGGTTTTACAGATTCCTGAACAAGGGTTGCCGATCGCTCCATATACAACGACTGAAACGGTAACATATAACGGAACCGTATACGACAATCCGTATGCTGGTGTTCTTCAGGGGTTTTTGTGTCCTTCTGAAGTTGTTACTCAATCTGTAGACGGAGATTTGGCCCCTACAAGTTACCGTATCAACATTGGAGACGAAACGTACAATAACACCATCAGTTTAGGGAATGACTCCCTAAAGCGCGGCGTGGCGGGAAGAGGAGATCAGTTTACCTGCACGATGGCTTCAATCACAGATGGTACGACAAATACTGCGCTCTTTGTGGAGTCAACTATTACCACAAATATGGATCAAGCGGTTTCGTCATTAAGGGGTGGTATTGCTCAAACAACGGCAGACGTCTACCGGATGCCAATTTCTCTTGTTGAAGAGTGTCGAAGTTATCGTGACGCAAGTGAATTGAAATCCGTATTTCCTGAATCTCGTCGTGGCGCTCGTCTAGGAGACGCCTATGGTACCGTCTTTACGGGCGTTCATATGGTTTTGCCTCCAAATTCGCCAACTTGTTCTTACAATCATTTCGAATATGTCTTCTGCGCGGCCTCAAGTTATCATGCAGGAGGAGTTCAGGTTGGAATGTGTGACGGCTCAGTTCGATTTGTCTCTGACACAGTAGATTGCAAACGAAGCGATTATTCCAGTCTTCCGGACTCGACTCTGACGGTTGGAAACAGCGGAAAATCTCTCTTCGGCATTTGGGGAGGTCTGGGTTCCCGTAATGGAGGTGAAACGACTTCTCTATAAAGATCAAGATCGATCTATTGTAGCGACCAACTCTTAGGAGGAACTCCTGAGAGTTGGATTTTCTTTTCTTATTTCCACTAAATACTGGGCGCATTATGAAAAACAAAATAACGAGGATGAGCTTATTGGCATTGGCGACCGTTTTACTCGTAGGTTGCGGTAGTCGAACTCCCCAAGGGATCCCTGACCTATACCCGACGAAGGTGATTGTCCTTAATGGCGATAAAGGAATCAAGAAGGCCAACGTATTTTTGGTTCCACAAGAGGGTACGGCGTCAGGAAGCTGGTCTATCTCGGGAGTCACAGACGAAAAGGGAGTCGCTGTTATTGAAACAAGCCAAGGCGATTGGAAAAAGGCGGGAGCTCCTGAAGGCAACTATTCCGTTTATATCACGAAGCTATCGCAAATTGAGGAACCTGAAAAACCAGCTGACATGGAGACAAATGATGAAGCTAAAGCCGCATATTTTGCGGAACGCTTGAAGCGGCTTGAGGAGGCTAGCAAAGAAATACCCAAATCTCTAACCTCCGCCACTACGTCCGGATTGGAAATTGTCGTCACGACGTCTGGAGCTGAAGAGACTTTCGACGTAAGTCAAGCTGAATAGACGACTATAACTTATCGTCTCTATCGTGTTGTTTAATGCTGGGATGTTTCGAATGTAAACAAGCTGAGACCGTTCGAAACACCCAGATACTATCTGCTTTGAACTTCGTGAATGATAATTTCTGCGGCTTGTTCAATCGGTTTTTCTACAAGATCCGTTTCTTCTTGTAGCTTAATTAGGTTTCTTTGTATGTCTTTCAACAGGTTGGGGTTTGAGAACCAGTTAATTAAGTGAATAGGGGAGTTCTTGATTTGTCGAGAATCGAAAAAAAGATATTCGGGACAAATCATTAAATCCCTCTCATGCTTCGTATATTCTGTCTGAGATGCAAATTTTCCCTTCGGATAAAAAGGCGTTTCGTCTTTTAACGAGTGAACCCATAGTAGATTTGTCAAAGTGATGAATTTCACGCGCTTTAGAAAACGCAACGCAAAATATTCTAGCCGACTTATTTTATAGATAACCACTAATGGCTTATGGAGTGACAAAGCTTCTATTGAAACAGAACCAGAGACTCCTAAACAACAAGTGGCAACGCGTAATAATTCAGGCGTCTTCTCCGCATAGACGGAATAGTCGAGGGAATGTTCAGAGAGCCTTTGACTGATGTACTCAGCTTGTTCG
>CAVGEG010000155.1:0-3078 GCA_963628165.1 Paratractidigestivibacter sp. | reverse complement strand
CAAGTGCACAGCGCGTTAGGCGCGAATCGCGCCGCTCAGAGCTTCGGATATTACGACCTCGGCGGCGTTTCGATCGGCGATCAAAACGAATACCTGCAGTCCGTCACCGTCAATCTCGGCCTCTCCGACAAACTGTCGTACTCCTTCACCACGAACTACGGCACGATGGAAGATCGCGCAACGCGAACTCAGCGCTACAGCCAGTTCGGCCTCGCTAATTACCTCACCTACAAACACACCGACAACGTCTCCAGCAACTTGCGTTATGAATATTACACGCAACAACTCGAAGGGAACAATCTCGATACGAACGACGGCAATTATCACGACATTACCTACACCGTCAACTACATGCCGACGGAGAATATGTTTATCCTCCCTGAAATTCGTTACGACTGGGTCGACGAACTCGGAGCCAAGGACAATGGCGTCACCGGCGCTGTTGGGTTCGGAGTCCTCTTCTAATCCTTACGAAATACCCAATTCGAAGACGCGAGTTATCTCGCGTCTTTTTTTATTCTTCTCCTTTAGAGAATCATCGCCGCGCACCCTAACGTGATCAATACGCAACCAACGACGCTCTTGACGTTGGGAGTCTCTTGAAGAAATAGGAACGCCATAAGAAACGTTAAAACAACGCTAAGCTTATCGATAGCCGTGACTTTATGAACCTCCCCCATTTGAATCGCACGGTAGTAAAAGAGCCATGACGCTCCCGTCGCTAAGCCCGAAAGGATCAAAAAAATCCAATTTTTTCGACTCAAATGAGCTATTTCCCCCTGAGAACCTACGACAAGCGCAACAAACCACGCCATAAAAAGAACAACCGTCGTTCGAATTGCGGTCGCCAAATTCGAATTGACGCCGTCGATCCCCATCTTTGCTAAAATTGAAGTCAACGCCGCAAAAAATGCGGACAATAACGCATAAATGATCGCCATTTTCTCACCATTTATCTTTGATGCGCTTTTCATCATGACGCCATTGAAAGAAAAGTCGTCTATTCTCGCGTCAAGAAGGTTCGTCGCGCCGCCTAGATCTTCGCTCAATGGAACTAATATTATTGAGAACAAATCATTCGTTCGCCTAAATGAGACGTCATTATAGACGGAGCCTTTCATTAAACAATGGAGAGACTTAAAAGAAACTCATCTCCCAATCTTAACGAACTATCTAATTGAGACGTCGTTACCAACAAAGATATTCAACGCATGACAATGGCGGATCGCTGCCCATAAATAGCAGATGATAAAGAGGAATCAAAATGGCGACGTCGATCATTCCTAATCATACGTCGGCGATCGTTAAAATTACTTATCGGCGCTCAAAGAAGCGTTGTTGGTTACTGGAGGCTCGTCTTACATTCATCCTCGAGATGATACCAGAGTTCATTGAGCTCTACGTAAGGAAGCTGGCTATCCTTTAAAAATCGGTCGGTTTGGTCGCAAACGAATCAAAATCGATGGATCTTAAAACACAACTTTTGCTAGGCTTTTTCTGAATTTCATTGAGACAAAAACACGCATTTTGGAATTTTCGAGAATGGAGCGCGATTCTCTTGGTTCCAATCCTCATTCTTTCGAACAATCTCACCAAAAGTTTTAAACAACTCTTCGTCTCCCAACGCCCGGAAATAGTCCATAGCCGCTTGATATTCTTCAGGGTTCCCCCATTTAGGCAAACTCTTCCTCCATAAAGTCGAGAAACTCAGAATAACTAAAGCACAAGGATCCATAAAAAAGTTCCCAACATTTCTCTCTACCGCAATCATGATCCATGGTCAGTAGATATTGCAACCCTTCTCGATTGGAAGAAGAGGCAAAAATCCGCATCCCTCAACGTACTCTTGATAAATCTTCGCATAATCAAGAAACGCCTTTCTTTTCTCTCCCATTTTATAATGAATTCACCCCTCAGCCGCGAAAAGATATACTCTTCGTAATCTCCTGGGCGAATCGTCTGCCCTACAGGTTCTCCTATAGGTTCGGGGATTTCTTGGCGCTTCTTTCCCCATTCCAAAACTTCCTCGTACCTTCCTAAGAGATCATACGTCAGAATGTAGCGAGACGGATAGGTATACTCGAAGGCAAACGGCTTATAACGCTTAGAGTCTCAAGTTCTTTTTTCTCATATACGACAGCCTTCTTTTCCCATAGCTCGTATTGTTCCAATATTACAAGCGCCGCTACAGCGTCCTCCATCTCTATATCCTTCCGGAAAGATCGGTCGAGCGCTTCTCCTTCATACCAAGGTTTAAAAAAAGAGAAGAAGAGCCGTATGGTCGCTTCATTCGAAGGAATAAAGAGCAGAATGACGACAAGAGATAGCGTTATTCGACCCCAAGGGATCTTCTTTAAAAATGAAAGAATAGCAAACATCTTTCTCTATTCCCTTACATATGTCAACAAAAACTATCGTCTAAAGGATCAAGATTTCTAGGCACTTCCTGTACGACACACGAAACCGATAAATTCTTCCCTGAATTTGATTCGTTCAAAAAACCTCGAAGAGGCGTGGCATAGGAAACCGTAAAGTTTTTAGTTCTATCCTTTATTCGAGCATCTAAAAAACGACGATCTCCAGTCGTTTGGAGTCTGTGTACGCTCAAAGACTATTTGTGTCAACCTCTTACTTGCATAACCATAAATATTCTTGTTTACATGTTACTTATTTACTTATACAGTCGTCATTCAATATTACCCTAAATTATAGAGAATGAAAAATCACCACAGATATTATTCTTTGTACAGGGATATGTCCATCTGTGAAAGTTATAAACTGATGAAACAGACGCTCTCTAGACGACTACCAAGATTTATAGTATTTGTCGTCAAATATAACGGAGCTGGAAGCTTCGTACGGTCTCCGTTGCTTCGCCATACCTCATTCCCACAAACAAAGAGCAGACTCAATATGCGACAAAGCTCATTTGAAGTCACATAAGCTAAAGTGTTAATGAACTGGAGAGAGAAGCGCTTGGAGCAAAAAAAGACGCAAGAAACAAAAAAAGCCCTACGCGAGGCAGGGCTCATATATCACAGTAAAGAATCAACAAACAGAGCGAACCAACCACGACTC
>CAVGEG010000154.1:0-3100 GCA_963628165.1 Paratractidigestivibacter sp. | reverse complement strand
CCTGATTGTCAAATAACTCGCCGCCGCTCGCTCTCGCGTTAGCGACAACAGATAACAGGATAGCGCTTCTTAAAAACTCGTCAATGGGATTCCTAAAAATTTTCTAAAAAATTACTCTCTCTGTCCAAAAGACCTTTTCCTCTTGAATTCTTCCAAATCTATCTGCCTCGTTCACAACTTTTTCAATGTCGCTCGGCAAATATTACAAAACACCCGAGCAGTAGCTGTAGCTGATAAAAAGGCGAAAAGCAATCCCATTTTCTACCATTATTCAATATTCCAGTTACAAGGTAGAAATGCTAACCATCGTTTATTTGGCCGTCGAATGAATCGTTTATAGAACTACCATACTTATCCAAGAAAACTTCCGGTTGCTTATCATAATAATTGGCAGAAAAGCTCTTCGTCATTCTGCCAACTGATTACCAATCTTATTTCACTATAAATCATTCCATGCCTTGACGCAGAGTATGATAAGGAACGGTATCGACCTCTTTTATAAACTGTATCACTTTCTCTTCACCATATCTATGCGTCCCTTCTTCTACCCTACTTTCCCATTGTGTCTGCATAAAATCAATAAACTTTGAATACGATTCCCTCTGAAGAGCCGTAAATCCCAGAGTTCCTTTGTATTCTCGTTGTTTAATGTCATTTGATGAAACAAAATATATTTCAGGACAGATTACACGCGCGCATTCATTACGAAAACGTAATAAAGCCAACCACTCTTGATCCCACACACTTCCACCGTAAAAAAGGGGAGCGCGAACAATAGGCCCCTTTTTTTCTATTTTCTCTTTTACGTCGTTCACATTAACCCAATGTAAACTCACAACCATATCACAAGCCAAGCAATACGCATACTCCTTATCTCCTGAAGCGTAAAGGATTCGGATTAACGCCCAGTAGTATTCGTCGCTTACTGTACCATAAAGAAGTCCCCACGTGTCGAGAGCCTCCTTCCAATTACCATTGAGTTCGTACGCTGTTGCCAAAATCTTCAGATAACGTGAAATCAGCAAAGCCGAGTCTTTTTTCCAGAAGGGAGAAAGAGATTCTATCTCTATCTGGACCTCTTCAATAACTTTACTATAACGTCCCGCAGCAATATCTTTGTCAAAGGGTTTATCGTCAACCAGGACGGTTCTATCATTAATAAAAAAAACCGCAACACCTGGAGAACGAACAGCGGGTTTCTCCCATAATTCTTCATTTGTTATTCGTTTCGGAACCTCTCCTTCTTTAATCATCTTATGGAAACTACCCTCAATATTACGAATCGCGTATGTCTCTTGGTCGATACATAATAAAGACAAAAGACAAAGCCACAAAAGAGCTGTAAATGTTGTTCTCATAAAGCGCCTCTTCTTTCCAACTAATTGTTGATTTCAGAACCAGCTATATACTTGGAAGCCTCGCAACGAACGTAGCTGTCACTAATCGAAAGACTATACTTTATCGCTGTTTTTTGCCGTCCACCCAAAGTATACAAGTTTGAGCTTTCCTTCTTCCATCCCCAAAGAGACGCGGCAAAAATAATATCAGACGAGTAAGCGACGTTCACGGAGCCCCAAAACGATCCATTGCCAGAACACAAAGACCGTGCATTTCCATCCGCTGAATAACAAGCATGCGCAATAAAAGCGGCCAACTTATAATTAAGGGCGTGATTAATTCCCCAAGTGGATTGTTGAGAAGGATCATAAACCTGTGTGGAGCTATAGTCGATATCCCATGCCGGCCCCGATGATTGATCATTTTGCCCATACGTTTTAAAATATGAGTCCTCAAAGACTCCGTAGTCCCATCCTCATTCGTTATAGTGACATTCTTCATGTCGCCATGTCCAGTCAAATACAATCCATGTAACTCTTTATTGACAGACAGACCGGATATAGCCTCCATAAAGCTTCTCTTTGCTTCAACGGAAGTAGTATATCGAGAATTCTCGAATGTCACCACTTTAAATCCAAGATTGCTAATTTGCGTTCTATTCTCACTGCATCGCATCATTGTCTTTTCAGCTGGATTCCAGCACCAAGCAACGTAGATAACATTTGGAACGCTAAAGACGCTGATCGAAGACGCCGCTAAAATATCAGTCGTCGTCACGTTTTGAGAAAGTTTACGTGTTCCATCCCACAATTCCACTTCCTCATTTGTTCTTACAGTCAACCACTGCAAAACCTCAGAAGCGTTAAAACCGATTACTTCCGCTAAATTAGAAATCGTACAGCCATCTCTCGGAAGAACTTCTGCTTTCCCTGCATTTTTATTCCTATTTACGATCCAATCGGCAATAGAAATATTAACATACGCATCGTCTGCCCAAACAGATCCCCCACCGCTTTGAGCATCCGTCATGCGACTATCGTATGCTCGAATTCTTAGTTCAAAGGAGGTCAATCCAGAAAGAGTAATAATGTTCTGCGCGCTTTTCAGAAGCGTTATAGAGCCTGTATTTCTATTGATTTCAAAGTATGGAGACTGAGTAACCATGTAATACTGCAACCCTCCGCCCCCTTTGGCGGTGATTCCATCTCCCCTAAAGTTTAAAGTCGCTCCCACATTAGCATTGCCTTCAACATAACACCTATAGGAATCGTTGTTATGCACAACCTCGCGAAGTGGCTTCTGATCAACATCCGAGATGAATTCAGGACGCTCTACGATCGTTGCCATAAACAAAGTCTGAGTTTCTGGTGAAAACTGAGCGTTTGAAGTCCCCGACAAGCTCAGTTGGATGTATATCATATGATCAATCCACTCCAAGCTGTCTTGTTGGGTTTTTACAATAAGCTGTCCGGACGACGAATTAGAACTAAGAATACTATCGGACTCATAATCAGCGCCAGTAACAGTGGCAGTGATCGTAGCTCCAGGTGGAAGATTTTGATAGGGAATGTATAACCAATCTCCTTCATAGAAAATCGGACCGCCTATCCTAGAATATCCGCCAGAGAGATAGGCGCTTACAAACCCGCCGCTGAAACCAGATCCGCCGCTACCGCCAGAGCCTCCGCTACCTCCTGATCCGCCGGAACCTCCAGAACCGCCGCTATACGCCTGAGCGTCGCCCCAAGAATCAACATTGGAA
>CAVGEG010000153.1:0-3182 GCA_963628165.1 Paratractidigestivibacter sp. | reverse complement strand
CAGGACAATGATATGGCTAAAACGTTTCAATCAATACACCTTTATTAAAAAAGGGACAAATCGAATCTAGCATGTCGCCGTCCTTTCGGCGACATACTTGGATATGTAACAAGCCCAAACCTGTTTTATTGTGAGTAACCAGAATTGTCTTGCTCCTATTGAAAATTCAGCTCATCATATTCGTCAACGAGAAGGTTTCACTAATTCCCGTTAATAAGACCTAAGCGTAACTTTGTTCCATCCCCTGCGATTGGAAGTAAGGACGAAAGTAGCTTCAAAGACTTAGTCTCCCATTCCCCTCCTTCACTTTTTATCAAATCGATATTATCGCACGCAAAATCAACGTACGCTGTTTTTTGGGCTTCAGGAAGTGTTGTAAGCCAGTCTACGAGTTCGGTATTCCAGTATTCAGAGGCGTCTTCTTCGTTCGCCGAATAGAACTCCAAAATAAGACGCGTTAAACGTATTTCGTCGCGCATCGTACTTGGAGACAATTGCGCCTCAAGCTCCCGCCAGCCTTCTAGCGTCGTTGGATTATTGGGATCGGAGGGTTTGCGATTTCCGATGCGAATCAAACGCCATGGGGAAAAATTCTTATCGCCAACCTTGATGCGACTTGTCTCATTAACGGGAATGACATAACCGCTTGAAGGAATCTTATAAGGGGGCCTCCTAATAGGAAACAGTTCCTTCGGCGTGTTGTTATACCACTTTTCCAAGAGAGCAAGTTCCTCGTGGGGACGAGGTTTGATTATGATCTCCTGAGATATTGTCATAAAACCAGGGGTTTTCTTTGGCGAAACTGTTTTTCCTATTTTAACCCTAAAGCTTATGGTACACTTAACGCCGTCTGGCGTTATTTTTTCTCGCAATTCCTTCCAAAAGGGATCGTTCCAATCCTCAAGAGGAGGAAAATCAAGCGCCGCATAAAAACCTGTTTCCCTAACCCGTGGTTCAAAACTACTGGTCGCGAACGGATATTTAACGTCGCCAGAATAAAAGTACCTGTCTTGTCGTTCATAAGCCCATTCATACGGAACTTCTATATCCTCCGACGTTATAGTTACATCGTAAAAAAACGAGTTATACGACAAGATTTGTTCTTTTTCAAAAAGACGTATTATTTCTCCAGATTCATTAATTCTATAACTCAAAATATAGAGAGAATCTCCATAATACGTTTCGAATGGATACATCAAAACGCCGCGTTTTACGTTGTCTTGAAACATCGGAGCCTCAACGTCTAATTCCTTACCAGAAAAGGGAAGATACTCCAGCGCTTTCGCCATGTTTTCAACAGCCAAGCTCCAAAGCGCAACAAACAACGTTAAGATTCTAAGAAGGCATATCGTAGATTTCATCTGAAACTCCTATTTTCTCCTTGGTGAAACCTTACTCTCCAGTGGAGAAATTTGTCACTGGTACTTGTCTTTCCTGAATTAGGTGAAGATTCTCAACCGTAAAGCTTCGATTTTCTGGAAGTAATTTGTAAGACCATTCGCTTCCAGTAACCATAACTCCTACATATTCATCTGGAACGTCCTGAAACCCAGAAACATCGACGTCTGCCAATCCAAAGGCATGACCGATTTCATGCAACGAAGTACGACGTACAGCGTCTGTCGTTGAAAGAGCAGAACCTTGGAGGAAATTAAGATCATTGATTTGTTTTTTCACTGAATCAGAGAAAACACAAATGCTATTATCATAAAAAAGACCATAATAGTGGGTTGAAGAAAAACCACCGATTGCTGTTATCGTCCAGAAATTTGCCATCGGCAAAGTCAAGTCTCGCGAGGTAATATAGGGATCAAAACTCATTTCCCTCTTAAAATCGTCTATTCCAGGAACAGTAACGTTGTTATTCCAGACGTATTCACGCAGGTCAACACAAGCTCTTGAAAGTTCGGTTTTAACGAATCCATCAATTGGGATCAAGTCAGCAAGCTGCACATTCTCTGCGTCCTGGGAAAGAACCATCCTGTCTCGCTCTATCCACAACGTTCGCCATACGGTTAAAATTGGAGATGTAGTAAGAGCGACTTCCTCACTAAAACTTCCTGTTCCACCACTACTTGTAGTTCCACCTGAACTTGTCACTTCCTTAGAGACAACAACTTCGTTGTTGTCTTTTATATCCGCTATCTGTACAATTCCCCCATTCGGATGTACCGCTAAAAGATAATTATCGCCGGGATTTGCAATGTCAATCGTCAGCGTAAGATATTGCTTTTGAGGATTTGCACCCGAAAACCTCAAAATGCCAGAACTCATTTCCAAGACAGCTCCATTGTTGTCTCGCCAGCCCGCCTTCGTGGCATTAATTGTTCCTCTTGTGCCTATTGGATTATCCGGATCGAACCAAGTCACATATACAGTCGCTTCTAACCCTGAGGGAATCGGAATCTCTAATGAGACGCTCGCAGGAGCAACATTTTTCCACGTGCCAATCCTACCCGTCTCCATATCTATAGGTCGTTCGACAAACGCTTTAACGTTACTTCCATCAGATTGATAATCAACACATGACGGAGAATCCAAATAAGGATCCCAAATCACTTCTTTCACGGCGTTGAAACAATAACGCCCATTGTCATCCAATGTGTCAAACTTCTGATTATTCGCGTAAAGGTCAATCTGAAGATTGTATACGCCCAAGCCGCCGTTAAAAGAATTCCAAGCGTTTGAACAAACATAGTCGTTCTCCGTCGAATCCCAAGTCCACGCTTGACCTTTCACCTGATAAGTAAAAAGGTTCATAAACGCCGCGTAATCCGTGGGATCGTCCATGTCGACGTCGCCTAACGTATGGAAGTAATAACGTCTCGCATTCTCTTGCCACACCACATGGTCGTCTTCAAGAGATGTATAGTCTTCTGCTCCAGGAGCCTTTTCTTGAATCTCAAATCCTGTGATTTTCACCGGGCGAACGCAAACGTCAACACTAGCGCTTTCACGTCCATGGCAATCGACTACCTGAAAGCTTCCGTTCAAAGCGCTGTAGGAACTAACGTCTAACTTCACTGTGAAAGTGTAACTTGTGCCATTCTTAGCACGGATAACCTCCTTGACAGGAAGATTCGACGCCACAAGCTGTAAATTTTCATCACGTTCGCTCGTCTCGTCAGCGTCGCCGGCACAGAGTTGGAGCTCTATCTCGTCATATTCATTCGTTATCAGAT
>CAVGEG010000152.1:0-3247 GCA_963628165.1 Paratractidigestivibacter sp. | reverse complement strand
CCTGACGAGGGGCCGACGCCGTCGACGCGACGCTTTCCGTCGGGCGCGGCGTCGCGGTCGTCGCGCTCGCGTCGACGTCGAGCGGCGCTCCCCACGCGCTCGCGCAACCGAGCGCCGCAGACGCCGCAAATCCAAAGAGTCTCATTCGCAAATCGTTCCTACTTCTCATCTTCGTTCCTTTCCGTTTCAATTTCCTCTCTCCTTCTTCTCGCGCGCGTAATCGAGGTAGACGCGGCGCGTGCGCGTTCGATCCTGACCTGTTTCGACGTACAAGAGCCAATCTTCCTGCAACTCCCCGAGGGACGCGTACCCGTAGAACGCGCGAAGCGCTTCCCCGACGTCGTCCGACTCCCTCGTCGAATACTTCACAAACTCCGCAAACCACCGCGAGCCCCCGCGACCGATCAGAAAGTCGACGACGCTAAACCCTTCCGTATACAGAAGGAGCCCTTTGTCGTAATCTCCCCTGCCGTACAGGCTCGCCAAGGGGAGAAACTCCCCCGCGGCATAGCGTCGCCACGCGGTTTCGCGAAGCGCGGCGCGGTTCGCGTATTCCGACGACTGCGCGAGTCCTTCGTTGAGAAAGAGGTCGAAACTGCTCCCGATCAGATAGAAGAAGAACGCGTGCGTCATCTCATGGTCGAGAACGCCCCCGCGCGACTCTTCGAGCGAACGATACGAGACGACCTCGAGGACGTAAGGCGCGCGGTAAAGGGTGTATCCGGCGATCGGCCCCCCTTCGCGCGGTTCGATCTTCACGGGGAAGACGCGCCACCGCGCGGGCTTGCCGTATCGCGCGGCAAGCCGTTCGACGATAGCGTCGCATTCGCGCTCGATCGCTTCGCGGTTCGCACCCGACGCGACGACGTACGGGGAGCGATATTCCTCTTGCTTCGCGTTCGCGGCGTGCGCGCGCGCGTGAACGGCGGCGCCGAGAGCGAGTGTCAGCGCGAAGAGCGCCGCGACGCGCGACAGGCGCCTTTTCTTTTTCTTCATGGGATCTCCTTTCTCCCGCCTCGGCGGGTCTGCGAGATTATCGCGCGAAGAGAAGAAAAAATACGCGAAATTTTTTGTCAGAAGAGATAAGCGTAACGGCAGAGCAAGCGTTAGCCATGAAACGCCCCGCCGAGGCCCGCCGAGGCCCGCCGAGGGCGGGTTTTAATACGGGCCGTTTCCGACGCCGGATTGGTCGGGTCGTGAAAATCGTTCGCTTCGCAATCCCCTTCGCATTGCATGGCGAAGGGGGCGCCCCCTGAGGGGCTCTCTTACGCATCGTTTCGCGCGTTAAAGGTCAGCAACTTGTCGCGATAATACTCGTATTCCTTCCGTCTTGCGTCGATCTCGGCGGGAAGGCCCGCGCATAGGTCGTTGCAAAGCGCGTCGAACGCGTCCAGCTTCTCCACGATCGCGCGTTGAAACTCCAACGGAGGGAGAGGGATTTCTAAATCGTTTAGAGTTGATTTAGCCAAAGCGGGAATACCCGCGCCATATTGGCTTTCCTGCAAAGTTCTTTCCTCGTTCTTCACGCAGTAGAAGAGAAAGCGCTTGAGAATCGAATCTTTCGGTTTTACGACGTAACAATGAGCGCCCGCCCAAAACTTTACGAGTTGCCAATTAACATAACCGGCGGAAGCTCCGCCCTGCGAAACGGTAATTGTGTCTTCCTCCTGATTATATTGTTCTATATAGCCAGAAGGCAACACCCCGCCATTGATCACGGGATAAGACCCTGATTCAAACATATCTTTCTTATTAAATTGCACGCCCTTGTCGACGTCGGCCACCTCTCCCAAAGTCTTTCGTTGCACGCCTTCTGGGCAGAATTTAGCGCATAGAGCGGGATACCATCCGAAGACGAATCGAATAAGCTTAATCAGCGCTTGTCTCTGACTGACTGACTGACTGACTGACTGACTGATTCAGAGCGCCGAATTGAGCGAAGTTAAGGAGTTGATCTCTGTAGTATTCGTACTGTTTTTTTCGCGCGTTAATTTCAGCGGGCAGGCCGATCTCTAGGTCTTGGCATATCGCGTCGAAATTGTCAAGAAGACTCGATAGACGCTCTTGCGTCTCAAAAGAGGGGACGGGGACGCGGATTTCTTCGAGATCGCTAGGCTTGACTCTGGTTACTTTTGTTCCGTAAGCGATTTTGATCTTCTGCTGTCGGAAGAGTTCGGACTGAAAATAATAGGCCAAATACTTTGGGTTCTGATTATGATGAATTACCGCGGCGTCCCCGCTAACGGCGATCTCTTCCTTTCCGAGCCATGCGACAGCTTTGCAGACGTCCTCGACGTTTTCGCTCGTCGTCGCCATCACGACGTCCCCTGGACGCGCCTTCTTCGACGCTCCCCACGTCTCCTCGTCCAAATACGAGATCACATCGTCTGTCCACACGCCGTAATGCGTGTAAATCTGACCGTAATGCACGCACGGGCGACCCTCCTCGCGGAAATCCTTCTTCTGGAAATTACCGCCGCGCGTCAACGTCGCAATATCCCCCAAGCGCATCAACTCCGCTCGCCCCGGCTCGAAGCTCAAGAGCTTATCACGGTAATACGCGTACTGCTTCTTGCGCAACGTAAGCTCCGTCGTAAGCTCCGTCGTAAGCTCCGTCGTAAGCTCCGTGAAATTGTCAAGAATACGGACAATTTCACTCTGCACCTCAAGAGGCGGAACGGGGATAGGAACTTCGTTTAAAACCGATTGAGTTAAGCTTGGAACGCCTCCCGCCGTGTTCAGCCTTTCGAGATGTTGCGTAACTAACCAGTAGTAAACAAATTTGGGTATTACAACGGCGTCATTGATTTCCGTATAGAATATCGTGTCGACATTCCAAAAGGGCTCTTCAAGGTAATAGAGCTTGTCGATAGACCCTTTGCGCGGAATCAAAACGGTCGGCTTATCGTAGGCGGCAACGTCAACATGCGCGATAATTCCACCCGAACCATAAACGGGAACGTTTCCTTCGCTAAAACTCTTGTAGTCTCGGCCGTTCCTGATTTTCAACACCTCGCCCAAAGATTTAAACGCCACCCCGTCCGGGCATAATTCTTGAATCAGCGCGTCAATTTTACTCATAGGAACAGCCTATTCGGGAAAGGAGAGGGTGGAAGTTGAGGGCGAGATTGCGAACGCATAGCGTCAGACGGATTCGATATCGGCGACGACGAGGTCGATTTGGCGGCGCAACTCCTCTTCGCGGCGAAATCTTCGTCATTATATCAGAAAAAACGAAGCCTTCAAA
>CAVGEG010000151.1:0-3304 GCA_963628165.1 Paratractidigestivibacter sp. | reverse complement strand
TTTTCGCTTGATTCGCGACTGATATTGCGCAAAAAACGATCGTTAGCGTTACAACGCCAAGAAGACACATCTTATATTTCATTCTAGTACTCCTATTTGCATCACCGATGGTGAAAGATCTAGAAGCTCCGCGACGTCGAACGTCGTCAATTCTAAAACATCGTCGATTTCATGCTATAAAACGGCAAGTAGGGCGGTAATTTCCCCAAAAGAAATTACCGCCAGTTTAAATTGCCTCTACTCAATCATTAACATGAGCTTCACATGTTTGTATTAGAGAGTTAAGCTCTTTATACAATTTTCCAATTTTGGGTCGTAATTCACTCTCTTTTGAAAAATCAGACCATCGATATATGCCGTCTGAATAGATCATTTTGGTCATAACATAACGCTGGGGGAAAGGGCGTTGATTGAGCCAATCGATTAACTCACGCAGCGCTACTTCTGAGTTCTCCTCTCCTTGCGCTTGGTAGTATTTAATCTTCAGACACATCAACGTCAGTTCATCTTTTAGAGTACTATCGCAAAAATGGGAAACGTAATACTCTTCGTTGTCAATGAAACGCGGTAGATCCTGAGGCGAAGGCTTACGATACGCGCTTCGTACAAGATCATTGTATGAAACTTTCGTCCCCGCAATATCATAAGAGGGCAACGCTTTTTTTAGTTCGGTGAAATCCTTTACACGTTTTGTATATGCCTCTACGTTTGGCAGATTAACTTCAGGAGTCGTCATCAACCAAAACATTAGCATTTGCTTTTCCCAACCCGAGCGTTTTTTCACTTGCATGGGCACGTCGACAATTAGCGAGGCGTCTGTTTTGTTCCTAGAAAGAAACCCCTCCCCTTCATTAAGATTAAATCGTAAAAAACAAGATACTTGTCCTTGTTCTTGTATTTTTTCTTTAAGAGCTGTACAGAAAGGATTCTTCCAATCCTCTATAGGAGGAAACTCAAGAGCTCTACTGCTGACGATAAATTTTTCTCCAGGTTTTAACGTACGGGGCGGAGGAAAGCGATCGGCATGAAGAGGCCAAGGATGTTCGGCAACCCAAAAATAATCTCCGTCTACTCCGTCTGCGTAAAAACTAAACAGATCATACCCTACATTATCATAGGGATTAAGTCTATCCTGGTAAACCTGAACCTCGTTGTCGGAAATATTCTCCGCATAATCCACGATGTATATCGTATCCCCCCAATGAAGAGTCGTCGGATAAACCTCAAGATACATCCGTACGTTAGGACTGTTTGACAGAGCTTGTGAAGGATAGTCAACAACGGCGACAGAATCATCCGCAATCAGGATTGCCGACGTCGCCAATGAAAAACATCCCACAAGCGTCATCCATAAAGTTACAAAAAGAATCATCTTGTTACTCATGTATATTCCTTTGATTACTACGATTAGACTTCATCTATACAGATCGTTCTTAACGCGCTTGTGAAAAATGTTGCATAACTTTTAATTCTTGGTCAGAAAAGTACCAAACAAAATCCAAACCGTTCGGGTTCATCATAGACAAACCTTCTGGAGAAATCGTTATATTATTAGTTGACGGATCCTCCAACCCCAAGGCATGGCCCAATTCATGCATCATGATGTTTCTTTTGGCTGTGACAGTGATAGAACTATTCTCAATTGCGTCATCAAAAACAAACAACGCGTGATGATCTTGTCTATGTAAGCCCAGATAACTCGTTTGAACGCAACTGAAAGCGCCAACAGCCAAAATAGACCAAAAAGAGTCGCTGGGAAGTGGTGATTCTCTGTTAGCAACATATTGACTAATATTCTCATCATCACGAGTGAGATTATCGCCATCAACGTGGATAATTAAAACTTCATCGCTAATCGTCTCTGAAACAGAGTTAGGGGTATACGCGCGGACGTCAATGCAAGCCCTTGCAAATTCAGACTGTAAGACACTATCGATCATCGGAACACTTGCTATCCGAACGTCTCCATCTGGATCATGATACTTAGCAATGTCTTGTTCCACCCACAATGTTCGCCATACAGTAAGAACGGGAGAGGTTTTTAAGACTTGAGAAATCGTTTCTTCCGCATCAGAACCTGTTGTTGTTACAGAAACTTGAGTTCCGTTAATTTCACTTTGGTAAAAAGCTAACGAATTTGGATGAACGGCCAGTACAAAATTATCTCCCAAATGGGTATTATTCAATGTCACGTCAACAAATTGGCTGATTGAACCATTTCCTTCAAAAAAGACCCAGTTGGAATTATAAGATAAACTTCCGTAGTTATCACGTTGTCCCCAATGGTTATGGTTCGGCAAATTCTCACTTCCTATCGGATTATCAGGATCATACCAATTAAAGACGACTGATCCCCTTAAACCAGACGGAATAGGGATAGCTATGGAAACCAGTGCAGACGCGATATTCTGTAACGTGCCGAGTTCTCCATTTTCTACGTTTAAAGGCTGTTCTACATAAGTTTTATAACCATTGGAGTCGTCATAAAAGTCCAAATGCGACTCTGTTGCCTCTGTCTCACTTTTTTTCTGCCACGTGACGGTGGAAACCTTGTTGACACAGTAGCGCTGAGGATCTTCATATGTTTTATAGACGACGTTATTTTGTGAAAGCTCCACTTTCAAATCGAAAACGCCAATTTGGAATCCAAAAGAATTCCAGTTATCATTCGTTTGAACATAATTATTCTCTGTAGAATCCCAGATCCACGTCTTGCACTTCATTTGATACGTAAAGAGACTTTCAAATTGCCTTATCTCTTGAGCGTCATCATAGTCCACTTGAGGAGACGTATGAAAATACAAGCGATTTGTATTGTCTTTCCATACAACATGCTCGTTGAATAACGACTCGTATTCAGTTGCTCCGGGAGCCTTTTCTTGAATTTCAAATCCCGTGATTTTTACTGGGCGAACACAGACTTCAACGCTCGAGCTTTCACGTCCGTGGCAATCGACTACCTGAAAGCTTCCGTTCAAAGCGCTGTAGGAACTAACGTCTAACTTCACTGTGAAAGTGTAACTTGCGCCATTCTTAGCACGGATAACCTCCTTGACGGGAAGATTCGACGCCACAAGCTGTAAATTTTCATCACGTTCGCTCGTCTCGTCGGCGTCGCCGGCATAGAGTTGGAGCTCTATCTCGTCATCATCGTTCGTTATCAAATAAAAGTCTGGTTTCGAACTACCGCCAGAAGCTCCCCCCGAACTGGAACTTCCAAGTCCGCCGCAAAGCCAGGGGGCATGAGAGCAGTACTCATGCGTGCCGCCGCCCGACGTTGAGCCGCCGCTGGAACCGCTTCCGC
>CAVGEG010000150.1:0-3347 GCA_963628165.1 Paratractidigestivibacter sp. | reverse complement strand
ACCTGGGAAGACCCCGAGGAGGAGACGACCCCCGAGGCCATTAAACCCGACGAGACCCGCGCCGACGCTCAAGACGCCCCGACTGCCGACGCCTCCGCGCCCCCCGCTCCGACCCTGACCGCCGATAACGCGACTAAACCGCGCAAACTCTCCGCGCGACGCCGCGGTCTCTTCATCGTCGCCTCACTCGCCTTCATCGTCAGCGTCTTCTTCTGCGCCGCAGCGATCAAGACGCCCCCACCAATAGCCGTTTTCTACAAGCAGACCGTTTACGATCTTGGCGACGGAAGAAAGATCCGTCGCGACACCACCCCCACCACCTACGGCGACTATTGCTTCTACTTCTTCACCGACTACAGCGATCCGGAACGCCGTACCTATCTCGTCGACGACAAACTCATCGACATGATGAGCCCCTTCGTTACGATTCAGTACTTAACGTACCTCAAAGAACTGCCCCTAAGCGACAATTTCTATGAGAATTACGAGGCGCTCAAGACACGACGCTACCTCTATCTGGGCGGTTTCGGGTTCCTCGCGATCGTCTCCTTAATCGTCGCGCTCCTCGCCCTCTTCGTGAAAGAGTCGCAAAAACAGGTCGGCTCGATGCGCGGCTCCTCCTGGAACTCCTAATCGAACGATTTCGATCCGATCCCCAAACCTCAGGACGCTCTCTTCTCCGGGCGCGTCCTTTTTTATCCCCGCGTTCCTCCGCTCCCCGTTTCGAAACCCCGATTCCTTCGCCCTCCTTCGCGCCTTCGCGACGTCATTTCTCTTCCCTCGGCGTGAAAGCCCCCCTTCTCGTTCGCCTCGCGCTTCTCCCCTCAAAAAAAGAAAAGACGCTCGTTCTGGGCGTCTTTTTATTAGCGCGGCGACTCGACGGTCTGCGTTTCGGCGGCGCGGAGATCAATGCGTTCCTTGCGTCTCCGACGGGCGATGCGCGGGATCCATCGCCTCGGCGATATTGAGGAGGTGGCCGTAGATTCGGCGCCACGCGGTGACCTGGTAGTCGATCGCGACGATGACTTTCGGATCGAGCTTCTCGGTGAACATCGTCTCGATATGCTTCTGTCTGAACTCCTTGATCTTGCGGACGTAGTCTTCGCGCCGCTCCTCCATAACAACCGCGAGGTCGCGTCCTTTTCGCTCGGAGTACGTGCGATAGAGCCACTGCATGGAGTCGAAGACGGAGTCGAAGTTCAGGTCGAGAAGGTCGGAGATTCTGTCGGGAATCTCAAGGTTGTCTTCTCTCTTGATCTTGAGGTTCGACTTGACGATCGCGACGAAGTAGTCGCCGAGTTCTTCTAGCTCTTCCGCGAGTCGAACTTGCACGCGTCCCTCTTGGGAGACGTCGGAGGATTGCGTTCTCCCGACGACGCGCGTCACGAAGTCGATCGTGTCGTCCTGAACGGAATCGAGTCGCTCTTCGATCTTGAAGATATTCGCGATGCAACGTTCGTCGTCGAAATCGGAATCCTTCAACGTTTTGAGATCGTTGAGCATGAGGACGCAGTCGTTGAACATATTCTGAACTTCGGTGCGGGAGCGTTCGATCGCCATCGGGGGCTCCATCTCGAGGAACTCGCTGAGTTTCGAATCCTTCTTCTTCGCGTCCCCCTTGTCGACGACTAAGCGTTCGAGGAGCGAGGCGAGGGGCGTGACGAAGGGGATGAAGAGGATCGTGTTGGCGACGTTGAAGAGGGTGTGCGTCAACGCGACGCGACCGGGAACGTCAAGGTGAAGCGTCGAACCGATCGCGTTGATGCTCGGGATCAAGACGGTGAAGAAGACGCACATGACCCAGGAGACGCCGATCGTGTTGAAGATAAGGTGGAAATACGCGGCGCGGCGCGTCGTCGCGGGGGCTCCGATCGCGACGAGGAGAGGGGTGAGAGACGTTCCGATGTTGCTTCCCAGGACGATCGCGGCGGCGGTGTTTAGGTTCAGGGCGCCGAGCATCGTCAAGGTGATCGTCACAGCGAGGGTCACGGAAGAGGAGTGAACGAGGAAGGCCGTGAAGCACCCGATGAGGACACACATGAGCGCGCCTTTGAGCGTATCGGCGCAGAAGACGTTGAAGATCGCCGTGAACGCGGGGGTGTCCGCAATGGGAGCGAGCCCGTTTTTGAGGGTTTCGAGTCCAAAGAAGATCATACCCAGGCCGACGGCGAACATGGCGAAATTGCGCACCCCTTCCTTCTTACAGAAGAGATAGAAGAGCGCGGAGATCCCCAGAAGGGGGAGCCCCAGGGCGCCGACGTTGAGGGTGAAGATCCATCCTGTCGCGGTCGTTCCGATATTCGCGCCCATCAAGACGCCGATCGCTTGCGAGAGGGTCATCATGCCGCTATTGACGAAACCGAGGGTCATAACGGAACACGCGGTGCTCGACTGAATGATGGAAGTGACGAAGACGCCCACGCCCAGCGCCATGAATCGATTCGTCATAAAGAGGGAGATGATCTGGCGTAATTTCGCGCCCGCCATCGCCTGCAACCCTTCGGACATACGTCTCATTCCCAGGAGGAAGAGCCCCCCGCCCCCGACGACGATAAGGAAGATCGCCCAATAGTCGGGGGTCCAGCTCTCCGCTTTGAAGGAGAGGTAGGCTTTTTGCGAGGGATCGGTCTTCGACTGCGCGCAGACAACGACGTTGGTCGATCCGACGGCGTCTTCCTTCCACGACAAAGTAATAGTGGAACCGTTGAGGTTCGCGTCGGCGACGTCGTCGCCTCCGGAAACGAGGGAGAGTTCGACGTCCTTCGCTTCAGGGGCGGGGGTACCGAGCTTTCCTTCGTCGCAGAACTGGTCGACGATCGCGGAAAGATCGAGGGAGGTGGGAGGAGCGCCTTTGAGAACGCGCAGATCAGGGAGCCATTTTACGGGAACGGCGGAGCTTCGCGCGGCGGCGACGCTTTGAGTCAAATCGGACGCGACGTTTTCTTCCTCCCCTCTGAGGAGGGTGACGCCCAGAGACGCGGCGAAGACGCAACACGCGACGACGATCATCAAAACGTAGAAAGCTGTCGAGCGTCCTTTCGCTTTACGACTCGATTTGAGGGGGAAATTTTCGTCGGAAGAGTTCATTTTATTCATCAGAGAGACTCCGATAGGGGCGCGCCGAACCAGCTTGAGAAGAAACGTTCAAAAAAAAATCGTCGCGTCTATAGAATCGTTGATTCAAAGGTAAACGCGACGGAAAATAAGAACGAAATTCGAGAAGCTCGATAGCGCATGTATATTCCAATAGACGCTTAGCGTTTGCGACGCCAACCGCAAGGAAACAGTTCTTAGCGTTTGGAACGCCGAGAATTCCTTTCAGCGGGATAGTGGACAGGGGATAGGGT
>CAVGEG010000149.1:0-3404 GCA_963628165.1 Paratractidigestivibacter sp. | reverse complement strand
GGCGCGCGCGAATTTGTCGCGCCGTTAGCGCGCGCCGCGGCGGCAGTGGGGATCGACGCGCTCTTTTTGGAGACGCATTTCGATCCAAGTCAATCCCCAAGCGACGGTTCCAACATGCTTTCCCTGTCGGAACTTCCCGGAGTTCTTCGGGACGTTTTGAAGATTCGCAAAGCGCTAGGAGAATAAAAAAAGAGCCGCAGAACCAGAAGTTCCGCGGACTCTTGAATTAGAGCTTAGAGAAACTTCCCGACGAATTGGGTTGACGGATCAGGAAAGCGTCTCGAAGTCAAAGCTGTATTCAGCAAGCGGGAGCGCAAGGAGCGACGGGCGCGCAAGCAGGAGCCGGAGCGGCTTCGCAGGAAGGAGCGGCGGGAGCGCAAGGAGCGACGCAAGCGGGAGCGGCGATGCAGGGACGCGCGAAACGAGCCTTCAGAGCCTGGAAGGGCTTAACGTTGCAGGAGAACTTAACGCAAGGAATCGCGCAGGTCACGGGAGCGCAAACAGGAGCGGCTTCACAAGAAGGAGCGGCAGGAGCGCAAGGAGCCGGAGCGGCTTCACAAGAAGGAGCGGCAGGAGCGCAAGGAGCCGGAGCGGCTTCACAAGAAGGAGCGGCAGGAGCGCAAGGAGCCGGAGCGGCTTCACAAGAAGGAGCGGCAGGAGCGCAAGGAGCCGGAGCGGCTTCACAAGAAGGAGCGGCAGGAGCGCAAGGAGCCGGAGCGGCTTCACAGGAAGGAGCGGCAGGAGCGCAAGGAGCGCAAGGAGCGCAAGGAGCGACGCAAGCGGGAGCGCAAGGAGCGACGGTGCAGCAGGGCTTAAGAGCGGCAAGACGAGCCTTGATATTGGCGGCGGCGCAGTTGACGTCAGCGACAGCGCAAGACGCGGCGGCCTTCAATGCGGCGAGAGGACGAATGCAAGGAACGGTGATCGTCTTGCAAGCGACGGGAGCACAAACGGGCGCACAAGCGGCCGGAGCGGCTTCGCAAGAAGGAGCGGCAGGAGCGCAAGGAGCAACGCAATCGCCAGCGAAAGCGCTGGAAGCGGCAACAAAGAGAGCGGCGACGGAAAGAAGAAGGTTACGATAGGTCATCTTTAAGACTCCTAAAACATGAGTTGTTAAGTTGGCATTTCGCCATGTAATTCTCTTGTGGAATCGGCGAACTATTGAAGAATCTTTAGCTCTTTTTGCTTTTTTCTTCACTGGCCAGATCCCATATTTTTCTCGCTTTAGCATCCTCTCGAACTTCTCCAGTTCATAAGAAGAAGACCCCACGAGACCGACGCTTGGAGTACCACGCCAGGCGCAGCCCTTAACGAGGTCAGAGTCGAGTATAAACCGCCAAGCACAGTTTACAAGACCGTTTTCTTTACGTTTCATAGACTTATAAAGCTTTGGGCTCTGCACAATCAACCAAGGCGACACAACCGTCATCTTGTGTAAAACGCTCCGAATCGGCCATCTTCACGTCATGCGCACGACCGGGACGTAAAACGACCTTACCGCGCATGACGCTCGCGAGTGATTCGCTAGGGTTCAATATCGTCCCGACTCCTGAAAAGATTCCTCTTTTTCACGGCAAAAAAACCGTCTTTCCTTAGGTTCGCATGTATTTTGCTTCAATCCAAGCAAATCGTCAAAATCAACGCGTTTTAACTTCATAGCGTTCTGTTTTTTCGAGCCGCTAGATACGTTTTTCTCGCGTTGCGACCGCCTAGATCAACGCTATATACCGCCTCAAAGGGAAGTATCAATAACATATTGTCAGGAGCGATCCTCACTCGGCAAGACGGACACAATTATACCTTTCTTTCACCGTCCTTTTCCTCCTTTTTTGATATGAAAGACCCGTTTTTTTAAGAAAGAAGAACCCCCTGTCAGAAAAACCCGAAAAGTTGTTAAATAATATGCACAGCTTCCGCGGCAATCGCCGATAAAAGCGACAGAGCGCGTTAAAGCGCGCGACTACCAGCCGTTCGACAAGGGAAAAACGAGCTCGGCGGACTTTTTCAATAAATTATTGAAAAGACGTCCAAAAAGAGCAAAGTCGAGGGGCGCAGAGGTTCGATATAGTTACAGCGAATTGGGGCGCGAGCCCCTATCGCGGTTTATGGATTACGGGGAGATCTTGTTCTGCTCGCTCCAAGTTCGTGTGAATCGACGAAAAACACATCGGTCGGTTTTGTGCGAAGGCGCCTTGCTAACGCGTCGTGTTCACGTAAAGAACTAGCGGATACAGGAACTGAGGAAACGCCCCGGGGCGTCCACCCTTTACATCATTTGTCAAGGAAGCTAAAATGAAAAAAATGAACTCAAGAATTGCCGCAAGTTTGCTTTTGCTTGCCGCGGCAGTCACGAGCGGTTGCTTCGGTTTTGGGGGCTTTTCGCTCGGTATCTTCAGCGTTCCGGTTCCGGTAAGTCCGTATTTCCAGGGCGCCTACGAAGATATGTCGTTCGAGAACGATCGCTATAGCCAAGTTCCCGTACTGCCGCCTATTGTCGAGGGCGTCCCTGAAGGACTCGACGCCCCGAGCGACGACGAAGTCATTCGTCTATTAGAACGCGCGAAGCCGGATAACGGCGGCGTCCCGTTCCTTGAAACGCGCTATCGTAACGACGTTCGCATTAAGAAAGAACTGGTCGCCGACTACGTCGATCCGCCCCGATTCTTCCCCATGGTCGGCGCCGTCCAAGTTCACCACGTCCACTACAAGTGCACCGTTTACTACGAACAAAAAATTCGTGTTGGCTGGCCAATTCCTTACACCATTGAAAAGAAAGACGCTCAAGAGATCGTCTATATCGACAAAGACCACCTGCACGCCGTTTCTCAAGAAGGCGAGAACGTCGCCATGTGAGCGGATCTCACCATCCGCGAGACGCGACAAGGCGCCTGCTTAACTCGACCGATAATTCGGAGGAACTCCCTCATTTGGGGTTTCTCCGTTTTTTTTTCACTATCCCTATCCCTTAATCGCTCTTGACTTCCTCTTCTCTCTTGCGCAACATGCGGTAAGACGCCGGATTCTCCCGCGCCGCGATTCGACACGCTTCGAAAGGTCCTACCGATGCGCAAATTCAAGCCGACTATCATTTTCGTCGCCATTCTCGCTATTCTCTCATCCTCGAGGACGCCTGTAAACGCCCAGGCGTGGAAGCTCTTTACCGACGCCTTCAAACGCGACGCTAAAAAAGAAGACCCCGTCGTCGAGCAAGAAGCGCTCGATCCATCTTTTGAACAAGCGCCCTCCGACGTTTCTCAAAGACTGGGACTCCTCGATTTCTCCAACGCCTTGCAGGACGACGCCTCGAATCTCACCGGCTCCGCTCCCGTCGACGCGGAAGACGCCGCGATCCTCCAAAGTCGCCAAACGCAGCAAGAGTTCGCTCCGTCTCTACCCTCCTATCG
>CAVGEG010000148.1:0-3410 GCA_963628165.1 Paratractidigestivibacter sp. | reverse complement strand
CAATCCGACGAAGCGCGAAAACTTTGCGTCCCGTCCGATGATTAGCGAACATCCGAGCGGCGCCCCCAACGCGGCGTCGAATCAAGGAGCCGCTCAAGGTCGACCGAACGGAGGACGAGCCGCGGAAGGACGCCCCGGCGACGCTCAACTAGGGGACGGGCGGCCCGGCGAAGCGCGAATGAACGAAGGTCAGGCGCGCGAGGGACGCGGCTCCAACCCTCAACCCGGAAAGGGAAGAGCGCGCGGCGGACGCGCTTCGATTCCGACTTTAGACGAACGCTTCATTCAAGAATTGCGCCGCGACGCCGCCGTCTCGCGATGCGACGAGGTCGCGATCCTTAGAATGTTTGTTTATGCTCCCGGCACGGAAAAATCGATCCTTGAAGACGCCGACGCCGAAGACGAAGGAGACCGTAAGACTGTCAAACGATCCCTCGACGTAGCCGACTCCGAAATCGACGAGGCCCCCGAGGGGATGGATCCGGAGCTTCATCGCCGCGCGTTTGGCGCGTACCGTTCGACGATGGGAACCCCCATGGGAATGGGCTCCGCATTCTGGGCGACGACGGCGACCGAATCTCCCTACGAACTCGAAGACGGAAGGTGGTTGTCTGCGCCTAAAGAGGGCGTTCCCGTCGCGAAAGAAGCGGTCATGACGGTAAAGGGCGCGAAGAAATACGGCGCGAAAGTCGGCGATCCGTTGGCTCTCCTCGCCGTTTCGACTCAATCGACGCGCGCGATTGAATTTCAACTTAGCGTCGTCGGGATTGTCGACGACCCCGATTGCGACGGTTTTTACGTCTCGGAGGCGCTGGGCCGCGAACTCGCTCAAGCATCCGGCGCGGAGTACGGCGTCAACGCGGTCTTTCTAAAGTTGCGTTCCGACGTCGACGCGTTCCGGTCGAAGTGGGACAAACGCTTGACGTCGGCGCCCGGCGAACTCGAAGCGGTGACGAAACAGGATTTGGTTGATCGTCGCATCGCCGTTTTTAAGCAAGAACAATCCTTCAAATATCAGGCGGTGAGCGGAGCGCTCCTTGCCTCTCTCGCGGCCTTGCTGATCGTCTTTACCGCGTTGAACACCAGCGTCGACGACGAAAGGAGATTGATCGCGTTCTATCGCGTCGCGGGACTTACGCGTCGTCAGATCGCGGGATCAATTTTGGGGGAAGGTTTGGTTTTGGCGACGCCAGGGTGGGTCGCGGGTATGCTTGCGGGCTGGGTTCTGGTTTATTTGATCTCGGGGAAACCGACGGGGATCAATCTTCAAACGACGGGACTCTCGTTCCTGTGCACGGTAGTTGGCGCGATCTTCGCGGCGCTCTATCCGATGTTTCGCGCGACGCGTGTGGCGCCGCTCGAAGCGCTTGGCGTTCGCGTTTCTCCCAAGCCCTTTGCGGAAACGCAGCGTAAGACGCGTCGCGTCGCGGCGATCTGCGCCGTCGTCGGGATCGCGGCTCTTTGCGCCGACGCCGCGCTTATCCGCGCGACGACTTTCGACGCGCCGACTCGCGCCGCAATCCACTCGGGGCTCGGCGTCCTTGCGCTCGCGCTTGGCGTTATTCTTCTGATTCCCGCGGCAATCTTTGCGACGGAATGGCTCGTCGTTCCGATAGCGTCGCGGATTTTACGCGTCGATTCGCGTTCGATTCGCCGCGAATTATCAGGGAACGCGTCGCGCGTCGTCGCCGTCGCGGTCGCCCTGAGCGTCGGCGGCGGACTCTTCGTGACGATGCAAATTTGGGGATATTCGATGCTCGATCCCTTCCTGCCGGGACGTCGCGCTCCCGACGCGTTCGCCGCGTTTCTACCCAACGGACTCAGCGACGAAGGCGTCGACGAATTGCGGCGCGCGCCGATGGTCGATCCGGATCGTTTCCTTACTGTTGCCGTCGAACAGGCGGCGTTTGCGTCGGGGTCGATTCCCGTCGAAGCGTCAAAGAGTCAGTTTGCGAACGTCGTCTTTTTTGGCGTCGACGTCGCGAAGGCGTTCGAAGGGGAGGAGCCGATGGTCGGCGTCAGATTCCGACAAGGAGATCCGGAGAACGCGTTTGAGGAGATGAAAAGCGGGAGAGGCGTGATTGTTACCGATTCCCTTTCCGTCGATTACGCGTTGAATCTCGGCGATACGCTTAGCGTCGTCGATCCGCGCAACGCCGACCGCGTTCTCGATTATCCTATCGTCGGGATCGTTTCCTTTCCCGGTTGGCAATGGCTCTCGAAGACGGGAGGCGTTCGCCGCAACTTCGGGCGTTCCGGCGGAATCGTCTTCGCGCGCGAAGGGGTGATTGCGAACGATTATTCGATAACGCGCCGTTCGTATTTCTGGTTTAACGCGCCTCGCGGGACGATAATCGATTATTCCGCGACGGAGGCCGCGTTGGATCAAATCGCGCTTTCGAGTCTCAAACGCGAATTATCGGGGAAGACGCTCGAGGAAGGCTCCGGTTCGCAAACGGCGTACGTTAAGTTGTCGACGCGCGAATCGTTGACGGAGTCGATTTCCGGTCGCGCGGATTCCGTTATTTGGGGACTGAGCAAGACGCCGTTGACGACGCTTATCATCGCGGCGATAGCCGTCGTCGGCGCGGTGGCGAACTCCGTGCGCGCTCGGCGCTGGGAATACGGCGTTATGCGCGCGCTCGGGACGACGCGCTCGGCGATCGTGCGCATGATCCTCGTCGAGGCCGCAATGATCGGAATCGTCGCGTGCGTCACCAGTTTCGTCTTCGGGTTCCTTGCGGCTCAGGGCGCGTTAAAATTGGGAAGGAGCATGTTTGGGACGCAAGATCCGCCGTTGATCTTGCCTGTCGACGGGCTATTGCTCGGACTTGGGTTGGCGGTCGCCTTGTGCGTCGCCGCCGCGCTCTATCCTGCGATTAAGACGGGGCGAACCGACACGTTGCGTCTTCTTCAGAGCGGTCGAACGCCGGAATGACAAACGTTGATCGAGACGTTTAGGACGCAAAAAACGCGGGGCTCCAATCGGAACTCCGCGTTTTTGTTATTGGTTATTTAGAGGGATGGGGATTAGTCCTTCTTTTCAATTTCGACGTTGGGGGTCGGATCGGACGTCGACGTTTCTTGCGTCACGCTTGCGTCTTCCGTCGGACGATTTTGGCCCGCGATCTTGGCGAAGCTTTCGGGGAACTCGACGCCGCCGATTTCTTTCATAACTTCAAGCATAGGAGGGAGAGTCTTGGCCATATTGCGCAACCAATTTGAGGTGGCCGTTGAACCGCCGTCTCCGTTGACGCCGCCGTTGGCTCCGTCCCAAACGACGACTTTGTCAAATTTGATCGACGAGATCGCTTGAGCGGACGCGTTGACGAGTTCGTCGAAGTGATCGAGCATGAGCATTTGGAACGCTTTGTCGGCGCCGCCGCACGCTTCTATAATCGCTTGGAGAC
>CAVGEG010000147.1:0-3445 GCA_963628165.1 Paratractidigestivibacter sp. | reverse complement strand
GATCATATGATTGAGGAACCGGAGACAGTCTTGTATACCGACGGAGCGTGTAGCGGCAATCCCGGTCCGGGCGGCTGGGCGTTTGTGCTCTATCATGCTCCTTCAGGGAAGAGATTGGAACGTTCGGGAGGGGAACCTCAAACGACGAATAATCGGATGGAGTTGTTTGCCGTAGTTGAAGGGCTCTCGGCTTTAAAACGCCCGACGACGATCCGGCTTGTAAGCGACAGCACGTATGTGCTCAATGGTCTGTCAAAGTGGATGAGTTCGTGGAAAGCCAATGGTTGGCGTAGGAAAGAGAAGGGACGTTGGGCCGAGGTAAAGAATCTGGATCTATGGCAAAAACTAGATGAGCTCGTCTCGCTCCATGAAGTAGAGTTTGACTGGATTAAAGGACATGCAGGTCACAAAGAAAACGAGAGATGCGATGAACTCGCGGTTGCGGAATGGCGTAAACTGAAATGACGTTGTTCCTCAAAGCTTCTTTTTTCTAGTGACATATCATTCCTGGAAGTAGAATAGAATGTCGGAATTTTTGGATACGGCGGTAAGAGCTGCGCATGAGGCGGGCGCCATATTAAGGGAAAATTTAGGGAAAGTAGGGTTCCGCGAAAAGAGTCACGCGGATCTTGTGACGGAAGCGGACGTTTTAGCGCAGCGTACGATCGAAGAAATCGTGCTTGACGCGTTTCCTTGTCATTGTTTTTTGGGCGAAGAATCTCAGGGGAAAACTCCCTCCTTTGGAGACGCCTTTGCTTCTAACGTCCCGGCGGGTCAGATGCTTCGCGAAGCTCAGTGCGGAAGCGCCGCTCCGCCGGATAAGCCTTACACGTGGATTGTCGACCCTCTCGACGGCACGACGAATTTCGTGCACCGCGTTCCCTTTTTTTGCACGTCTATCGCCTTAGCGCGCGGAAACGATATCATTTGCGCCGCTATTTACAATCCTAATACCAACGAGTTATACACCGCGGAAAAGGGATGCGGAGCGTATCTTAACGGCGCGAAAATAACGACGAGCTCCGAAGAAGATCCCGAGCATGCTTTAGTCGCGATCTCCTATGAGGCAAAAGCGCGCTCCGATTCTCCCGATACGCTTGCTTTTCAACGTTGCGTGACGGTTTGTCAAGCTCTGCGTCGGACGGGATCCACCGCGTTGAACCTTGCGTACGTGGCGTCCGGGCGTTTTGAAGGGATGACGTGCCAGTCGGCGCATCCGTGGGACGTCGCGGCGGGCGTTCTTATCCTGAAGGAAGCCGGCGGCGTGGCGACGAACACCAACGGCAGACCCTTTGACTTAGCGAATCAGCCGCTCCTTGCAACCGCTAATTTGTCGTTGCAAAATCATTTCCTGAAGCTTTTAAACCCCTGACGTCTCCTTGAAATAAAAAAGGGTGTGATCTTCGATCGATCACACCCTTTATTTATAGGGAAACGAAGTTGTTTTTCTCACCACATCTTGAATTGCGGAATGTTGAGAGTTTCACCGTCTTTCTGCGCCGACGTGTGCGCGACAATACCCGGAACCGTCGTATTGAGCGCAATCGCCACGTTTACGAGCGGATGACGATCTTTCAGAATAGACTCGATAAAGTTCGACCCCAGGTAGCCGTGAGAACCGCCGTGAGAACCGGGGGCGACCGTCGGGGGCAACGCAGGCTTGCGAAGATCCCCTAATTTGGCGACAAGATCGACCGTTTCTTCATCTCGTCCGGAGTAACCGTTGTTGAAAGCGCCAAGTTCGCCGCGCATACGTCCGGTTTCACAGCCCCAACCCCACGAGTCCCAGCTAACGATCATTCGCGCGGAGCCGCCTTCAGAGGTCGTGAAAAGAGCCGCTTCCGTTCCGAAGGGGTTGTCGTAAGGGTTTTGACCCGGTTGATACTCCACTTCCTTACTCACATGACCAACGCAAGAAACGGACGTAAAGCTGTTGCCCGTAACGCAGGTATAGTAGGCGTTCGAGTGGGTCGGATACCATTGAGGGGGAAGTCCTCTACGCCAGTTTTTATATCCCTCGAGGACTCCGGCGCCAAAGTGATAGTATTCGCCTTCGGTATAAATCATTTGTCCAAATCCGCCGGCGCTGTAGATTTTACGCGCCTGATATACGTCGTCATGGTACGCGCTAGTTTCAAACATTCCGTAGAAGAGTCCGGTTTCTTTAACCGTTTCATATAGACGGAAGGCGTCTTCCACGTTGCCATAGATCGCCGGGACGGCGGAAGCGACGTGCTTTCCATGTTTTAACGCAAGGATCGCGAGATCGACGTGGCTCGGCGCGTCCGTCGCGATAAAGACCGCTTCGATCGAGTCGTCTTTGATCATCTCTTCAAGCGACTCGTACGTATTTTCACAACGACACGCTTTAGCTAGGCCCGCGCAACGCGCTGGGAATAAATCGGAAACGGCGACCACTTCGGCGTTTGGATGATCTTGCAATCCAAACTGCGCGCCGAATTGACATAGACCGTAGCCAGCGATACCAATGCGAAGCTTCCTGTCCGTGAACGGTTCCCATTTAGTGTTGGGATCGACTGCCGTATCAGTTTTGTCAAAACCTTGAATTTTCGGTTTGTCTTGTCCCTTTGTCGAAGAGGGTGAAGCGGAGGCAAGAGCTACTCCGACGGCGCTGTTGACGATAAAAGAACGACGAGACATGGAAAAGTCGCGCATGACGTTACCTCGTGCAAAGATTGTGAATAAATCGTGGTCTAATAGGTTTTTAGACGTCACCGAGAAATTATAGAAATCCAGGCGCCCGTTTCAATCTTGGCGCTTGATTATTTTGTGTTAAATTTTTCGTGTAAGTCCATATTTTAAGAAGTTTAACTCTAAAGTTTTCTTTTAATTAAGTTGGAGAACCAATGAAGAAGCGTTTTGAATTTGCAGTAAACCTCGCGCGTCAAATGGGCAATTTGACCCTTGAATATTTCGATAGCGACTCCATGGACGTCGAGAGGAAGCAGGATGGCACGCCGGTCACGAAGGCGGATCGCGGCGCCGAGACGCTGGGGCGAAAAATGATTGTGGAAGCCTTCCCTGACGATTCGGTTTTGGGGGAAGAATTTGACGATAAGATTGGCTCTTCCGGCTGGCAATGGGTCATCGATCCGATCGACGGAACCAAGTCGTTCGTATATGGCGTTCCGATTTATTCGAATCTCGTCGGCGTTCAGAAGATCGGATCCGACGGAAAGCTTGAGCCTCAGATCGGCGTTATTTGGCTTCCGGCGTTGGGACGCGGAGTTTGCGGGGGAATGGGACTTGGCGCTTGGGAGATTTTTAACGACGAGAGCAAGAAGCGACCTGCTCGGGTTTCTTCCGTAAGTCGTTTGGAGGACGCTCTTTTCCTCACGACAGATTGCTATGATTTTGACCTCGTCGGTCGCGAAGGCGCCTATGACGAACTTGAAGAGAAATGCCGTTTAACGCGGACGTGGGG
>CAVGEG010000146.1:0-3486 GCA_963628165.1 Paratractidigestivibacter sp. | reverse complement strand
AGCGGATCTCTCAGCTTGGGGGAACCGTTCCAGACCGCGACAAGCAGGTCGCTCTGAGGAAGGCGCTTGATCGACGCGGGGGAGAGTGGCGACACGAGAGGCGAAGGTTCGGGAATAGACCACGTTTCGCCCGCGTCTTGGGAATAGGAAAAAAGCTGCTGACCACTTTCGTTTCTTATCGTCATCAAGATTCGTCCGTCGGCTAGTTCAACGACGCCTGGCTCTTGAAAGAGATGAGAGAATGGATTGGGCGCGATTGAGCTCTGTCTCCACGAACCTCCTTGGTCGTCGGAGATATAACAGGATAGAAGCGCCTTGGAGTCCCATTGGAAATTTCCCTCTACAACCGAGCCATGTCGCGCGACAGGAAGGAGGATCCTTCCACTTGAGAGGACGACGACTCGAGAGTTATTGAGCACATTATACGTTGGTTCGTTGATAATAGAGGTTCTTTCAGACCAAGTCTTTCCTTCGTCGCGTGAGAAACGCAGATAAGGTCTACAATCTCCCACGGCGTCTTTAACCAGGTAAAAGAGCGCGATAGAGTCGTTCGGGAAGCGTAGCAAGGTCACGGACATCACGTTGAGTCGCCCCTCGTTTTCGAGAATGAGAGCGTCGTTGGACGACCAATTGCGCCCTTCAGAATCCGCGATTCTTGAGACGAGGCGCGCGGGCGCGTGATCATCTTCTGCCGAGGAAGAGCCGTAATAACGCGTGTAGACGAAGAGAATCTCGCCCGTTTTGAGACGAATGAAGTCTCCTTCGCTGTTACGCGGATTGTCTTTTCCGGGAGGCAGAAGCAAAACCGTTTCTTTTTCAAAGACGGCGTCCGCCTCTTTCGCAAACATCGGGGCGACTTCAAATAAGAAGGCGCTTAGGGTCGCGCTCGCAAGGGATCGAAGGATGAATTGACGCCGGGTGGCGTGAGACGAGCAAGTGTTCGCGCGCAACATGTTTATCTCCTTTGAAACTTGAGGTTAAGGCGTTTGATTGGACATTGTCTTGGAAACGTCTTCCAAGAGACTTTGCAATCCTACGAGCGTGATTCGCGAAGAATCGAGTCCCATGCAGGTTTTGCCCGAACAATACGCCGTTAGTAGAGAACCGGAGTCGACGAAGAAAATTGCAGGATAGCTGAAAGATCGCGTTTCTTCCTCTCCCGATCGATCTAAAATCTTTTTCGAAAGAATCTTCGAACCGTCCGGGGAAAGAATTCCGATCGTTAAGGGGTTACGTTCGTAAGGGGAGTCGTCCCATATCGCGACAAGGTAATCGCTGTCTGGGAGTCTTTTTATTGTTGCGGGGGCCTGCGGCGACGTTAATGGAGACGACTTAGCAAGGGACCACGACTCACCGCGGTCTAGCGAGTAGGAATAGTATTGACGTCCTTGATCCGTACGGATGGTCATTAACAATTTTCCATCGGAGAGCTCGACAATTCCCGGCTCTTGGAATAGGAGTGAATTAGGATTGGGAACCTCGGAGCTTTGGCTCCATTTTCGTCCTCCATCGTCTGAAATCAAACAAAAAAGGACACCTCGACTTTCATAGTTGAAGAGATCACCTCCCAAATACGCGTGTCTTGCGACTGGAAGAAGAATGCGCCCGTCCGCTAACAACGTCGCGCGCGAGTTGTTGAGGACATTGTAAGAAGGGGGAATAATTGTCTCTATCTGACGAGTCCAGGTTCTTCCTTCGTCATAAGAGTAGCGAAGATAGGGGCGACAGTCTCCCGCGGAATCCTTTACCGAGTAGAAAAGGGCTATCGATTGATCGCGCAACCTCAAGAGGGAAACCGAGGCGGCGTTGACGACCTGGTCGTCGCCGAGAACGAGCCTGTCTTGCGTCGACCAGGTGCGCCCTTGATCCTTTGAAACGCGACTCATAAGACGGGTCGCGACGTTTTTATTTGTTCCAGCCCCGCCTTCGTAACGAGTGTACACGTATAAAATTTCACCGGTTCGTAGGCGAATGAAATCTCCCTCGCTATTGCGTGGATTATTTTCTTTAGAAGGCAATTCAAGGACGACGCTTCTTGCCACTATTCCCGTCGTGTTTGGAATCGCGTCGAGCGTTTCTTGATCGTTTCCTCGAAGCAGAAGGGTCGCCGCCAGCGCGCTATATCCCATGAGAAACAGGAATATGCAGACATGGATGAAATCGTCGTTTCGGCGGTTCATTTCGCGGCGCCCTCTCTTTCGGAACGATAGAATTCATTGACTAAACGTTGAAGAGGACGCCAGGCTTATACAAGGCGAACTCTACCAACGAACGGAACGCGACGACGCGGAGCCTTGAAGAGGAAGATTGGTTTCTTCTTCTACGCGCTGAGCAACGTACGCGCTTGGCTGACGTTCCGCAAAAGAAGGATCGTTTTGAGCAAACGTCGACGACCTCGTTTCAAATCCCTGAAAGCGCGATCTGTCTTGATCCGAGTTCGTCGCGTATTCTAAGTCAAGATTCCTTTGGCTTGCGATTCCTCGCGAATCGTTTCTATTGAAAACTTCATTGTAATTTCCTTTTCGAGAAAAATCACCATAATTGGCGTTATTTTCTGAAAAACCAATACGCGTATTGTCGTTGTTATCAGGATAATTGGTATTTAAGGAATAGCTTGGTTCTACTTGAGAATTGGCCTGTCTATTCGACGCCAAACGTTCGTCTTGATAACCAGCCGCGGGGATAGACGCGCGATCGCTACCCCCTTCAAAGTTGGTCGCCGGGGAGTTTGAGCCAAAGGAATAGTCGGCGAATCCGCCGCCAACGTTCGATTGGTATGAAGAGGCGGCGTTGTTTTGGGCGACGCGGGGAGAATTATCGTAAGAGTAACCTGCGTCGTAGGCGTTCGATTCCGTCGATTGAAGCATATCGCCGAGGGCCGCCCAGGCGTCTAAGTCGCTCGAGTCAAAATAATCGACGGGGGATGGCGCGGAAAAATCGATTCTGTCGTAGTTGGCGTAGCTTCCGCTTTCTTCCGTCTGAGATAAGGCGGGCGTCGTTACTTCAGGCTCGTAGGCGTTGTCATAGGGAGAAAAGGAAGCGACCGAGGGGGCGTCCGTTTTTTCCGTTTCGGGATTCGCGACTTTATTCGATTCCTCAACGGCGACGGTGTTCTTGAGTTCTGGCGTCGCTTGCCCGTCCCTTAGAGAATTGCCTTTCCAGAGGAACGCGGTCGTGACGCCTAACGAAAAAGCTACGGTCAAAAAGGTCGTTTGCTTTAAAATCTTTTTGGTTGACGTCAACTTTATCGTCGCCCTTTTACTGGGATCGCTCAAATCGGGAATTATACCGATGATCCTGGGCGTTCGTTCCTCTGCAATCTTTTCAGCGTCATATAGTCGATCGGCGTCTCCTGAGGCGACGACGACGTCTTCGAAGGCTCCCTCCTTCGTTTCCGCGCAATTTTCGCCATTACTATGCGAATAATCGGGTGTTTCACAAAACGTCATCTTGTCGATCTCCTTAATCTTTCCTTTTGGGAGTTCC
>CAVGEG010000145.1:0-3498 GCA_963628165.1 Paratractidigestivibacter sp. | reverse complement strand
AGCCCGAAGAACTCCTCAAAAAATTCGTCGGTCGCGGTTACGCCGTCGACGAAGAGTTGCAGCGTCGCCTCTACGACGAATCGAATCGCATCGAGAACAATGCGGATAAAGAACTCTTCTACGCGCAACAGTTCGGTTTGGCGAACACATTCTTCGACGTCATGATGGTCAACGGACTGGAAGACGAACCCGTCGCGGCGCCCGCAACTGAAACGGTTGCTACAGCTCCTGAAGCGACTCCGGCTCCCGCGGAAGACGCGACTGTCACGGAAGACGAAAAGGCTCAGATCGCGTCCGCGCGCGAAATCGCGCAGAAGTCCGCGGAAGCGGCTGAAAAAGCGACGACGATCGCCAACGAAGCAAGCGAAGAAGCGCGTCAGGCGAAGGAAGCTCTCGCTCAGGCTAAGGAAACGGAAGAAAGCGCGCGCAAGGCTCTCGTCGAACGCGTCGAAGCCCTCGAGAAGAAGTCTGAAGACGCGAAGGTCGTCGCGGAAGCGGCGCAGCGCGTTGCGGACGACGCCGCGAATCGTTTAGCGGAAGTTGAAAAGTTCGTCGACGAACTCAAGAAAGAACGTCAAGTCGCCGCCGAAGAGCGAGCCGCCGCTGAAAAAGCTGCGCAGGAACGCGCTGAAGCCGACAAGGCCAAGGCCGAAAAGGAAAAAGCTGTCGCCGAACGCAAAAAGCGACTTGAACAAGAACGCGCCAAGATGATCGATCAGGGTCTCCGCTCTCTCGTTACCCACGAAGTCGGCCATACCCTCGGTCTGCGCCACAACTTCTATCAGAGCGCGCTCCACTCTCTCGACGAAATCAACGACGCGAGCAAGTGGACCGAACACGGCTACGTCGGATCCATCATGGAATACGCGCCCATCAACATCATGCCTAAGGGCGAAAAGCAGGGCGATTATTTCTCCTATCGCCTCGGCGAATACGACGAATGGGCGATCGAATACGGTTACCGCGTCTTCTCCGGCAAGACGACCGAAACGGAAAAGCCTGAACTCGAAAAGATCGCGTCGAAACAGTCTCAGCGTCAGTATCGCTACTCGACGGACGAAGACTGCTACGGCGACACGACGAACCCGTACGTCAATATTTGGGATCTCGGCTCGAGTCCTCTCGAATATGCGAAGGTTCGCGCGCGCTTGGTCGATCAGCTCCTTCCCGGCTTGAACGAACGAATCGTCAATAACGGCGAAAGCTTCGCTCCGATGCGCCCTCGCTACAACATGCTCATCAACTGGAAAGTGAGCGGCATGTTTTTTGCGGCGAATTATATCGGCGGTCTTATCGTCAGCCGCGATTTCAAGGGCGACGAAGGCGCTCAGAAGCCGTTTATCGTCGTCCCCGCGAAGGATCAGCGCGACGCTCTCGCGTTCCTCGCGAAGGACTGCTTCGGTTCCGAAGCGTTCCAGATTCCTTCCGAACTCTTCGATTATCTCGCGCCGAATCGCTGGATGCATTGGGGTTCGAGCGTTCCGAATCGCTATGACTACGACGTTCACGCTAATGTCCTTGCGATGCAGACTTCGATCTTGAATCAGCTCCTTAGCTCGTCGACGCTAGGTCGTCTTGCGGACGCGGAAATGCGCGTTCCGGAAGGCGAAGACGTCTTCACGAGCGCGGAAATGATTTCGACGCTCAACGACGCTATCTTCAGCGAATGGCACGCCGTCTCCAAGGCTCTCAAAGAGAACGCTGACGGTCGCGTTGAGATGAAGCTTGCTTCGACGCGCCGCAACTTGCAACGCGCGTATCTCCAGCGCCTCGCGAACTTCACGCTGTTGACCGGCTCCAGCGCGGCGATGGGCGATATGACCGCGATCGCGCGTATGAAGCTCGTCGAACTTGCGAACGAACTCGATCAGATCCTCGCCAGCGATCGCGTCGATTATAAGAATGCGAAGGGACGCGGCGACGACGCGTACGCCAAGGCGTTCTTGCTCAACGTCCGCGAGAAGATCAAGAGGACGCTTGATCCGGTTCAAACGACGAGCGGATCTTCCGGCGGAATCGTGATTAGCTTCTGATCTTTTCCGAGTTGAATTGACGAATAGGCCGCGGTTCTTGGTCTCAAGAATCGCGGCTTTTATCGCATAAAAACGGCGCTACGAATGAATTAACAGTTATTTTTGTTCAATCGCTTACTCTCTATAAAAGCGTTATAACTCGTCTTTTTTGATAAGAGCGTTTGTTTTACCGTTAAATTTCGGGTATTTTGCGAAAATAACTACGTTCGCAACGCCCTTTCATTGTAGAATACGAGAGTTAAGATAGGTTCGATCGGCGGGTTTGCGACGTGCGCTTTGCCGACCGAAAAAGCGATTGTTAACCTAGATGAGGGAAGAATGATGACGCCGCAAGGATTTCGATTTATTCACGCGTCCGACTTCCGATTGGAAGAGCCGGTCGACGGTCTCGCGTCGTTGCCGGAACGTTATGGAGAAGCGATTTTGGACGCTCCTCGACGTTCCGCGGAGCGCGTTTTTGACGCGGCGCTGAAAGAGAAAGTCGATTTTGTCGTCTTGAGCGGAAACCTTCTGAGCGCGCGCGACACGGGGCCTCAAGGCGTCCTTTTCCTCATCGAGCAGTTCGAGCGCCTCAACGCCGCGAAGATTCCCGTTTACTGGTCCGCGGGCCTATCCGACTCCCCCGACGTTTTCCCTCCCGCGTTCCGACTCCCTTCAAACGTGCACGTCTTCCCCGTGGGCGTCGTCGAAGAGACCTTCTTTATGCGCGACGGCTCCCCCGTAGCGCGCCTCCTGGGTACGAGTCGCGGCAAAGCGGGCGTCGTTCCGCGATACGCGCCGACGGCGACGGAAAACGCCGACGACCTCTACACGATCGGCGTCTATTGCGGTCGCCTTTCCGCCGAGGTTCTCAAGACCGACGCGACGCGATATTGGGCGCTTGGGGGCGAACGCGAGCGCACGACCTTGTCGCGCAGTCCGTCTCTTGCGGTGATCGCGGGCTCCCCCGTCGCGCGTAATTTCGGCGAGACGGGGGAATATGGCGCGACGCTGGTCGAAGTGAGCGAAACGGGTCGCGCGCAAACGACGTCGATTCGAACGTCGACGTTGCGTTGGTCCGTCGAGTCGCTTTCGGTGACGGAAGATCAGACGGAAGAGGAGACGCTGACGGCGGCGCGCTCGCGTCTTAAAGCGCTTCAAGACAAAGAGACGACCGACGCGGCGCTTGTCGGTTGTTCCGTCGACGAGAATATTTGGTTCGTCGCGTGGCGCGTCGACGCGGAAGGCTCCGCCTTGACTGCGTTGCGCTACGGCGCCTCCAGCCAGACGATTTTGCGCGACCTTCGCTCCGATTTCGGCAAGACGGCTCCCGTGATCTATTCCGTCGATTTCGAAGCGAATCTTCCAGAGCGTCTTGCCGAAGGCTACTATGAACGGCAAACGATCCTTGGCGACTATCTGCGCATGATCCGTTACTACGAAGAAACTGAAACGCAGGGGGTGAATACGGAAGAATTTATGCCCG
>CAVGEG010000144.1:0-3505 GCA_963628165.1 Paratractidigestivibacter sp. | reverse complement strand
CCTGATTGTCAAATAACTCGCCGCCGCTCGCTCTCGCGTTAGCGACAACAGATAAGAGTATACCGCTCTGCCAAATATCGTCAACGGCCTTTTTCAAAAATTTTGTAAAAAAGCTTACCGCTCTCAATTAACGCGCATGAATTCCTTCTAGCGCGCAACCAAGAGAGCATTCATTTCTTCCTTCTTTCAGAATGGGAGTTCTTTCATCTTCCGGAGGATTTCAATCGCTTGTTTTGCGATCAAACTTCTTTTTCCTGAGAAATCCTCACATAAGAAAAGGACTTCCCTTCATAAGGTTTTGGATTTTCCAAGTACGCTTCCAAATCCTTTTCGACGACCTCGACAAATTTGTCGAAGGCAAGACGCGTCAACAACGCGATCTTTGCGCTCCTCAAATCGTCGTTTTCAGAAACCGCATAGTAAAGTTTTGGATACACGACTCTCGCGCATTGATCCCTCAGCGCATAGACGTCATATACCTCAAAGTTCAATTCGCCATTTTCCGTCTCGCCAATAGGAAGCCGCATACTCCACATTTCATCAGGATTGGGTTTGCTTTCTCTCGCAAAACCTTTCCGCTTTCGATGACGCCCTCCACTTTTTCACCGGAAAGATCGTACCTGGAAAGAATTTGACAGAATAAAGGAGCCAAATCCTGCGACGCATTGCAAGCGTAGGCTCGACGAAGGCGCGCCCATGCGTAATTCTCAGGCTCTAATTTCGGATTAAAACCATAAAGAGCCTCATAGACGCTAAGAGCCGCGTCCCATCTCCCCGCCAATTCCAACGAATGCGCCTGTAGCAAGAGGAGATTGTTAAAAGCCGTCCTATTCCCTTCCTTGAAACCGTCGATATTTCCACGGGGCGTTTTCTTCAACTAACCTCGAGAGTTCTAGCGCGGCTTTTTGGGCGGCCTGCCAATACTTCCCTTTGGTAATTTCTGAGTAAACGTCCCGCGAGTAGAATAATCTGGAAGTTGTATGCTCGCTGGAAAATAAGTCATAATTGAGAAAAGGAGTCAACTTGTCTTCTCGCGCAGATTTGATAAAAGCAGCCTCAGAGAGAACTTTCAAATCGATCGACCACAAATTTTCCGCCGGTTGACTAAGAGTTGTTGTTTCTTCCTGAGTAGCCAAGGGCTTTTGATCGTTTAGTTTCGCTGGAATTACAACTCCTGTTTCCTGTTGTAAGCAGAAGTCATAGGCGGAAACGGAAGAGAGAACGCCTCCACATGATTGTCCTAATATTAACGCTACGACAGTCAAAAAAGGCGCAACGCTCGTATAAGATCTCGGAAACAACGTCATTTTCAGTACCTCTTTTACCATCTTATCTTCTTGACTCGATTATCAACCATTCCAATAAAAGCGGTTCGTTCCTTGTTTTCCACCATAGTTACAACCGTCGTTCAATCCCTCTATGTCCCAACATGAAGGGAAGTCGATTGCTCCTAAGCTCCGGCAAGCGAACATGACAACACGTTGCGCTCTTCCAAGGATTCAAAGGACAAACGTCCGCGCCTTTTTTTAAATTTAAAACGCTTCATATAGAGAATGTCTCCTATGTAAAATTGGTAAATAGAAACGAACAATCACTTTCTTATCAAATACCAGAAAGCGTTTTCATACTGTTTTAACACAATCTTCTTTCTCCATTTTGCATTCGCTCTTACAAGTCCTTTACGGCTCCATTCTAAACATACGTCTTCTCGATCCCACAAATACTCGATCGAATTAGTCCAAGGAGCGACTTCTTCCGACGTCGGGAGGTCGAAAGAATTGGGCGTATAATTCGATGGGACTGAGAATATTTGTCCTGCGTCGCCTACGGTTTCAGGCAAAGCGCCCCGATCCGACGCGATAACAGGCGTTCCGGAAAACATAGCTTCAGCGACAACCCGTGCAAATGATTCGTCGAAGAAAGAAGGAATGATAATGACCCTCGCAAGTGCGTAAAAATCTTCGGGAAATCTTGTATTTGAACCATAGTCTATAGTTCCCAAAGCAGGAAGTCCCCACGTAGGATTGCTGATAAGGGAAGTTCCAAAACTTCCTTCAACAACCAGTAAACGGATATCAGGTCGTGTACGTCTCATTTCTCTCGAAATGCCAGCAAACCAAACGACGCCCTTATTTGGACTAGGATTCACAAGCAAAACATAACGTCTTGAGGAAAACGAATAGGGCAAACACTTCCTCACAGGCTCTTCATCAATCAGCGGCGGTATTGCAATCGAAGCCAAACCTAATCTTTCACGATAAACCATTTGACTATAAACAGAAGGCACGATCACCAAATCGGCATGTTTAAAGTAGATAAGCGAGAAATAGGAGAAATTCTGCAATAAAACAACTGTTTTTACCCCAAATTCATGCGCTATCGCGAGGATTTTATCTCCACAAACAGAGCCTCCGTAAGTAATAATCATCTTAGGCGTGCGAATCTTTAACTTCGCACGAAACACGGTTAAAAATTCTTTTGAAACAGCCTGCAAAAACTTAGCGTTTTCTTTTGCCAGAAATTCGTCCGGAAGAAAAATCATCGATCCAATGGCGTTATCGTCAACTTTCGACAAAGAAAACGAAACCTCACGTTGAAATTTTCTCTCGTCCAACAAAGATGTTCCGGTAATTGAATTGAGATAAAGACAGATCAGTAATCGTTTTATTGTCAAAAGAGGAACCGCAAAAAGTTTTTACGCCCCATCCGTGCTTTTTCAAAGCAAGTAAAAGAGACCGAGTAGAAATCGACGCGCCGTTCGTCTGATCAAGATAATTATGCCAGGAAACAAACCATACTTCAGGACAAGAGCCGTTATTCACTGAAGCCATTTACTAAACCCTATAAAAAAAGTTCACATTTAATCCTTTTCTCGACATGTCTAACACGACGTTCCTCGCCATCTGCGCTAAATATAACCTCACGAAAAAAAGACGTCAGCCTCTATCCGATACAATAAATAGAAAAGAGTCAAAAATGTGGTTTATTTACTAATAAAAAAGACACTCTATATAAGCTGATAAAATACATCGCACCGGAGAACCACAGAATACAGTCAAGTCACGTAAACCATCTATTTTGTTGACAGAATTATCCCCTATTAAGCGAACAAATACCGAAGCGATCTGGATATTCTTTATCTTCCTCCAAAACTCTTCGTAGGAAGCTTCTTCGCTCAATCCTTCTCGTCAGAGTTGGTCTCATTGTTCTCTCTCGGCTACCTCATTTCATGTCTTGAGGAGAAAACAGCAATCAGAAAAAACTCAAGGTTTAAAAGGGTATTATACGCAAACATGAGAATCTCAAAGCTGGACGCCTGTTTATCATCGAGAACACATCGTATGAACGGATTCCTTTTCCCCTTAGAAACGCTTAATCCCCAGAAAGCTCAGAAAGAAGGAAGGCAAGATAGCTTGATAAGCAAGAAACAAAAAAAGCCCTACGCGAGGCAGGGCTCATATATCACAGTAAAGAATCAACAAACAGAGCGAACCAACCACGACTC
>CAVGEG010000143.1:0-3633 GCA_963628165.1 Paratractidigestivibacter sp. | reverse complement strand
CGCCGAGGGTGTCGCGCGCGAGCATTCTTTCGCGGCGATCCAGCTTATCGGCGGCGGTTGCGAATCGATGGCGCGTCTCCTTTAATCTTGCGGCGAGTTCTTGAGAATCGCCAAGGAATCGCGCGGCGTCTTCTACGACGCGGAGCGCTTCGCGGCCGCGGTTCGCCGCGGCGTCCAATATTCGATAAATCTCACGTTTCGACATAGCATACGTTTCCTATTTTATGCAACAATCGCGCGACGCGGCGGTCGCGCGAGAATTCGTTTTTAAAAGAAGACGACGTCGCGCGTATGAGCGCCGACGTCGACGGGAAGCGTCTCATTCTTCTCCGTAACGAGTTTTCCGTCGAGTCGAACGCGGTGGAAGACGACGTCGCGAATCTCATGCGCGGCGTCGGCTCCCTTCAGTTCGATCGACGGCTTTTCGGGCCCGTAAACGAAGACCTCTTCGTAAGTGATTCCGCGAATAGCGCCCTTTTGAGACGCCTCGGAGTCCTTCGTTTCCCCGTCGTCTCCCGTCGCGGCGTCAGAGCGCGCGACGAGGGTCGCGAGAGAAGGAACGAACGCGGCGTCCTGGCCCGACGCCTTTCGGTCGTACTCGACGTTGACTTTCCGGAACGCGACGTTGCGCGTCGACGCGTCGCCGAAGCTCTCGATCGCCGTCGCAACGCGCGGGGAGGCGACGATCTCGCAGTTTTCGAACTCGATATCGCGCGGCGCGAGGAAGTTTCCACGCGCGCGAATCGCCGCCGCGGCGCCCTTCTCGCTCCAGAGGAGATTACCCCAGAGGATCATGTCGCCGGGGCTTCGCGGCGTCTCCTTCCGATCCGCGACTTCGATCGCGAGCGCGTCCCCCGTCGAATGCAGGAAGGCGCGCGTCACGACGACGTTCCGCGCGTCGACGAAGCGCAGCCCGACGGTGGCGTCGTCCCCCTTGCCCACGATCTTCGCGCGAGAGACGTCGACTCCGTCGCAGGAGTCGAAGGTTATCCCCGCGTCGGCGCCCTTGCGCAGGAGAATTCCGTCGACGCTTACGTTCTCCGCGTTTTGACACCGAATCGATCCGCGCAATTCCCCCGGCCCTTCAATCCAGACCGTGTCGACTTGATCGACGACGAAGTTCCCCGAGACGATCGCCCCCGCGTCGAGGAAGACGCGCTCGCGATTTCCGAGGGAGACGTCGCCGATATCGTGCGTTCCGGGCCCGTAGTATCGCAAGTAGGACGCGTTTTTATTCTCGGGACGGCGATAGACGGGGAAGGGAAGGAGCTCAAGGGGTTTGGCGTCGTCTTTTCCGAAGTCGAGAACGACGTGCGCGTCGCCGGGCGCTTGGAAGTAGATCTCGCGTTTTTCGAGGTTGACGTTCGCCCGAATCTTGAGGGACAAGGGGCGGACGACGACGTCGAAGAGCGATTCGAGGTCGTCGCGCTCGACTTTGACGACGATTTGCGACGTCTTGGCGTTCGTCTCCCAGCTCGCGTAATTTTCGTCGCCGCACGACTTGACGGGGACGGGGGATCCGTCGACTTCGAGGCGGTAGTCGGCGCTCGCGGGCTCTCCTTCAGGGAGGGTTGGCGAGACGATCTCGGCGTGGAGCGCGGGAACCGCCAGGAGCGCCGTCATGAGGAGCGCGAAGCCGTTCAGTAGGAATTTATGCATATTAGGCGCCTTATCTGAAAAATTTCAAAAGTTTTGAAGAAAAACGCGCGTCGCGCTTCCCCTCCTGATCTACGAAGAAAACGTTCGCTCGTTCTTTCTTAAAGTATAAAGAAAAAGGGAAGCCGACGCAACAATCGTCGCATCGCGCTTCCCAGGATACGAGGGAGCGTTTCGAAAAAGGCGTTATTTGATTTCGACGTTGGAGACGAATTCGTTCCGCACGACGGGAAGGAGCCCGTTTTCGGCGGTGAACTTTTGATCTCCGACGACGACGTTCTCGACCGTCGCGTTTTTGACGCTATGCTCGGGGTCGAGGCCCAGGAAAACGAAGCGGGGTTGGCGTTCGCCGAAGACGCGGATATTCTCGAAACGGACGCCGTCGACCGCGCCGTTCGTACCGTCGACGGAGTAGATCGTCTTGAGGATGATAATGAAGCCCAGGTCGGGGCAGAAGGTCGGGTTGGCGTCGGGATCGTAGACTTGCTCGTCGGAATTCTGATAGATCGGCGTGGGGATTTTGGCGTCGAATTCCACGCGAATATCGGAGAAGACGACGTCGGAGATCTGCGCGCGATCCCCGTGCTGAATATCCATTGCTTTATGAGTTGTGCGGATGACGTCGGAGTTTTCGAAGCGGATATTCTTGATCTCGGGAGCGGAGGTTTCGGCGCCGATTTCCATGGCGCGACCCCAGTCGCACCAGAGGACGTTGTTGCGGAAGAGGAGGTTTTCGGAGTTGAGGGTGGATTTTCCTAACCCTTTGACGACGAGGGAGTCGTCGAAAGTGCGCAAGAAGCAATTCTCGACGACCGCGTTCTTCGTATTGCACAGGTCGATTCCGTCGGCGTTATAGCGCCAGAAACCGACGAGGCGCGTGTTGCGGATCGTGAGTCCGTCGCAACGGGAGCACGTCGTCGCCCAGACGTCGGGGTCGCGCTGGATGATCCCGTCGATCGTGATATTCTGACAATCGACAAAGCGGAAGAGACCGTTGAGCTCGCCGCGCTTGAAGGGCGCGGCGTCGAGAATGCCGGGCCCCGAGATTTTGACGTTCTTCACCTTATTGCCGTGGAACCCCCCGTAGACGACGGCTCCCGCGTCGATGAAGATTTCGTCGCCGCTCTTAACGTTGACGCGTCCGACGTTATGGACTCCGGGGCCGAAGTATCGTAGGTTGGGGGCGTTGAGATTTTTCGGTTTTTCGTAGATCGGGGTGGGGAGGAGGTGAAGGGCGCGGTGAAAGCCGTTGATCTCGACGACGACGGGGAACGCGCCGGGAACGGAGAAGGAGATTTCGCGCTTTTGGGCGTCGATTTGGGGAACGATCCCGAGGGAAAGGGGGCGGACGACGACGTCGTCGAGATTGGCGACGTCGTCGCGCTTAACGGTCACGACGACGCGGTTGGTTTTTTCGTTCGTCTGCCACGTCGCGAAGCCGGAGAGCTCCGTCTGATCGAGGGAGCGCTGGTAGCCGGGCCAAATCCGATTGAAAGGCTGAGCGCTGACGCGACAGCTCCACACGGGGGCTTCGACGCCGTCGACGTCGACGACGTAATCGTCGCAGAGGGCTTCCCCTTGCGGCACGGTCGGCGCGATAACGTCGGAGGCCGCCGCGAAGAGGGCGTTGCTAAGAAACAAAACGGACGCGGCGAGCGTCGCAAGAATACAATGGATGCGCATGGTCTTTCCTCTTACCTAACCGCTGGAGGTGAAATGTTTTTCATTTGATCCCTTCCTGTATAAAATAAAGAGAAAGCCGACGCAACAATCCGCGCGTCGACTCTCTCCTTATTTGCGAAGAGGGGCATACTCCGCAAAGATTTCACTTAACTCCGAAATTACTCGAATCTTAGACGTTTGTCAACAATCTGCTGATGAATTTTTTGTTTTTGGCTCTTCGAAATAACACTACTCCAACGAAGGATGGATATATTTCACCGACAGAACGGGGGGGGGGGGGGGCCGTTTTTGACC
>CAVGEG010000142.1:2014-3833 GCA_963628165.1 Paratractidigestivibacter sp. | reverse complement strand
AATGAGGCGAGCTTCCTTGGGGGAAAATTTTTCCATTGGGGAATGAGCAACCCACAATTTTCTAGCGGCTTTATTTTCACAAATAATATCAGTAAGTTCCATGCTTGACGTGGTAGGAACCCCCTCAACCAAGGCTGTATATATCTTTTGAGTCTTATGGTTTCTAATTTGTTCGCTTAAACGCGCTGCGCTTTTGGAAGTTTTGGCGAAAACAACAACTCCTGAAACAGGAAGATCCAAACGACTAACAACTCCTAAGAAAACTTCCCCAGGTTTGTTGTACTTCACTTTAATATATCTTTTTGCCAATGAAAATAGCGAGTCTACGTCGGAAGCGCTACCTTGAGTTGCTATACAAACCGGTTTATTAAGGATAAGAAGATGATTGTCTTCATAGATGATAATATTTTGGAATATATCAGGAGAACGTAACTCGCCAATAGTCTTACAGGGAAAAATTCTAGCGTGGTAGATCGACCTTGTGTTAGAGCAACTCTCTTCTTCGTTGTTTGGAAATATGATGGCTACGTCTCCTTCCACAAACGTAAGCGCAAACCACATCTACATGTAATTTGCGCTTTATTTCTTTTGATGTTCTTTGTAATATGATTACTTTTTCTGGTACTTCTTCTGAATTTCGAGAACCAAGTCTGGACGATCGGTTGTAATGCTAGGAACACCCATCTTTACCAGAGATTCGATCTCTTGCGGACTATTGACGGTCCAGCACATAACAGTGACGCCAGCGTCGTCGAGAATGCGCAGGAATTCAGGCGAAACGGCTTGATATTGTACGTCGACAACATTCGTGTTGATAGACTTGCAAGTATCGATAATCTTTTGAGCCATTGAGGCGGGGGTTTCTTGTTCGACTTTGAACGAGCACAACCAAGCTCCGCATAAACGGGGTTCTAGCGCGCGAATTTTCTTGAGGCGTTCAGCGTTAAAATCGATGACGATCGCTTTATCTACGAGATCATATTTTTGTATGTATGCGACAATCTTTTCTTCGAAACCGCTGGCTTTGACCTCGACGACAGGTATTGTCGGAGAATTTTTCAGGACATTCAGGGCTTGATCGTAAGTAGCGACCTTTTCACCCTTGTAGGCATCTTTAAACTTAGCGCTGTAGCCAAAATCAAGATTCGCCAAAACCGGGAAAGTCGCTGAAGCGCAAGCAAAGTCATGACCCGTTGTACGCTTTAGGTTGTCGTCGTGAGCGAGGAACAAAATTCCATCCGAACTGGAATAGACGTCAAATTCGGATCCTTGAGCTCCCACTTCGATAGCTTTATTTATGGCTGAAATCGTGTTTTCTGGAGCAACTGCAGAGAATCCTCTGTGGGCGACGCAAGGCACAGAGGGAATTGGGGGAAATTTTTGTTCTTGAGCATTAGAAAGCGAGGGCAGAAGGAACAATCCTGCAACACACAATAAAACAAACCTTTTCATTCGAATTCATCCAATGACTTGACTAAAAATACGAACCAAAAAAAGGGTATGTCGAACATTACTTGGATAATTATCTATAATACCCAATCTTACGATTTCAAAGTAATTATATTGTTTCTTATCAAAAAAAAAACAAGTCAATGACGGAGTACCCCCGGAATTATGAAGTCTCAAATAGAAGGAAAATCATTGCCGAATACCGATCTACGTCTTAATATATGGTGGTAATGCTGAGCAAATCGATGTGATTCGTCACGTACGGATTGTAATAATCTTAGAGCAAAAGAATGACGGCTCAGACGAAGAGGTTCATCTTGATAAGGTACGTAAATCTCCTCATTTTGTTTGGCAAGTGAGATTGTCAAGG
>CAVGEG010000142.1:0-1960 GCA_963628165.1 Paratractidigestivibacter sp. | reverse complement strand
TCAAGGTTGGTTTGTACGAGGATGACTCTAACGCCGAAAGAGCGGCGTGTAACTGCCCTTTACCGCCGTCTATGAGAAGAATGTCAGGAAAAGGAACTCCGGCGGATTGGTGCGAAAATCGTCGAGCAACAACTTCGGCAATGGATGAATAGTCGTCTATTCCGCCAACCGTTTTAATGCGATAGCGTCGATAGCCGCTCTTGAGAGGTTTGCCGTCGACAAAATGCACTAAAGACGCCACCGTATTTTCTCCCTGGATATGGGCAATATCGATCCCTTCGATTATTCTTGGAGGAGAAGGTAGGTGGAAAATCTTCTGGAGCCCGACGACTCCCTTCCTTGGATCTATAGGAAAAACCTCCGGTTGAACATCTTCTTCTATGTCGCCTTTAGCCCGCAAAGATGTAAGCGCTGTTAGTTGATCGCGATATTGCGCCGCGAGCTCATAGTTTAACTCCTTGGACGCTTGTTTCATGTCGTCGGTGATTTCACTAAGGATCTTTTGACGATCTCCTGCTAAAAACTCCTGTAAACGTCTGATGTTTCTACGATATAACTCCATTGTGATTCTGTCAGCACAAGGCGCTGAACATTGTCCAATGGACGCGAGTATACAAGGACGGATCCATTTATCTCGATTTGACGAGGCTGTGAGATTTAATGAACAAGTGCGGAACTTGAAGATTTTTTGCAGAACGACGACGGCATTTTTTAATTGGCGACCATTTAAAAAAGGCCCATAAAGCTTTGCGTTGGTGACTCGTGGTTGACGTGTAATCTCCACCTTGGGGAAATCTTCTCTAGAAGTTATTTGAATATAGGGGAATGTTTTGTCGTCTTTGAGTTCCTTATTGTATTTAGGCTGAATATCTTTAATTAAACGAGCTTCTAACAAAAGAGCCTCAACTTCGCTCTCGGTTTCAATATGGTCAATATTGCGAATTTCACGAACGAGCGGACCGACTCTTAGATCTTCAATGGCGTCTTTTTGGAAATAACTACTTGCTCGCTTTCTAAGGCTTTTAGCTTTACCAATGTAAATAATGCGTTCGTTGCCATCTTTCATAAGGTATACGCCAGGCGAAAATGGAAAAGTTTTAACCTTGTTCGCCGCTAACCTGTAACCATATTGAATTGTTTCAAAATCCTTTTCTGTAAGAATTGTGAAATTAGAGGGAATATTAGACTTGGAATGACGAACAAGAAGATTGGAATCTGAGAAAATCGAAGGATCAAACGACTCATCGTCATCGTCAATTGACCGAACAGGGAGAGTCGCAACTCTTTTTCCATCAGGTGTTTCGCAAAAAAGGGTTCTCTTAATAATTGCTTCGTTCTGAGTTCCTTGATTTGAAAGAGGCTGAGAGGAGCGTAAGGCTTCATTTTCGTCTTTTGAGGGCATATTCCTGAACCTCTGAGTTAAGGCGTCCGTTGTTTTTCTATTTTCTTGACCGTCTTAGAGAAAAAGATTCATTTGGTAATGTCTTGATTTATAAACAGGTCTGTTTTCGACGGAAAACCTGGAATCTCTCGTACATACCGGGGAATTGCATAACCTGGGAGAACTTGACATAGCTTTTTGATTAGATCGCGTCCCTTAGCAACAGGCGTTTCAAAGTGAGCGGCCCCTTGTACCCGGTCTAACTGATGTAAATAGTACGGGATGACGCCGTTGTTAATCAATTTTTCGAAAAGCCTCTTGAGAACGTCGACTTCATCGTTGATTCCGTGAAGTAGAACCGTCTGAGATGTAAGAACATATCCTTTTTGACGTAATGCAAGTAGAGATTTTTCAACAGAAGGATTGATTTCAGCCGGATGATTAACGTGTAGAACCACATACAGAACTAGAGAACGTTCCCTACCGTCAGTGGGGAAACTCCAAGCGTCTGGGAAGTCTTGATCGATTCTTAGAGGCGTTAAAATCGGTACGCGGGAGTGAAAACGAACCCTATTAACA
>CAVGEG010000141.1:0-3855 GCA_963628165.1 Paratractidigestivibacter sp. | reverse complement strand
TCGTTATACGGCATGCAGGAGGACGAATATCAAATCGTTGACGCGGTCGAATCGCCATCTAATGCTTCCTCTCAAGAGTCGTTCTCAACCGCTTCGACAACGCCTACCGTTCCAGCTGACGTCGATGAAACGTTTCGTAATTCGCTCGGTAGTCAGCGTTCGTTTTCTTGGTTTAGTTCCGACTCTGAAGAAAACGTTTCCGACTCCCTCCCTGACGACGAAGTCATGAATATGGCGGCGCCGACGCCAAGATCCGTCGTTCCTTCTCACGAGGAATTGAATCCTAGCGTTGAACCCGTTCTCGTTCCTCAGTCTGCGCTCATCGAGGGACTACCGATTCCCGAACAAGCGCCCGTAGACGCGCCGGAACCTCTCGCCGTTAGAGCTTTGGACGATATTGTCGATTCGTCCGCGAATCAAGACCCTTCTTTGCTTTCCCGACAATTCCAGGAGAAAGACGTTATTGTGAACTCGCCGCAACTCTCCGGACAAACTATTGCAACGGATCTTGCGAACGCAATTATGGAGAGCGTCGAGCCTGAGGAAGCCGAGAGCTCTTTTAGCGAAGAACCCAGCGTTCTAACGAACCTAATCGAGGAGAAAGCCACTCAACTGAGTGAAAGCGCGCCGACCCCGGATTCGGTAGAAGCTCGTAAGGTCGAGGGGCTCTCCTCGCCAATAACGGAAGAAGAAATCGCTTGGATTGATCAGATCAAGAATGCGATACAATCTCTTTTGGCAGAGCGTGAAGAGTGCCGAAAACGCGGCGACGACGTACGGATCTGCGACGCTCGTTTACGACTCCTTTACCTAGTCATTGGAGAATATGAGCGCTCGATTCAGGAAATAGAGGACGAGAACGATCCGCTTCGAACCTTCTGGGAGAAGGAATGTCGCGGTCTGGAGACTCTTCTGGAGAACCAATTGGAAGAGATCGATCCGGCGTTTGTGGCCGATCGTCTACGTTCTGGCCTCGATTCTCTTTCGGCGTTTTGCCAGCTCCAAATACGAAAGATTCTCCTTGTCGAATCTCCCGCCTGTTACGGGCTTTTTAAGGCGCGTGAAGACGCTTACTTGCCGGGAGAAACCGTTTTTGCGTACTCTGAACTCGAATACGTGACAAGTCGCGTGACGGAGGAGGGATTCGCCATAGACGTCGAATGTCGTTGGCGTTTGTTAAACGCCGACGGGTCGCCGCGCACGAGTTTTGAGTCGCAGCGTTGCTCAAATTTGTCGGAAACAAAATTGAGAGATATTGTTCTAAACGTGTCTATTCCTCTTCCCGAAACGTTGTCCGCAGGATATTATCAACTCGAAATACAGACGAGCGATCTCAATGCCGAGAAGGCGTGGACGTGTGTAAAACGGCTTGACGTTAAGGTCGACGAAGAGGACGCGACGTCTCAGGAGTCTACGTTTTTAGGCGATTCTTTTTAGGAGAGATAAGTGGCCTATACGAACAGAAAGCGTGTAAGTCAAACGGAATCAGATTTTGTCGGTTTTATCGACGACGAAGCCGAACGGACTTCAGACGCGCTCTCTATAAGCGTTACGCAACTCAACAAGTCGTTGAAGTCGCTTGTTGAAGGGACGATTAGACGCGTAAACGTCGTTGGAGAGATTTCCGGTTTTACCGTCCATAATGGTCACGGCTTTTTCGACCTAAAGGATCCCGAATCGAAAATTCCGGCGGTTATGTGGAAGTCGTTGATCCAGCGCACGCCTTTTCAGATTAAAAACGGCCTCAAAGTCGTTTGTTCCGCCAATCTCGAGGTGTATGTAACTCAGGGAAAGTATCAGCTTTCTGTTTTAAAGATGATACCAGTCGGCGTGGGCGTACGCGAACTTCAGTTTCGAGCGCTTCAGGAGAAGCTTCGCGCCGAGGGACTCTTTGCCGAGTCGAGGAAGCGTCCTCTTCCTCCTTTCATAAGTCGAGTCGGGGTCGTAACCAGCCCTTCAGCCGCTGCGTTTCGCGATTTTATCAACACGCTTCGCATGCATTGTTCGTACGTCCAGATCGTTTTGATTCCGGTTCGTGTTCAAGGCGAATTTGCCGCGCGGGAAATAGCGCAGGCGTTTGACTTTCTCAATAAATACGGCGAGGCGTTGCGCCTTGACGCCGTCGCTTTGATTCGCGGCGGAGGGAGCGTTGAAGACTTGTGGTGTTTCAACGAGGAAATTAGCGCGCGCGCCGTCGCGTCGTCGGTTCTTCCGGTGGTTACGGGAATCGGGCATGAAATAGACGTTTCGATATGCGATCTGACGGCGGACGTTCGACGCGTGACGCCTACGGCGGTCGCGACGCTTATCGAAGACGTCGACATGCGTTTCGAACGCGCGTTGGACGACGCGGAAAAGCATATTGCGCGAATCGTAGAAGCGGATTGGTCGCGCGCAGGGGAGAGACTTCAAGCGTTGACTTCGCGACCCATTTTCAAAGATCCCTTAGGCGTGATTTCTTCGAAGAAGACGGATTTGCTGTCTCAGACGCAGGAGCGATTGACGACGTCTATGGAGTCTTTGCTGGAACGACGGCAAGCGAGTTTTCGCGAAGCCGTCGGACGATTGGAAGCGCTCAGCCCATTGGCAGTTTTGAGCCGCGGTTATTCGATCACGCGCGATTTGACGACTGGAAAAATCTTGACCAAGGGAACCGACGCTCGTAACGGCGCCATTTTAGAAACACGGTTGGAACACGACGTTTTACACAGCCTGCTCCTTGACGGGGGACGGAGCGTTTATCGGAAGTAAAGGGATCTTGATTTGGGAAGATCTTCAAGGACAAGTCATCGACGACGAGTCGGCGTCTTGTCCTTTTTTTCTTTGTTTTGAACTTGTTTTTGAGAGTCGTCGATTTTATATGGCGTGACAGGGCGCGGGGGAGCGGGGCTTGCGATCTCCGTAACGTTTCCCATGAGAGATTGTCGCGCTGATTTTCGAGCGCCCTTCGCTTGAGGAGAGCCTGATTCTTCGCGTAGTTCTTCCCGAAATTCTTGAACGGTCATGCGGCGCAGAGCTGATAGATCAAGCGAGAAAGGAATTTAAAGGAAAAAAGTAGTATATTCGGAAGATCTCCAAACGGAAGGCTCACGAACGTTTCCGCGTCCCGATAAATTGCCAGCGCGATAAGACCGATATAGAGGAACGTTTTCGCAAGACCTAAGCACGCTTGAAAGATTGTTTCGCCTGAGAATAGTCTTTTAACGTATTTTGCCGGACTAAGCCTTGTGAAGTCGGGCGCGGCCTTTTTTATCAAGAAAAGGCCGCGCGTTTGCAATAAAGTTGACGCGACGACGCTACCGACGACAGCGAGGAAAAGAAACAGACAGCTTTTCAAAATTGACAACGTTACGGTCAGAATTTTGGCGACAAAACGCTCGACGTCCATCTGCAAGACGTATTCCGCACCAAGGGAATCGGAAAAGAACTCGGCTCCGCGGAGCGCCGCGCTTCGAGCGGACGTGAGGAGAACGAAGGCCCCGACACAAAAGGAAAGGGCGGCGACTAGATCTTGGCTTATGGGAACGTTCCCTTTCTTTCGCTCTTTTAGACGCTTTTGAGGCGACGCCTGAATTGTTTTTTCTTGTTCCGACATGACGCCGATACTTCGTTCGTTGTTATTTAAACATAGTGAAAGGAAGAAGAGAGTCTTGCAAATTGATTTTACGCTGAACGAGATTCTCGTCGAGGCTAAAGAGCCTTTTGGGGAAATATTTTTAACAACCCCCTTGGCAAAGAATAGATCTCGAGTAGAATGACGCCTGTGATTTGAGTTCAGAAATGCTGACGACGAATTACAAGGGGTTGTAGCTCAATTGGTTAGAGTCCCGGACTGTCGATCCGGTGGTTGCGGGT
>CAVGEG010000140.1:0-4140 GCA_963628165.1 Paratractidigestivibacter sp. | reverse complement strand
TCAAAGCGACGTCTTCCGCCGCCGCGACCGCCGAATAAGAAGAGCCCGTCACAACATAGACGCGCCACGCCGCCGCGAAGATCAATTCTTTTTCTTCTCTTGTCATTACTCTTTCCTTTCAAAGTTCGCCCTTAGAAGAGCGTCTTTCTATTCATTGCCAAAAACTACGGATTTTGGCGATATATGAAAAACTAGGGAAAGGGAAAAGATGAAAGAACGACTAGAAGAAACAATCGCCGCGCGGATTGCAAGAGCTGGAAAGAAGTTCAACAAAGCGCCGATCTACATCGAAAACGTCGTAAAAGGCTATAGAGCGGAAATCGACGCGCTAGCGACCGACGTCGACCCCGAAAGCGCGTTTTTTCACGCGCTTTTTTTGTAAATCGATTGATTAATCAACAAGCCAATAAAAAGCGTCCTAGAGCAAACAGACGCAATAAACAGGGGATCTAAGATGAGTTCCATTACCGCGGGCGAAGCGTTTGTAAAAATAAGCGTCGACGACGAAAGTTTAAAGGAAGGACTTCGCAACGTTTCGAATGAAATCGCGAAAGCGGCAAGAAACGTCCAGGCCGTTGAATCGAAGTTGTCGCCAAAACTCAAAGTCGAAGGGGCGGAAGAAACAAAAGACGCCTTGCGTTCAACAGAAGAAAGGATGGATTCCTTTAGAAAAAAAGTTCAGGAAGCAAAAGAAAAAATCATTGATTTTTCAAGGTCAACCGTTAGCGCATTGGGGAACATGTTGACGGCGTTCGCGAAGACGGGCGACGATCTGGATAAGATGGCGGGACGAACAGGCGTATCGGCGCAAGCGTTATCCGAATACGGATACGCGGCGCAAATGTGCGGCGCGTCGTTGGAATCTATTGAAAGCGCAATCAAGACAATGGAAACCAACTTGACGGAAGCCGCGGAAACAGGGGGGGAAGCCGCCGAAGGTTTCCAACGGTTAGGCGTTTCCATTGAAGATTTGAAACGCAAAAAAAGACGACCGTAAAAACGACCGTCGCTAAGAGCGCTTTTTGAAGTATTTCCAACGTTTTTCGACGCGTTTCGGCACATACGCCGATTAGCGTATGAACCGAAAAAACGCGGAAGAAGTCACAAAAAGAGGGCTTTAGGAAACCCTACCTAAACCCCTTGAATTCACCCTAAAAGGCGAATATTTCGATTATCGGCAAAAGACATTTCAGTTTCCTTATTTCAATCGTTAGCCCATAAGAACATACTTTTCTCATATCGAAGACGCTAAAAGGGTCGTCTATTATACGAATCAACGTCAACGCGCTCGCGTTTTATGTCAACTATAAAACTAGCTTTTTCCCCTCCTTCCACGCGTCTCCCACACGTTCTCCGAGCGAATAATATCCTCTCTTGTAAGGTTCGAAAAGGATCGCGTCAAGCTTTGACGGCTCGACCTTCCCGCTAGGATCAAGGACTTTCTCATCCGCAAGGACGTTGAGAATCTTCCCGATGACGCGTACGTCGTTGGGGCCGTTCTGAATCTCGACGAGTTCGCATTCCAGGGTTAATGGAAAGTCGGTCAGCACGGGGGCGCAAACTCTTGCGCTTGCCGTGGAATTGAGCTTTGTATTTTGGAACTTTTCGAGATCGACCAGTCCGGAGACGGAGCCTAAATAATCAGCCTCCGCCATGTGCGCTCTATCGGCGAGCGCGATCGTAAAGGCACGGTTGAGCTTAATATTCTCGAAAGTCTTCCTCTTGAGGTCAAGATTCAACATGACGAGATCATCTCCGCAAATTCCCCCCCAGGCGACGACCATCGCGTTGACTCGACGGTCGGAATCGTAGGTCGCGACAAGCATGACGGGCATAGGGAAAAGATAAGGTTTCGAACCGAGTTCCTTCAACATAAGCGTTCCTCGACGACTGAATTGACAAAGGGAAGTAGGGAGACGGCTTCGTCCCCCTACGTTAAAAATCAGTAAATGAGGAAGTTTGCGCGCAAAGCGTTGAATCGCGCGAGATCGTCCTTCCAGAGCGCGCGAATCTCTTCGAGGGACTTGCCGTCGACGATCGCGTTGAGCGTCTCTTTGTTCAGGAGGAGCGTATTCGCGTTCTTGAGCTCCCAGTCGTTGGGATAATCGCGCGCCAGAGTCGTCGTCAGCGCAATTCCGATTTCGACGGGCTCAAGGGCGTCACGATTTGTAATCGTGAATCGCAGGCCCGAGACTTCCTCGTCCTTAAATCGACTCGCTTTGGGCGTATATTTCGTCGCCTCAAACTTGACGCCGGGGAGATTGAGCGCGGTCATCTTCTTAGCGAGTTCGTCGGCGTTGATCCATGGCGCGCCGATCACCTCGAAGGGAGTCTCCGTTCCGCGTCCGACGGAAAGATTCGTGAACTCTGGGATCCCGAGCCCTGGATAAAGGAGCGCTTCGTCGAGCGAGCGCATGTTCGGAGAAGGATTGACCCAGGTCAGCCCCGTCTCGTCGAAGAACATGTCGCGAGTCCACCCTTCGCAAGGTACGACGGTGAGCTTCAGGTTCAGATTATAACGATACGCAAACGCCAACGCTAACTCTCCGACGGTCATTCCATGTTGAATCGGCATGGGGAAGAACGCAACGTACGATTCCATTCCCGGATCGAGGAAGGGTCCGTCGACACGCTCTCCGCCGATCGGATTCGGACGGTCGAGAACGACGAATTCTTTTCCAAGATCCGCGCACGTCTGCATCGCCGTGCACATCGCGCTGATATAAGTGTAGAAGCGAACTCCGACGTCTTGAATATCGAATATGAACGCGTCGACGTTCTCCAGCATCTCGGGAGTCGGACGTCGCGTCTCGCCGTACAAGCTATACACCTTGAGCCCAGTCTCGGGATCCGTCGCGTCGTCGATATTCGACTGATCGAGGGCCCCGTAGAGCCCGTGCTCGGGACTAAAAAGCGTCGTCAAATTCACGCCGCCGTCAAGGAGCGCCTTCGGAAGACGCGTTCCATCGCGAAGCGTACCCGTTTGATTCGTCAAAAGCCCGACGCGCTTACCCTCTAACAGCGCGTAAGAATCGCGCGCAAGAACGTCGGCGCCCGTGAGCGTCTCCCCTTTGCCCACAATCTTCTTCGCGTTTTTCGAATGATAAACGGCGTCTTCTTTCCACGCTTTAGCCGACTCGGGGTTCACTTCGTCGCGGATTGAATCGAGGGCAATCTGAGCGATCTTACCGCACAGTCCGACATATCCGCCCTTCCCATCTGGATGGAGACGATTTCCCAAAAAGATGACAAAAAGATCCGTTCCTGGATCGATCCAAATCGAGGTCCCGGTAAAGCCGCTGTGTCCGATCGCCTGAGGGGACATCAACGCGCCGCGATTTCCCGAATAAGGGGAACGCTTATCCCATCCGCGCGAGCGAATTCCGCGCGGCACGCCAAGGGGTTCCGTCATCAGATTGAAGTTTTCTTCTTTCATGATTTGGATCGGCGCTATGCCGGACGCGGGCGTATACGTCCCCTTACCCAGCAACATCGACGAAAGAATGGCGAGATCGGGCGCGGTGGAGAAGTTCCCCGCGTGTCCGGCGACGCCTTCCATCTCGTAGGCGCGCGGATCGTGAACTTCGCCCTTGATCCACTCAGAGTCCTCGGGGGTTCTCTTCTCCGCGGGGGCAATCCGCGCTTTTTGTTCCGGGGCAGGGTTGTAGCCTGTATCGACCATACCGAGGGGCAAGTAGATATTCTTTCGGACAAACTCGTCCTCGGAGACGCCGGTCACTTTTTCGACGATGAGTCCGCAGACGATGAGCCCGACGTCGCTATACGCGAACGCTTCGCGCGGCTTCGTACGCAGTCCGAGCTTGCAAATATTCGCCAAGATCTCTTCGCGATTGAAACCGATGTAGTCCTTTATACTATTATCTGGAACCAACCCGGAAATATGCGTCAAACAATCGCGAATAGTGATCGACTCTTTGCCGTTTTGGGCGAAGTCGGGGAAATATTTCGCGACGGGGTCGTCGTAATCGAGTTCGCCGCGTTCGACGAGGATCGCGACGGCGATCGCGGTGGCGGTCACTTTTGTCAGGGACGCGAGGTCGTAGATCGTGTCGACGGTCGTGGGCTCGACGGTCGGTTCCGTTTGACGGTCGCCGTAAGCGCGGAGGAACGCGAGTTTAT
>CAVGEG010000139.1:0-4175 GCA_963628165.1 Paratractidigestivibacter sp. | reverse complement strand
CCGACCGTCTTGATATACGGCCATTACGACGTTCAGCCCACGGATCCCGAGTGCGAATGGAAAACCTCCCCCTTCGTTCCCACTATTAAAGACGGCAAGGTATTCTGCCGAGGCGCTAACGACGACAAAGGCCAATGGATGGCTTTGTTAAGCGGACTTCAAACATTTCTTGCTCTTAATTCTTCATTTCCTATTCAGCTAAAAGTTCTTCTCGAAGGTGAAGAAGAAGTTGGTAGTACAAGCTTGTCGCACTTCCTGCAAACGGAAGAAGGAAAGAAGTTGCTAGCTTGCGACGCATTGCTTGTTAGCGATACTTCAGCGGCTGGTTCAGGTCTTCCTGCCATTACTTATGGGCTGAGGGGCGTGATGGGGTTTGAGTTGAAACTGACGGGCCCCAATAAAGATCTTCATTCTGGAATCTACGGTGGATCTGTAACAAATCCCGCCAATGCCTTATGCTCAATTCTGTCAAAAGTGGTATCTCCTCAGGGCGTTATTCAAATTCCTGGGTTCTATGACGACGTTCTTCCAATTTCAGACGTTGAGCGAGAAGCTCTTGCCTCTACACCGTTTGACGCGGAAGAAAACAAACAACAGCTTGGCATTAACGCAGAGTTTGGGGAAGAAGGATACACCACTTTAGAGCGACGTGGCGCCCGTCCGTCGTTTGACGTAAACGGTATGACCAGCGGATACCAAGGAGAGGGTGGAAAAACAATTATACCGAGTTGGGCTTCTGCGAAGTTCACTTTTAGAACCGTTCCCAACATGAACCCTGAAATAATAAGCCAAAAGGTACGTGATTTTATTCAAGAATTACTACCACCCGGCGTCACGATGGATCTCGTCTATCAACAGGGTTCTGGAGGAATGGTTGTGCCGCTAACGGGACAATTCGTTTCTTCGGCTACTACGGCGCTCGAACGTCAATACGGAAGAAAACCAATTTTTGTACGTGACGGCGCGTCGATTCCAATTGTCGCGGATCTTCGTAATACCCTGAACGCTGAAGCGATTCTCGTTGGATTCGGTCTTGACGACGACGGAATTCATTCTCCCAATGAAAAGTTCAATCTTGACTCGTTCTTTGGCGGAATCTATACCAGTGTTCTTTTGCTAGAAGAATTTAGCAAAATTCAACTCTAGTAATGATTTTCTAAAATCTTATCAAGGGGAACGAGACAACGCCTTGGCGTTCGTGTTCTCCTTTTTTATCTAACGGATTCGCCAATAATGTTTTCTCGGGATGGCAAACTGCGACCATTTCTTTTTGTCCCCGATGTGGAGTCACATTGTTGAGGTCAGTTTAAACTAGAGTATTTCTATTTGGAAAGGTTATACTTGCTACTCTTTCTTTTGAATAAAGGCGCAAGGCAAGTAATAATCAGGAACATACTGTTTCTCAAAGCTATGTCAGTCTCTTGAAAGGCCCTAAATTAAACGTAATCCATATATTCGTCTAGAAAAATTAGGTTATTAAATCAACGCGTTAAAGAAATTAAGGAAAAAACACCATTCATTCAAAAGATTCTTCCTTAGGCGCTAAGAGTTCTTTACTTATTCACAATCCTTGGAATAGAAGGAAATGTTAGAGTAAACTGAGTACCGCGACCAACCTCGCTTTGTATCGCAATGTGCCCGCAATGACTTTCGACAACCTTGCGTACAGTGGGAAGGCCCAAGCCTGTCCCGCCTGGTTTAGTCGAAAAAAATGGTTCAAATATATTATTTAAGGTTTCATCGCTCATACCGCCGCCAGAATCAATCAAATCAATTGCCACTTCAGAGCCGCACGGGCGAGTGCGTATTAGGATCTCTCGCCCTCCCTGATCGCTCTCTTTGGATTCAATTGCCTGAAGCGAATTTAATAGTAGATTCAAAATAGCGCGATCAAACGACCTCTTATCAATACGAATAGTTGGAAGGTCGTTGGAGTAATATTCTGATATTTTAACATTTACAGAATCAGCCTGCGGACGGAAAAACTCGATTATTTCCTTCAACTCAGCATTCGCGTCAGCAGGATGCAACTCTAGATTATGCGCTCGAGTGAAATTTAGGAATTCATTCAACAACTCCTCTAAACGAAGTGTTTCTCGTTTTACCGTCTCTATGCGCCTCAACGCTCTTCTTTGCCCGGGAGAATACTCTAATTCCTCAATATCCTCTTCTAACAACCCCATATTCAATCGAATCGTCGACAGAGGATTTTTCAATTCATGGGCTAGACCTCCGGCTAAACGCGCAATTTCGGTATACTGTTCTTCAAGACGCCTATTTAATTCATTTGGAGTATAATCTTTCATCGGTCAATCCAATCGCTATACGAAGACCCAATCTACGAAAAACGTCAATCAACGCTTGTTTTTCAACCTGAGTTGCGCTTCCACTTCAGCCAAGCTCAAGGAGGCGACAGGAAACGGAGTAGGCTCAACATTTTGTTCCTTGGGTTCTTGAAAACGTCGTTCTTCCTTACAATCTACACGCGACAGCATCACTTCATCTTGAAGCTCTGTAAGCCAATCCGGAAGTTCAAATCCAACGCTAGACGGCGCCTTTGCAAACTTCTCCGCCATTCCGTCTAATTTCTGAAAAACAAGGTTGTGCTCGCCAGTCTTTCTTACCTCGGAGATGGAGTCATAAACAAGACCGCACATTTGAGCGATTTCTAGAGGACGAACAAACTGCTCCTGTAAACGACCATAAATTCCCTGTAAATTTACGCCATATTGACTCGTCAAACTAAGGAACTGCTGAAGAAGAGACCTTGATTGTATCGAACTCTGCTTCTTAATCTTCTCTTTCCACAACTCGGCGACTGGTTTTTGGGCCCTAATTAACGAATCATGAACCCAATACACCGGTTTCAAATTCCAGGAAATTCTCTCGTATTTTGACAAGATACGTAAAAAATCCAGGAAAATATACAGTTTCTCTCCCTTATCCGATTGAGTTGTGGTTCTATTGTAGTCAACATACTCGGCATAATTTTCGGCGACACTTTCCAAGATTTCCTCCAGGAGGAAAGACGCTTTATCGTAGGAAATCACGCCGTTAATTAAGTTGTCCACCAAGGTGAAACCAAATTCAATTTTCTTATCGTCTTCTTTCAATTGAATCAAGGTTCTTAAATAATTCAGGGTTCCCTGGTGGAGAATCGCCCTCAAATTTCTAAAGGACAAAAACTGCTGAGTGAATAAATCATGACCATACGTCTCAATAAAATCTTTGACGTCGGTCCACTGAGGTTCAGACACGATTCTTTCAACCGAGGATATCAGAATTTGACGGCTATGTTGTAGCCAGTAATTGAGAACTATCTCTGAAACACGCTCCAGACAAAAAACAAGAGGAGAATCACCGTCTTCGTTTTCATCTTGGGAGTCGTTCCAATTTTTTGCGGAATTAGCTAATACCTCGGTCATTCCGCGTATAGCGGTCTCTACAAACCGGTCAAATTCGGTAATCGATCCAGGAGAGGACAGGCGGTTCTGCTCCATCGTTCGAATACATTCAATCAATTGGAACGTTTCAGTTATCATGCCCAAACGAGAAACATAAGACAAAAGCCTTAAAAAGATCTGTTGGAGCCGTCTGGATTCTACGATATCACGAGGCTCTCCGCCCCTGGCGATAGGAATATAAAGTAATGTTTCTCTTTTGAAGCTATCAATCAAAACTGGCCAAACTTGACGTACCCTCTTAACGTCGCTTCTCAAAAGCGCGCTAAAAACATCAATGACTGTTGCATTCCATTGTTTCTTATATTTTGGAACGTTGACGTCGCGAACAATTGCTTTCATGTAAAGGAGAGCGTCCTCAACCTCCACGATAGCCCAGGTTATACGATCCAGCAAAAATTCCTTCGTGGCACAAATCTGGTCATACCCTTCTAAGGAATCAACAGAGCCTGTAGGCATTTGGATTCGATAACGACTCGCCTGATCCAATAAATCATACAACTCTTCTCTGAAAGAACGTGCTTGCTTTAACCATTCCTCAATTCGTATCCGGGCGTCTGATAGCTCATTCTCATCCATTGTCTCCGTGGTAATGTAATGCAATAATGGAGACTTTTCAGAAGCGATTTTCCACAACTTTGCCATCGAATATATGAAGACAAGGCGCTCGGTAATTCGATTGGTTTCATTTGAAAAAAAGGCGTCGTCCTCATC
>CAVGEG010000138.1:1003-4305 GCA_963628165.1 Paratractidigestivibacter sp. | reverse complement strand
TTTCGGGACCGGTTGTTCCTCGGCAACCGCCTAAAACGTTCGCGCAAATGACGAAATAGCGATTCGTATCGACATATTTTCCAGGGCCGACGAGGACGTCCCACCACCCCGGATCGTCTTCGGCGTTATGTGCTGCGACATGAGAATCTCCGGAAAGCGCGTGGAAGATCAACACCGCGTTATCCTTCTGCGGCGATAGCTCTCCATAAGTCTCGTAGGCAACCCTAACCTCGGGAAGAACGCCGCCAGTCGAAAGCTTGATCGGTCCGGGAAAAACGGCTGTCTTTGCATAGACTAAAGGTTTGCCCGAACGAACTGAATCACTACAGCCAAAAAGATCATTTGCCTCTATCGTCATTCTCACACCATTACGACTATTTTAAAGTTTGAAAGGACTTCTCGTAAATTTGCGACCAAGATCGCCTATACCAAAAATTTCAAACAAGCAAAACCACCGACCAATAACGCTAGCAGGGCAAAGGTCAACAAACCGAAATACTTATCAATCCAAGTTTTCACACGCGGACCGAGGAAAAAGATCAAAGACGCCATGAGGAAAAAGCGTAAGCTTCGTCCTACCAGGGACGAAAGGAGCACAAGAGGCAACGACATCCCGCCGATACCCGAAGAAATCGTAAACGCCTTGAATGGGATAGGGGTAAAGGCTGCGACGAACAACGCGATCATTCCCCACTCGTCAAAAAACTTGTTCACCTGCTCCATCACACTTTCCGAGATGATCGCGGGCACAAACACATGCTCCAAAGATCCCCAAAGCGCATATCCGATATACCACCCAAGCGCCGCACCCAAAACAGACGCTATCGCGCTCACAAACGCGTAGTAGAAAGATCTTCGGGGGCGTTCCACAGACAATGCGAGTTGGAGAACGTCAGGGGGTATCGGAAAAAAAGAACTTTCCATAAAAGAAACGACCGTCAAGGCAATCGTGCCGAATTTTGAATGTGCCCAGGATAGCACCCAATCATACAGGAAGCGAATAAAACGAGCGCATGAAGTAAAGGGTGCGCAAAGAATTTTCATGATGGTTACGTTTTTGGCGTTGGTCGCTTCTTTTAAATCTTCTTTAGGACTTTCCATGGACGATTATCCTTAAATATTCTGAATAACTTGGAGGCGCAACTCTATAAACGGGAGCGGAAGGTCAAACTTTCATTTCATCTCCTCGACGAAATTGCCTTTGAGTATATCCCAAAACAAGACGCCGACAAGTTGCGTAGTCCTCGCGTCGCCAACAATCGTCCATGTCGTTCTGCGAATATCGGCGCTCGAATAAAAAACGCCGCCTCCAAAATGAGTAGCGGCGTTCTTTGTACCGTCTATATGTTCGGTTGTTTTACTTCGATTCTATAATCTGAAGGAATCGTCCATAAGCTTCGTTCCACAAGGCGACGCTTTGCGAATTAGGCGTATATTCAACCAATTCAAAACTATTGCGCACGACCTCACGAGCTTCATCAACATTAGCGACGTCCCCGGCTCCAATCGCTTGCATGAGGATATTTCCAACCCCAGTTCCTTCGATTGGGCCGCACACCACTCGACGACCGATTGAATCCGCCGTAGCCTGCATAAGCAACTTGTTTTTGATTCCGCCGCCCACGACATGAATCGTTTCAATTTTCGTTCCGCCGATTTCTTCACACATATTCAACACATATCGGAACTTCAGGGCCAGGCTTTCGACGATGGCACGAAGAACGGCGCCTTCGGATTCAGGAACCGTTTGCTTCGTCCGTCTCGCGTAGTCGCGAATCAGTTCAGGAATATTCGCGGGACGCGCAAACTCGGGGGCGTCAGGATCAATGAAAGTCTCAAACGCTTTCGCATTCGAGGTCAAAACATTCATATCTTCCCAATCAATAGGTTCGCCAATGGCGTTCGTCTTGCCCGTTTGTCTCCAATTTCTGCGACATTCTTGAAGGAGCCACATACCGCAGATATTCTTGAGAATACGCGTTGTGCCGCACACACCGCCTTCGTTCGTGAAATTGAATTTTGAAACGACGTCGTTGACGACGGGGCGAGGCGACTCAATCCCCATGAGCGCCCAGGTGCCCAAACTGATATAAGCCCAGTTCGTCTCTCCAAGAGAACTTGCGGTAGGTACCGCAAACACGGCGCTCGCAGTATCGTGAGTTCCAGGAAGGACGACTTTAGCAGAAAGTAAGCCAGTCTCCTTCGCAAGATTGGGGCGCAACCAACCAAGTGTGGTTCCAGGCTCCGTCGTCGGCGGGAAGAAGTTGGTGGGGATGCCAAACTTCTTAAGGAGCGAGAAAGCCCACGACCGCGTCCTCGGATTATAACACTGCGTCGTCGTCGCATTCGTGAATTCGTTGCTTTCAACGCCAGAAAGGAGCCAATGGAAGAGATCCGGAATTTGAAGCAATCGCTCGGCGACGTCAAATAGCGGCGAGTTCTGTTCCTTCATTACCATCAGTTGGTAGAGGGTGTTGAAGTTCATGAACTGAAGGCCCGTCTGCTCAAAAATCTCAGACCGAGGCACAATATCGAACGCGCGTTCCATGGCGCCCTCGGTTCGCGGGTCGCGATAGCAATACGGGTTCCCTAGCAGAACTCCGCCTCTCCCTATGAAGGCAAAATCGACGCCCCAGGTGTCAACGCCAACGCTTGAAATACGCTCGCCATATTTAGCGCCCGCGGCGTAAAGTCCCGTCTGCACGCTCTTCCACAAACCCGGAAGATCCCAGAAAAGGGAACCATTCATTTCGACGGGACCATTTTCGTAGCGATATAACTCTTCTAACTCGATTTTGGTTCCATCGAAATGCCCAACGACTAAACGTCCACTCGACGCCCCCATGTCTATCGCCAAATAAGATTTCTTAGCTTTCATCACGTCCCTCTAATAAATGAATTTTCCCGTACGAAACTAACACAAGGAGAAGGTTAACACCAAAAGTCTCACTCATGTAATTGCGCAGAACAATAGTTCCAGTTTAGCAAACGAAAACAGGTTTTTCAAGCGCCGCGCGACCCCTCCAAGAAAAGCGTGGCGCAAAAAAAGGGCGCAGTCCCTACGACTACGCCCTAGCCTATTAAACTAATCTCTAAAAGCGACTCAATCCTTCGGTTTCCTTTTTTGGTATTCCTGACTTGCATAACGAAGGGTTTCCCGCTCTTGTGCAGTAAGACTTTCTTCTCCGCTACGTGAAATTTTGCGAAGTATGTCGTCAACTCTCCTTTCAAGAGCCGCAAAATCCACGTCTTCGCGCGCGCTATATGGACTTGGCGCCTTGCGTTCATAAGAAACGGTCGAA
>CAVGEG010000138.1:0-993 GCA_963628165.1 Paratractidigestivibacter sp. | reverse complement strand
GTCGTATTTTTGTCATGAAATAGAAAGCGGCAAAGACCGCTCCGCAAATATTCAAAACTTGAGTTGTTCCGCCTCCCTGCAACGAACCGAACATATCGAGAACGACAAAGAGAACGCCCGTTACCCAAGCGGGCATTGGAATGATTCCCCACAGGAGGATGCGAACGTGCGGAAAATTCATCGCAAATAGAATAACCAAGGCGGCGACAGGACTCGTCGCGCCAATAATCATTATTTGACGACCGGAAAACAACAGCCCCCAGACGACGCCGGCAAAGAGCGACGAGCATATATAAAAGAGCAGAAATTCCAGCTTCCCATATAACCGTTCCAAGTGGATTCCAAAAAAGAAAAGAACCAGCATATTACACAATAAGTGCAACAAGTGGGTTGGATCGTGAATGAACCCGTACGTCAAAAAGCGGTACCATTGCAACGGTTCCCCTGCGGTATTGCCCGTGAGACCCAACATTTGGATCGCTGCGCCGCCGGAGACAAAGCTCATCAAGCACAAAAATATATTTAAGGCCAAGAGGATTGCAACGGCAGAGTATCCCCCAAAGCCGCGTCTTCTGCGAAAATCGCCAGGCTCGTCTCGATAATAATCTCGATCATATAGCCCCATAAAATCCCTCGCTATTCTTCAATTACAGTCTCTTCACCCGCTAGTCGTCCATAAACAACCGCATTATACTGAATATTTTAACTGTCACAATGACCAGCAAGGCGTTTAAACGCAGCGGTAAGCGCCTTCCCAAGCTCTCGTTTTGTCGCTTTAAGCAGTCGACCACTTCTCACCCATTAAAAAGTACGGAGCTACAATGAACAAGGAATCAAAAAAAGACCTATTTCCTGTGATTATTGGAATTGTCGGTGGAATTGCCGCTGGAAAGAGTTTCGTGACCAAAGAGTTCATCGCTCAAGGAGCCAGGCATTTTGACGCGGATAAGGAGGCGAAAGAACTGTATAATCTTCCGTCCGTTATCAGCAAAA
>CAVGEG010000137.1:0-4442 GCA_963628165.1 Paratractidigestivibacter sp. | reverse complement strand
TTGTAACATCCCCCCCCCCCCCAAAAAAAAAGCATGAGTAATTTCGTATAGAGAAATACGTCTGTCAGCGTTTGAAGTGGAGAAACATTTACAAAGGTCGTATTCTATCCTCGTAAAGCCAACGCATGAAGAGGTTCGTTCGTCGTTATCGTCGCTCCATTAGAAAGGATCAAAATAAAAGTGATACGTCAAAACCAGGATCGTTTTTTACCGTTGAACCTTCATGCGTTGCTATACTTTTAGAATGTCTTACGGTTTCACTCTCTTTTCATTTTCCTCTAAGATATACAAACGATCCTGTTCGCTAAATTCATTGAGATTAAAGCGACAAGAGTAACCTGAGCGAGTTTTCATCGTCGTCATTTGTTTTTCGGCGTCATATGAGACAAATTTTAGAACAGCCGTCATCGTCCCTGACGGACCGATTAACGTCGTCAATCTAAAACCGTCGGCAAGTTCGTTTTTACCTAGCGCCAAATCTTCGTCTGTCGGTCGAATATCGTCTTCTAAACGACGTTCCACCTTCATTGCGGTTGGAGGAACTAGCGAAGACGCCTCTCCTCGATAAGCCTCGCGCTGATATACGATACGCTGAGCGGAAGGCTCCAAGAGATGATAGATAGACTTTGTCAACTTGTAATATTTATCCTTAAGATCCTTATCGCAAAGAACCTCCCCGTCGGTGACCAAGTAAGAGCTTAAGGCCACCCGCTGAGGAGCTGACAAACTCGCCAGCCAGTCTGTTATTTTTCTACTTGATTCCGCTTCCCCTTTGTCAGTAATCGAGCTATAGTACTCCAACAAAAGACAAGTCAAATGAATCTCGTCGCGTATCGAGCTTGGCGCCAGACAGTCTTCAAGTTCACGCCATCCATTCAGCGAAGTCGGACAGTTCGGTTCCGACGGTTTTCTATTTCCAAGTCTAATAAACGTACTCGGATTATACTTGCTTAACCCAAGGGAAATCTGATTCGTACTCTCCTTTCCATTCCCCTTCCAGACTTTTTTACTCCCCGTCTCATACGGAAGATATTCGTCCCTTGACGCTTTAACCCAATCTTCCAAAAGACACATTTCCTTTTCAGGCCTTGGTTTCATCAGAAACTCATAGGAAACGCTTCCCTGTGCGTATTTGGGGCGAGAATTTGCTTCTGTGAACGAGGAGTAAGAATAATTGAACGTTAATGAACACTTAATTCCATCGGACGTCATCTTTTCTCGTAAGGTCTTCCAAAATGGCGCGTTCCAATCCTCAACGGGGGGAAAATCTAGAATTAGTCTTGATTTTATCACGCCATCATTTGGAGCTAGATCCTTCGCAGAAGGATACGCATACTCAAAATCGATATCAGCCCAGTATTCCTGCTTCCAACGATATTCTCCATCAATGCCTTCCGCCGTTATAACGACAGAATCGGGCGCCTCAAGAACGCCGACGACAGGGTAATCAAAAGTTGGATAATTCTTGATCGTCTCGTCTGAAACATTGGTTGCACGCTGAAGAACGTACGCGAAATCACCATACGTCGCTTCCTTGGGAAAAATTTCAAAAGAAGTTTCAATTTTTTCCCCATCCTGACGGATTCCCTTAACCGTAGCGGTCTCTGAGGATTGAGGGACATAGCTATCAGAGGGCGCCTTATTCAAAATGCATAAGCACGCCAGAAGAACTACAACTATAGGTACTATCAAAAATCGTTTTATAATCATCAAACTTCTCGCTAAACAAGTCGTGGACTCCATAAAAGCCGTCCAACTAAACAGCAAGCCCTGACAAAAGTAAACCATAAACAAGTTAGAAAAGGAGCCGCCATATACGGAAAGCGACCTAAATAACGACTCCCCGATTTATCCTCAAACATTTGTCAGATCTCCATACAGCCTATTTAATTCTGGCTCCTCGTTCGAGATCAGCGCAGTTTATTTATATTAATGGATGTTTTCTAAAGCTCCTGCTAATACCGCATGTTCATCAATTCGAAGTACTCCTTCTTGAGTTTCGTGTTGCGGAAAAGATTTTCCTTCGATTTCAAGCTGGATACCATTGAAGTGCGTTGCGCTTGAGGTAAAGAACGAAGCCAATCGACGAGTTCCTTTTTCGCCTCTTCTCTTTTTTTCTGACTTGAAGCGGAGTAATACTCAAGTTGCAACCGTGTTAAACGAATCTCGTCGCGCATCGTGCTAGGAGATAATTGGTTTTCCAGTTCACGCCATCCTTTTAGCGTCGTCGGATTATTCGGGTCGGACGGTTTTCTATTTCCTACTCGAATAAAAAAGCCAAGGGTCCCATCTACTCCATCCGATTTTGATCTTACTATCAGCGCTCCCCTGGAGACGTCCCGTATTCATCTTCGGTTCTTTACGATCTGAAACCTCATTGGGCAACAAACCTACGGGGGTCGAGTTCAGCCATCCTTCTAAAAGTTGTGTTTCCTGCTCAGAACGCGGCGTCACCCAAAGGTCTAAAACTACGTCGTGCGTGCTCTCAACGGTAGAAAGATCGTCTCGACTTTCTGTCACCGTCAAAGAAAAACGTAGTTGACAACTCGCCCCTGCAACAGGAAGGTTCTTTCGAAGTTCCTTCCAAAATGGCGCGTTATAGTCTTCAAGAGGTGGGAATTCCCATGAACAGCTTCTCGACAAGTCTTTGGCGCCAGGCTCTAAAATTTGTTCTTGAACATATAATGCAAACCTTGCCGTGTCGATAACTTCTTCCTTCCATTGATATGTCTCTGACGTCAAAGGAGAGGAAAGGACAGGAGATATATAGAAATAGGGACTTAACGTATATCGAATCCTTTTATCCGACAAGTTTTTATTATAAATAGTCAGATAAAAAGTATCTCCCACCGAAAGACGTTGCGGAAAAGCAACGACTTTCGTCTCAACGACGCTTTCTTTTTCTGCGCTTTGGAAAATTAACTCGATATCGTTTCCATCAGAAAGCGAATACGCAACGGACATGTCGGAAAACAATAAAAATCCAACGCTTACCGCTATTATATACAGAAATATTAGAAGATTATGTTTCATGGTTATCTTCTTTTGTTCATAGTTGTTTGAGGTCAATGGTCACTTCAATCCGGTGTTTAGCTAACGTCGACTCCTTTCGTTTACGCAAAGGAACCAGACGTTTGACAGCCAGGACAATGATATGGCTAAAACGTTTCAATCAGTACTCCTTCATTAAAAAAGAGACAAATCGAATCTAGCATGTCGCCGTCCTTTCGGCGACATGCTTGGATATGTTACAACTATATTTTGAACAACTATGTTCATTTAGCGTTTATTGAAGAACAAGCTCTTCATATTCGTCAACGAGAAGAATTCATCATTTCCCTGTAAAACAACTCATGCGCTAACTTTGTGCCATCCCCTGCGATTTCGTATAAGGACGCAAACAACTTCAAAGACTTAGTCTCCCATTCCTTCTCTGTCTGCCACATATTAACGACAACCCGACAGGCCCTCCCCACGTACACAGTCCTTTGAGATTCTGGAAGCGTTGAAAGCCAATTCAAAAGCTCAGATTTCCAGTATTCGGAACTTTCTTCATCTTTGGCTGAATAAAATTCCAAGAGAAGACGCGTTAAACGAATCTCGTCGCGCATCGTACTCGGCGATAATTGCGACTCAAGATTTCGCCATCCTGCAAGCGTCGTCGGATTATTCGGATCAGACGGTTTACGATTCCCATTTCGAATCAAACGCCATGGGGAAAATTTTTTATCGCCAACCTTAATGCAACTTCCTGCGCTATGAGTAATAAAATCTCCGATGGGTACTTTGTACTCTCCCTTCCTGACGGGAAAAGACTCTTTCGGCGTCTTTTCATACCATTTTTCCAAAAGAGCAAGTTCTTCATCGGGACGAGGTTTGACGACTATCTCTTGAGAAACGCTTATATCGTCTAGTTTTCCCGCAAGAAAGGTATCGTATTTAAAAGTGATAGTGCACCGAATTCCCTCCGGCGTCATTTTTTCACGTAATTCCTTCCAGAAAGGATCATTCCAATCATCAAGAGGAGGGGCGTCAATGATTGTAGAAAAACCCGTCTTTCTCTCTCCTGATTCAAAAGGACCGGGCACGTACGCCTCAGCGATATCGCAAAGAAGGTTATTGTGCAACTCAAATCTCCATTCATACGTCGTTTCAAGTTCCTCAGAACTTATCGTTATGTCGTAAAATCCTGTATCGGGAGACCTATCTTCTTCATTTTCAAAAACACGAATTCTCTCTCCTTCATTAACCCTATAAGCAAGGAGGTAGAGAGAATCGCCATAATACAGTTCAGACGGGTACAACAAAACGCCATGTTTCACGTTGTCTTGAAGCTTTACTGTCTCAACGTCCAATTCCCTCCCAGAGAAAGGAACATGCTCTTCTATTTTCGCTTGATTCGCGACTGATATTGCGCAAAAAACGATCGTTAGCGTTACAAC
>CAVGEG010000136.1:0-4650 GCA_963628165.1 Paratractidigestivibacter sp. | reverse complement strand
GTTGAGAAAAATGTCGGAGTCGGTAAAAAACGGGGATAAAGAGGAGAGAAAATTTTTATCATTATAATCGATATAATCAGCAAGACCGGCAATTCTTTTCTCTTTTTTCGTTTAATTTTTGCAAAATAGCGACGAAAAGAGCGTATATAGCTTATCATATTAGGGAGACTCGAGAAGTGATATCGGCAGATATAGCGAATGAATAGCGCGAGGAGTCGTGAAGAAGCGGCGGCGAGACGCGTAGTTCATTTCGTCGTAATAACAAGGTTGGTAAACTGTGCAGTGATCTGGTGACTTTAGCGATTGTGAACGACGGCGCGATTCTGTCGTTCTCAGTTTCGCAAAATGACGCGTTAGACGGGTCGTCGCGCTTTTTTTTAGCAACTTTAAAGCGCGATTTCGTCGATTTAGTAAGAGATTCGCGCTATATGCGCGTGAGCGACGCGCGCGGCTAAAAGCGACGCGACGCAAATTGATCTTGTAGCTATCAGGAGTTTAGTTTTGTACGAAGATGACGCTTACGACGAAAACGACTACATCGTTGACCGTGGTTATGACGAGGAAACCCCGCCTTACGCCGACGACGAGGGTTTCAACGAAGACGAGCCCGACGACGGTATTGTTCGTTCCAGATCCGATTTTCCGGACGACGAAGAAGAGTCGGAAGTCGACGAAGGAACTGTCTTCGAAGACGAAGAGTCCGCGGGAATAGACGATCCCGTCAGGCAGTATTTGACCGAGATGGGGAAGATCAAACTCCTTGATCGCGACACAGAGCGCAATTTAGCGCGCCAGATCGAGCTTACTCGCATCCGTTTTCGCACGAAGCTTCTCGAGTGCGATTACGTCATGCAGATGGCGTATCGCATCCTCAACGGCGAATACCAGCAATCGATCCAAAAGAACGCCGCGCTCCTTCAAGCGAATTTCGACGATCCGCAAAAGTGTAAGGATCTTCAGCGCGACCTCTTCGTGGAAGCGACTTTCCGCGAGAATCTCCGCACCCTCCACTCGATGCTCATCCGCAATCGACGCGACTACTGTGTCGCTATGAGCAAGACGCAACCCCTCGAAGCGCGCGTCAAGGCGTGGCACGATCTTGCGCATCGTAGTCGTCGCGCCGTCCGTCTCGTTGAAGAAATGAGGCTCCCGAAAGAACGCCTCGACGGCGTACTCGACACCCTCGATCGATATAGCAAGCGCGTAGACTATCTCCAGCAACAGATACGACGTAGCCGTCAACAGGGGCGTCCCGCGGAGGAACGCTACATCCAGGTCATGGAGTTCCGCAACATCCTCCAAATGACGCAAGAGACCCCCACGAGCCTGCGCAACCGCGTCAAGGCCGCGCGTCTCATCTTTGACGAACATCAGAAGGCGAAGAAGGGACTCTCCGAAGGAAATCTCCGTCTTGTCGTCTCCATCGCCAAAAAATATCGCAACCGCGGTTTGAACTTCCTCGACCTCATCCAGGAAGGAAACGCCGGTTTGATGCGCGCCGTCGACAAGTTCGAATATCGTCGAGGTTTCAAGTTCTGCACCTACGCCACATGGTGGATTCGCCAAGCGATCACTCGCGCCGTCTCCGACCAGTCGCGCACGATTCGCATCCCCGTCCATATGGTCGAGTCGATGCAGAAGGTGCGAAACTCCACGCGCGAACTCATCCAGAAGAACGGGCGCGAACCCACGATCGAAGAAACCGCTGAAGCCGCGGGCACCGCTATTGATCTCACGAAGCAGATCATGCTCATGAATCGTTATCCGATCAGCCTTGATCGCCCCGTCGGAAATAGCGACGACAGCCATTACGGCGACCTCCTTCCCGACGAACGCACGGGCAACCCCGCGGAACAGGCGCAGATTGAGAGCTTGCGTCGCAAGCTTTATCAGGTATTGAAGACGCTCAGCTACCGCGAACGCGAGATCATCAAGTTGCGTTACGGGCTCGGCGACGGTCACCAGTACACGCTGGAAGAAGTCGGGCACATCTTCAAGGTGACGCGTGAGCGCATTCGTCAGATCGAAGCGAAGGCGGTGAAGAAACTCCAATCTCCGAAGCGTTCCAATGAGCTCCTCGGTTTCCTCGACTGATTTTTGAGTTTATCAACTCCGCGATCCGGACGCGAACGGCGTCTGGATCGTTTTTTTTCTCTTTTTTCACTTTGCGGCAATTTTTCGCGCATAAATCGAAAACTGGCGACACTGATTACAATGAAGTCGCGCCCCCCGCCTTTCTTCCGCTTTTGGTTCGCGGTCATTTCTCCCGGCGCTTTCTTAGGATTTACTCATGTTGCAGTTTCTTCGTCGCGTCGCCTCTCGAGACGCCGCCGTCCTTTACTTTCTCTTCCTCTCCGTCGCCGAAAACCGTTCCGTCGCGCCTCGTTGAGCTACGTGCATCGCCAACGAATTGACGCGCCGCGGTCTCTGCGTTGCTCACGGAATCGAGTTCACCCCCGCGGGCGTTCGCGCAAAGTGTCAAGATCTCGTCGAACTCAGACTCCTCACGTACGTCAAGGTCGACGTGAATCTCTTCGATTTCGCGGTCAAACGCGTCGCTATCGATCTCGCGGGTCTCTCGTCTAATTTTCAAACTGAAAATGAAAAACAGATTAAAAATGAGACCGAAAATCAAAATTTAAAACGCGCGTCAATATCTTTTATTTCTTTAAATAAACAAATAAATAAACCGCAGGAGTCTTTGAAGGAGGTTTTGGAAGAGATGGTCGCGCGGGGCGTCGTCGCGCGTGGGAGACGCTCGGATTCGCGGTGAAGAGGATTTACGACGAAGCGGGGTGCGTTGGGTTCCGACGCGGGTGGAGGCGGAACCCAAGCCGAGAGGGAGAAGTGGACGATCATGCCGCAACAGGTTGTGGAGAAGGGCGCGGCCAGGGCGCGCGAGTCGGACGCGGAGAAAGAAAAAGCGGCGCAATGGGAATTTGGGCCGCAAGGAAGGGTGAAAAAAGGGTCGTCGAAAGAGTTTTCGAAGCCGATCGAGGAGTTCGAGACGCTCGTGTCGAGTCGATTTCGGCTTGGTCTACCTCAAGCGGCGATGAAGGCGGCGACGATTCGCGCGAGGCCTTGCGATCTCGCGGACGAGGGCGCGAGGGGATGACGTCGCGTGTCAGGTCGCGTCGGCGGGAGTCGGTTCCGCGGGCTCGGCGGGAGTCGGGGGCTCGCCGGGGGCGTTGGTAGTGTAGTTCCTGATGAAGGCGTCTTTGGCGTTTTCATCAAGGAAGAGGAGGACTTCCTGAGCGAGGATCTGCGCGTCGTGAATGATTGGATCGAGAGACTGCCCAAACTTTTGACGCATTTCCGCAATCTCTTTGTTATATTCCTGAGCGACCTTGGCGTCTTCTTGAGGAAGAAGAGTGTGAATCTTGAAGTAATAAGCGCAGATCGGGAGTTTGTAGTCCTTCGCGAGGAGGACGAAGAACTCTCGGCCGTTTCGAAGCGCCTCTTGCAACAGCGGGTCGGCGTCGACGACGTCTTGATACTTCTGGAACCACGCGCGATAGACGTTAATGACGCAGAGCGCGAGCCAGTCCGCGTAGTCCTTCCCCTTCTTGTACGTCTTCTTAAACTCGTCGTAATCGAAGCGTTCAAGGAGCCCGTTGGCGATCGATTGAAGCGTTTGCCGATACCCCTTCACGATCTCGTCGCACGCCCACTGACATAGTTCGCGCATGTGGTCGAGAACGGCGGGGCATTGGCAGGCGTCGAGGACTTTTTGAGGCGGTTTGAAGGGGTCTTGCCTCTGGATCATTCTCTGCATCTGCGAGGACTTGATCGTGGGGTATCCGCTTTGGATCAGTTTGACGATCTCCGCGCGAACGACGGAGGCGGAGGCGCAGATCTTATGCGGCTGCATGCGGATCGTCTCGGGGATGAACCACGTCAGGTAGTTGAAGGTGTAGCAGAAGATGCGGTCGATATTGATCTCGGAAGGATCGAGATCGGTATACTGGGCGATGAGCGCATGAATCTCTTTGCGGTACTTCTCCCACTGTTCGACGCGCCTTTGATGCACTTGTGCGTTGGGGATGATTTCGACCTGCAACGGCTTGGGTTTAGAAGGTTCGTAGTCGACGCCCGCTTCTTTCGCGAAGACGTCGAGGAGGAAGTCCTTCATGACGCAGTCGACTCGCGACAGAATGTCTTTCGAGATGATACGCGTGTCAATAACAACTTGGTCTTTGGCGTCGGGGCCTTCGGTGAAGTAGCGTTCGCAGATCTCGTAATGGAATTGGCGAGCGATATTGCGATATCTTTCCATGACGTATTCATAGACTTTCGCAAGATCGGCGTTTTCTTCCAACTCTTGGGCGTGGTTTTGGGCCCAGAGGCTGTAGACGGCCAAGTAGATAAGAACGAGTCGCGAACCTTTTTCCGGTTTGTCGCCGTAAAACAGCTCAAAGGAGTTCACGTCGAGGGTGGAGACGACCGCTCTGCAACAACTCTGAACATTCGTTTCATAGTTTCCGAGGAGTTTTTGCAGATACCAGCTCTGGGAAAGTCGATATTCTTCTTTGATTTCAGCGCGGTCAAAGAAGGCTTCGACATGCTCCGGAATCTCCATTTTAGCGAAGGAAAACGGATCTAGCGTCGATTGGAACGCGCAATATGAGGCTTCGTTGAGGTTGGAAAGCG
>CAVGEG010000135.1:0-4725 GCA_963628165.1 Paratractidigestivibacter sp. | reverse complement strand
CGCTCGCTCTCGCGTTAGCGACAACAGATAAGAGTATACCGCTTCTTCAAAACTCGTCAACGACTTTTTTAAAAAATTTCAAAATTTCCAACACATCCGCCAAGCTTCACTCGCAGTTTTCGACGAATATAAACGGTTGAATTCTGCCGCTTTCCTCAATCCGTTCACCTGGGACGTCCTGGAAATTGTTTCTCACTTCATCGTCGTATCTTCTGCCATTAGGGCTAAAATCATATGATATGCTATGCAATAACTCAAGATTTTGTAAGTCTTGTTCCATAAAACTATTGCGACGTTCTGGAAACGCGTCCATTCGCTCCCGATAAGAGGTAAGAAATTGTCCAAAAGATTCTTTTTGGAGGGTCGAAAATAAACTGACGCCTTCACGAGGCGTTAACGAACTCACGTAATATAATTCAGGGCAAATCATTCTGGCCACGCGATCTCGGAAGAGCCATACGCGTTTCCAGGTCCATTTCAATTGATAAAAATCGCGATTCCATTGATTAATCTCTTCCATACTTCCATGACGTCCGTCTCGTTTCAACAACTCTTTCAGCTTAAGTATATTCTCCCTTTCCTGCATTAAACGGTCTAGTTCCCCCATTAAAAAACAATTTAGACACATGATTTTGGAAGATTCGGGAGTTCCTTTATTGTCATTCCGTAACGCCTCGTAGGCGCATCGCGCTTGAACCCACATGTAATCCTTACTTGAAACGCCTAATACTATTTCGTACGCCCGCTTTGCCTTTCCCAACTCTCCTTTGAGTTCATAGGCATTCGCTAAAAGTCGTTGCGCTTCCGTTAACATCCAATGATTTTTTTCTCCTCCTTCAATCCACGGCTTACTTTCCCACCAGAGAGAGTTTTCTGCAATAATCCTTTGGCATTCTTGAACGACCTCGTCGTATTCCCCTCTGGCCATTTGATGTTGCAGTTTTATTCCATCTACGGAAACATAATTTGGAACAGCTTCCAGAGAAATGCACGATATAGCCAACCTTCCCTGATAATCAGTCGTCATTCGCTCCCGAACTTTGAGATTGTCGAAGTATTCTTCCGGAATCTCATTGAAACGAAGCGAGGTTTTTGGACCGTCCTCTTCGCTATCGTCTTGATCTTCCCCGAAAACCGTCGCTGGAACCGCGACTTCATTCTCAACTTGAGACCTTGTAGATTCTCTATTAGTCATATCGGTCATACCGGAAAAAGAACTCGGTTCACTGAGGGGCGTCCCAGATCGAGAGAAAGCTTCCGTAGGACGGAGAACCCCGACGAACTCAGAAGGTTCTGTATTCGTAACATCAACGATTCCCCTAGCAACGTTCCGTTCATCCGCCTTACCGTCTTTCATCTCAAACGATAGAACGCCACATACAGTTGTCGCGATTACTCCCAAACCACAAAGCGTCTTAATATATCGAAAACCTATCATCAGTTCGTTCCTTTGTTGAGTTTTAAAGCGGTAGCCAATCGGGATCAAGAGAAACATTATAGATGAACTTCGTTTTCTGCTCACCGCCGACCGTATAAGCGCCGTTTAGATTCTGCTTACACCCCCAAAGCGTAGCGAAAGCATGGTGATCGTTACTAGAAGTAACCCCCGAAAACAGTTTTGTAGTCTCTTGAGTACTAACAAGATTACCAGCTCCTGAATTAGCGGAATAACATGAGTGTACAATAAGGGATCCTAATTTATAAGACAGAGCATGATTAATGCCCCACGTAGCAGGGATATTTGAGTCAAAATTTACCGTGCTGTTTAATTGGAGTCTCCAAAAAGGCCCCCAGGTTGGATCATCAGTACTACCGAAACACGCATTTACCCCATCGCCGTGTGAGGTTATATAAATACCATGCAATTCTTTCCTTGATGACAGACTATATATATCATTAAAGACCTTACTGGTTGCAAACTCGCCAGCGTTGTCAAAATGATCATTCTCGAAATAGCACACATTAAATCCCAATTGATTCATGTGCTGAAGATTATCCCACCAATGCATGGCCACTTTCGCCTGAGGATCAAATCCCCAAATAGCATAAATAGTATTGGGTACCTCAAAAACTTTCAGCGACGATTGTGCTAATACGTCATTGAAAGTTATATCTTTGGCCAATTTATAACTTCCGTCAAAAAGTTCAACCACATAGTCTCCGTTAGTGATGGTCAGCCAATTTTGGTATTGTTCCACAGAAAGTCCAACATCTGTTGCCAGCGTTTTAATAGTGCAACCATCAACAGGAAATGCCCTAGCTTTAAGCGCGCAATTACGATCCACATTCCAACTAGCAATGGAAATATTGACCACCGCGTCGTCTGTCCAAAAACCCCCGCCGCTTTCTCCCGTAACCTTACGCGACTCATAAGCGCGAATGCTTATCTGATGCACATATTCTCCAGTAAGAGCAACAATTTCTTTAGCGTTTTTCCGTAGAGAAACGGCTCCTGTCTGAGGATCAATCTGAAAGTAAGGAGAGGGATTTACCAAACTATACCTTAGTCCCGCTCCCCCTTTAGACGTGATACTTCCCCCTTTTACTTGAACTTTAGCGCCAGCGAGATCATCATTATTAACATAAGTTCTGTAGGAATCGTCATTATACACTACAGAGCCACTGGATGTGCTATCGGGATACGCAATAAACTCAGGGCGTTCCAAGACTGTCACATTAAAGGTAGAACTCGAGGTAGGATCGAACTGAGCGGTTGCGCCATTCAAAGATAATTGGATAACCCCAATCTTATCTCCCCCCAAAGAGTAGTCCTCCTTGGTATGGATAATAATCTGTCCGCTTCCAGAGGAAATTGGATTAACGGTGACTATAGCTTCCGGAATACCCACTACTGTTGCGTTTATCTCACAATCGGTAGGAAGATTATCATAACTGATACATATGTCCTCTCCTTCGACATAATATCCCCCTCCAGAGAGATATGCTGAGACATATCCGCCTCCTGAACCTCCTGAACCTCCTGAAAAACTAGCGACTGAATCATCGTCGTTAAAGAACCTATCCTCCAAAGCCTCGTCTGCTGAAATAATCATTAAGTCGTCTGAAGAGTCAAAATAACTCTCCCCGGTGGACGAAAGATTAGCCTTCTCCTGCTCCATCTCGGCAAATGCGGAAGAAATATAGTCATACGCGTCGCTTGACTCTGTCTTGTTCTCCATTTCTTCGCGCGTTTTCACGGTATAGAATAGCTTTGCCGTATATACGCCTTCCAACTTTGTAGCCGCGTTTGACGACCCGTTTAACTTCGAGGCGAACTCGATCGTGGAATGCTGACTAACATCCTGTAAAGTCGTATAACACGCTTCTTTCTCTACGATAAGTTGAGAATCCATGGCGCAATCCACAGACAATAACTCTCTATTTTCAAGCGTTTCAACAAATAGACGTCGAGAAATCAGAAAATCATTCCCTGTTTTCTTCTTAGAAAAACGAGATTTCTCCGACTTGCTTTTCGTCAATTTCATCGTCCTCCTTAAAGATTATTTGGTTACGTTGGATCACAAAGGTTATCCACTAGTCTAGTACAACACCTTAGAAAAAACTTCTTCATACTTGTCAGTTAGAAGCTGTTCATTCCACAACTTTTCTACCCTTTGTTTTCCTCGCTTGACGAGAAGCGAGGCTTTCGATTCGTCATCCCAAAAGGAAAGAATAACGCTTATCCATTCTTGAACTTCTTCCTCAGACGGCAATATTTTCGTGCAGGTTTGATATTTGCTAGGAATGTCAAGAACAACCCCACAATCCCCCACTGTTTCAGGAATTGCTCCACGATTAGAGGCAATAATTGGAACGCAAGCAGCCATCGCTTCAGCAGCAACGCGACAAAACGATTCATTAAAAACAGAGGGAATTAAAATAGCGCAAGCAACACGATAAATTTGTTCGGGATGTGTCGTATTGGGCACAAAATACAGATTCCCAACTCCATGTAGTTCCAGATCTTTACGCAAAAGTATTTCTCTTCCGGCGCTACCTTCAACGACTAAAATTTGAATATCAGGACGAATCTTCCATAATTCTTTTGCAATTCTTGCAAACCAGTAGACGCCTTTGTTTGCTGTTGGATTGAAAAAGACTAAATACTTTCGTTTGTCGAATGAAAAGCCACCACACTTTCTCAACGGAGCGAAATCAATTAAAGGCGCTAAAACAGCCGTCTTCAAACCAAGGGTATTCCAATAATGTTCCTTACTAAAATTTGACGGAACGATATTTAAATCAGAATGCAGAAAATAGTCCTTGTTGTTATAAGCAAAATTCTGGAGGAGTACGCACGTTTTAGCGCCATATTGGCTTCCATATGACAAAATTCTATCTTTAACATAGGCGCCTCCATATGAGAGAATGAGATCTGGACGCTCGCTTATTAAATAATGTCGATAAAGACGCAAAAACACTTCTGCATAACGACGTAATGAAAGATCATCTTTAATCTCTCCAAGAGGAGTAAATCCAAGAGATTCAATAGAACCGTCCAAAAAATTTGAAAGAGCATATGAACAGGAGGTATTATACTCTTTGCGAGAAAGTCGCCTTATTTGTTCGGCATTTGAAATAGCCTCTTCGAGGAGAATCGAATCCTTATCGAAGGCAGGACCGCAAAAAGTTTGCACACGCCAATTTCGCTGAGACAAAGACTTGAGAATAGCGCGCGTTGAGATCGAAGCGCCATTCGTTTGATCGAGATAATTATGCCAGGAG
>CAVGEG010000134.1:0-5056 GCA_963628165.1 Paratractidigestivibacter sp. | reverse complement strand
ATACGGTTCGGCAGGCGCGGGAGCCGGTTCGGCAGGCGTGGGAGCCGGTTCGGCAGGCGCGGGAGCCGGTTCGGCAGGCGCGGGAGCCGGTTCGGCAGGCGCAGGGGCCGATTCGGTAAATTCCGGGGTCGCTTCGACGACATGGATCGGATTTTCGCGATTCCAAGTCTTTAGGACGGCGTCGAGAACTTTATTCGGATCGGCTCCGATGATCTCGACGGAGCGCATCGAGTTGGAAACGCCTTTGACGTCGAGTTCCGCTTTGGAAGAGTTGAGTTTGTTGATCGTCTCCGCCGTAACGGGCTCTAGACGCGTGACGTCGATGGTCGTCGAGGTTACATTCTCTTTCGGATAGAGATTGTCGTTCATGTAGATGCGCTTGTTGTCGGTGGAAACGGCGCCCTTGGCGGTGGTTTCCACGAACGGCTTCATCTTCTGAAGATCTTTTTCACCCATCTTCACGAGGAGTCGACGGATCTCTTCAAGTTTCGTGGGCGTCGCGCGAACGTAGAGCTGATTCGAGTTCGAGTCGAATCGAACGTCGACGTACGCGCCGTCGTTCTCCAACATGCTGAAGACTTGACGCGCCGCTTGCGGATCGACGTAAACGAGTTCGAAGACGGCGAGTTCCGTTTCTTCAGGCGCGATCATCTCGAGCACGTCTTGAACCATCTTGTGTTCCTCGGGACGTCCGATTACGACGAGCTTTCCGGTCGAATAGTCGCGATACATATTGATATCGCGTCCTTGTTCGAAGAAGACGTTGTAAAGGGAGCTAAGGGACGATTGATTCTTGAGCGTATACGTTTGCATATACGAGTCGGAATCCGCCATACCGCCTGTTCTCAGTTCGTTGATGAGATCTTCGACCGCCTTATGCTGAACGGAAGTGCCGCGGACGATAAGGCATTGTTGCGCGGAGTCAAGCTGAATCTGGAATGCGGGGTCGTTCGCGTAGAAGTTTCTCAACGCCGGAAGAAGTCGATTGAAGCTGATCGTTCCGATATTGAAAACTTTGAAAGAGGTATTTCTTTCGGGATCCTTTTCGTCGATTTCCTTGACGAGTTGAGCGATCTTTTGGTGTTCGTCCGTATAGGCTTTGACGAGGACGGAGCGGGAAAGCTGATCGATCACGACGACCGCTTGCGGGTACATCGTCATAATCGCCTGCTGCGCGACGGCGAGCTGGGAGTTCTTGAGACGATAGACGCGCGAGGACATGCCGTCGTCATGATCCGCGTTGATCTGGTCGATGAGTTCGGCGATCTTTTCATGTTCCGACAGCTTCGCCAAAATTATCACCTGGTTGGCGTTCGTTCCGACGCCGATCTTCACGTTCGGATAGAGGGGAAGGAGGAGTCCGGAAAGTTGCGGGTACGTCAATCTCTTGACGGTGTAAGCGACCATCTTCTGCTGGGCGGCGTCGCGTTCCTTCAAGAGTTCGTCGACGATTTCGCCGAGTTTCTTTTGGGTGGCTGGACGCGCGTAGAGGACAATGAATCCGGGCGTGGAAGACGGAAGTATGATCGCCGTGGGGTCGATTCTTTGAACGTTCGTGACCAACGACGGGTGCGACGTCGCGGGAATATCGCTCAAGTCGTACGCGACGGGAACGAATTCCATGTCGGGATTGCGGACGTCTAGACGTTGAATAAGGCTTTCAACGTCTTTCTGAATATCCTCGGGCGCTTGGCACATCAGTTCGCCAGTGCTTGCGGGCCAGAAGATCGCTTGACCTGCGAAGCGCGATTGGCAGAAGGAAAGAATGTCGTTGACGTTTAAGTTGACGACGGGATATTTGGCGAGAACCGATTCGGGGAAGGCTTCCGCAAAGGTCTCCAAGACCTTTGCAGCGTGCGCGTGATCCTTTTCCGATCCCCAGACGATGATTCGGTTGTTGGGGAGAGGATACATTACGACGCCCGGCAACTGCGGTTGGAGCGTCGGAATGGCGAGGTTTGCGCCAAGCGCCGAAACCTTATAGATCTTGGGCATAATGCCTTGCGTTTCCGCGTCGGGGGGCAACGTTTCCATCGCCGCGATCAATTTCTTGAGTTTGACGTGGTTCTGCGGGGTCGCTACGGCAAAGATCTCGTTCGTGCCTTTGCCAGCGAAGATCCAAACGCCGGGAAGGACGTGCTGCGAAATCTGCACAAGGTTTGTCAAGCTGATGTTTTTCAGGTAGTACGGCTCAAAAGCGAACGCATTGTCGACGACGGAGGCGACGCGGCGTGAAATATAGTCGCCAAATTTGTCTTGCACCGCCTTGGGCGCCGTTACGTAGAACTGGGAACCGATCGGCGTAATCGTCGCTTCGGGGAATCGCTGACGTAATTCGGCGAAGATCGCCCAGTAGGTCGCCGTATCCGCCCAGTCGTAGGTCGCGCCTATAATTTCAGCGCCTTCGACGACGGGTTTATCAAATTCTTTGAGGGCGTCCGCGACGGCGGTTTGCATCTCTGGGGTCGCGTAGACGACCAGGCAATTTCGCGTCGGATCTGGGGTGATCGACGCGTTAGGGCAAACTTTCGCCAAAAAAGCGACGGCAAGGTCAAGACGCGTATTCGTTAAAGGATAGGTGACGTAAGACGCTTCGTTCGGCATAGCGACAAGTTCGTTAAACCACTTGGAGACGAACTCCAAAGAGTCCTCGCGTCCCCAGATCGTGATTTGATCGGGGGAAAGTCCAGGATAAGGAGAAACTCCCATACTGGTGAAATGGCCGCTAATGATAGAGATGAGCGTGTCGCGATTGTAGTTGGATTCCGCGGGAACCTTAAGGGTTAGGAAATTACCAACGCGATCATACCGTTCCTTGTTTAGTTCGCCGACGAGTTCTTCGCATTTGGCGACTTCCGTTTCCGGACCGGTTACGATAATCTCGTTGCCGGTCGTCGCGAAACTCGTGCAGGTAGGGTATGTCAAACGCATGCCGTTGGCGACTTGATAAGCGACGGGTGAGCCGAGACGGAAAACGCGCGTAATCATTTTCGTTTCGTCGGTGCTGGTGGAGACGATCTTTTCAATCGCGCTTCGCACGGTCTCATGCTCTTCCTGCGTGGCGAAGAGGGCGACCGTTTTGGACGCGCTGTCTATGCGATAGAAAGGAGAAGGCTTGGGTTCCGCGTTGAAACGTCCGCCTTGCATCGAGCGTTGACGCATGTATTGCATACGACGTGCCTGACGCGCCGCGACTGTCTCGCCCATTTCCGGTTGATCGATCGCGACCGCGCTAGGGAGCAAATTGCACAGAATCGAGTCGATCATCTCGAGGGACGCTCCTCCGTAGGGATAGATCGCAAACTCTAACTTATCATCTTCAGACGTCTGGTTGAAAGAATCGACGATAGCCTTGATTCGTTCATGGTCGTGACCGTTGGCGAGAATCGCGATCTTTTCCTTTTGTCCGTTAGACGATCCGTAAAAGTTCATTCCGCCGAAGGATTCCGCGTCGGGAATGAGGCTATTAACGACGCCGCGAATTTGCGCCGCAATCTGAGGTGTGTCGACTTCGTAAACGATAACGCGCGGACCAGGGGCAACCGTTTCCCCCGTTTCTGAGGAATATTCTTCGTTCAAACGCGCGATTTCTTCCGAGATACGAACGTGATCCTGAAGCGTCGCTCTCACGAGGAGGCGCGAACCGCGATCGTCGGCGGCAAAGGACGCGGCGGGATAAGCCTTCGTCATTTCGGTAACAAGGGGCGTCACTTTCATGCTGTAGACCGGATACGGAATCATCCTAAGGTCGGAGGATCCATAGGTCTTCGCAAGACGCTCGACGTTGTCGGCGACGACCTTCTGCTCGGCAGGTTTTGCTATGACGAGAAGCTGCTGCGTTTTTTCGTCGATTGACACGAGGCTGGCGTTAGGGACGAGCGATTTCACCGCGCTGACCAAATCGGGAGAGGGCGTCGAGCCCGCGTTGTAGTATTCGAGAACCGGATCAAACTCGGAGACTTCTTCAGGATCGAGAAGTTCGAGGAGTTCAGTAACGGCGTCGAGGCTCACGCCGTTCGCCGCGCGAATAAGGAGGGTTTTCGACGCGGCGTCGTAAGTCGCGACGGCGCGAGGATAGACGGCGGCGATCTGCGAGGTCAGCGTCGAGTAGTTCGCGCGACGAATCTGCCAGCGCATGATTCTTTTGTCGACGCCGGTGTTTTTCGTGAGGTCTTCGATGATCTTGGCGACGATCGCGTGTTCTTCTTCCGTACCCCAGACGATCACTTGCTGATTGTAGTAATCGAATGAGATGCGGGCGGCGGGAACGAGCGCGCTAATATCGCGCAAATAGTAAGTGGGAGAGTAATAGGCTCCGACTTGATCCGTCGAGTAGAATCCTTGAACAGGATACGCCTTGTAGACGCGCGTGACGCCGTCGTCTTGGAGAACGTCAAGGGACGCGAGAGTTTCCTGCGCCGCGGCGAGCGTGTCGGCGGTTCCGCGTAGAATCAGACGCTTATTGATCGTGTCGTTCGTCGCTTTCACCGAAGGATGAAGATCGGTCAAGATCGAAACAAGGGTCGCGGCGTCGACGTGTTTCGGAGTGTAAAGCGCGGCGGTCGTCTTCGAAACGGAATCGAGGTTTCCTAATTCTTCCAACAGCTTTTTGAGAGCGGCTTGTTGCGCGGGCAACGCCCAGACGGAGAGGACGCCCTTGGAACCGTCGTCGAGAAGTTTAATCGTTCCGTGATCTTTTTGGAAATCGTCTTTCACTTGATTGAAGCGCGTGACGACGTCGGTCGTGACGACGTAAGTCGCGAAGCTGTTTTCATCTTTCAACGGGTACTCGGCTTGGATTTTATCGATCGCCAGAGCGATTTCTTCGTGCTGGTACGGCTTGGCCGTAACGCGTAAGACGGCGTTATTGCGCGTGTCGCGTTCGATCTTGGAGACGTTCTTGACGCGTTCGTTAAGCAAATCGATCATGGCGTCGGAGACTTGTTCTTCGAACTTGTAATAACGAGTTTCGTCTTCCGGAGGAAGATTGACTATAGCGTCGTTGATGAGCTTAGCGGTCGCCAGCTGTTCCGTCGGGGTTCCGATGATGGTGAAG
>CAVGEG010000133.1:0-5569 GCA_963628165.1 Paratractidigestivibacter sp. | reverse complement strand
CCGATAAAGGGACTAGCGACGGAAAAGGGAACAAGAAAAGCCCTTGAAGCAAGGCGTCTTTTCTCATATTGCGTCGCGTTTCGTGTGGAAAAGAAACATCCGTTTAAGATATAAAAATTTTAGCGAGGTCTAAAATGAAGTCGTTTGCAAAGATTTCGTTATTGGCGGTCGTATCTGCCGTCCTTCTAACCGGCGCCTCGGCGTCCTATGCGCAGCAATACGGCGCGTGCGCTCCGACGTGCGACGTTCCCGCTCTTCCTGCCTGCGCGCCTTCCTGCGAAGTCCCAACTTACGCTCCTACGTGCGACACGCCCACTTGCGACGTCGCCACTTGCGCCCCGACGTGCGATAATCCCATGTACGGCTCGTTGTATGGTTGCGACGCCGCTTGCTATACGGGTTGCGATTTAGCGCGAAGCGTTTCTGAACTTGCCGCGGCTCCTTTTAAGTGGATTTTCTGCGAACTGACCTCGGGGATTTACCCTGATTGCGGATGCGCGCCTCGTCCGCCCAAGTCAAACTGCAATCCTTGCACGATTTGCGGCGATTACGTCGGCGGATGCAACGATTCGGGATGCTATGCGACTGGCGGTTACACTTCCCTACAATGCTCGCCGTGCGATCAAAATTACTCCTTCCCGTCCTACTCGAGCCAATCGTCGTACCAAAGCGCTCCCACGAGCGGCTTAAACTTCTACGACGTCGAAGCGTATGACGCGTCGCCGAGCAAGATGAGCGCGAAGCTCCCTACGTACAACTCTCGCGTCGCCAACGCGCCTAAGAACGATTTCACGACGAACGTCGCCATGTCTCTCCAGAGAGCGTTTGGCACGACGCGCCCCGCCGCGCAGTTCCGCCCCGTTGAAGAGACGATCGAACGATCTCGCGAAATCGTCCGCGAAGTCGAGCCTCAACAGTACGCCGCGAACCAGCGTCGCGATGCGCCTGTCGCTCAGAAAAACGTCGTTACGCAGACCGCTCCTCAGACCCGCGCCCCCAACACCGTTCGCTCCGTAAGCTACGAACAGGACGGCGTCAACGCTCAGCGCCAGGCGATTCGTCAGACCCAGCGCGTCGAAACGACAAACGCCGTTCAGACCAATGCGAAGAACTTGCGCGAAATGCAGTCGAAGCAGAACGTTCGCATCGTCGCGCCCCAGGAACAACAGAGCGTTCCCGCGTCGAAAAAACAATTTGGCACGATCCGCGCCATTAAGTGAAGGCAAGGCGTTCTAAAGATTTAGAAGGCGCGACCTTAAACGCGGCGCGTCGCTCTTGTCACACATGAAAAATTTTATTATCCTCTGTCGTAACGCGGAGGAACTATCCAAAGAGCCCGAGGTTCGCCGCCTCGGGCTCTTTCTATATCCGCGCCTTAACCGTGCAAATTACGTAAGTCTTTCGAATAGACGGCTACCATTACTAAAAGGAGTTAGCTAATGCTTTTGACAGGAACCCTTTACTCGCGCGTCTTAAAAATCGCGAGTTGCGTCGCGATCCTTGGAGCGATCGCTATCGGCGGGTCGGCTTTCGCGCAAAAACCTGAACAAATTCTGGGGCGCGGTCCCTTACAGGCCGACGTCGACGTCGACTACCCTGCCGCCGACGAGGAAGATAAATGCGTCGTTAAGCAGTATAAAGAGCAAGGCTACGCCGGCGTCGTGTTGTACGCGCCCGACGGAACGACCATCTTACGCGTCTGGGCCGCTCCGACTCCGAAGCCCGGTCAAAGAGCCCAGGTCGATCAAATCAGATTCTTCAAACACGGGGTCGAAGTTTATCGCGACGTCTTGGGAAAAGAATCGCGTTGGCTTAACAACGGCGGTATGCGCCGCGGAATGCTCGCCGCGGATAAGAAAACGATCGCGTCGTGGCGCGTCATTTCTCCACAGGAAACCGCCCAGGAAGTTGTCGCCGCGCTCAAGACGAACGACTTTGCGCGTTATCAGCGCGTCGCGCTTTCCGCTCAAGACTTAACGACGATCGGAGTCGGCCAAGGTCCCGTCGCTAAGGAATTGCAGAACCAGGTCAAAGGCGTGACCGCAAATGCGTTTGCTCAGCTCGCTCAGACCCTTGCGATCCCGGAAGACGCGAAATGGGGAGCTCTCAACGCCGGACTTCCCGCCGCTATTCCCGCGGGAGAAAACTTCTCTCAGGATCTCGAAGCGTACTATAACGTCGCGATCATCGTAATGGACGGAACCGACGCGTCGAAGAGTCAGGAACTTTATGTCGGCGATATGATTAAGGTCGGCGACGCATGGAAAGTCGTCGGGCTACCCGCGGGCGAACCCTTTGGGCAAGCGACCGGTTCCGCCGCGGCGAATTCGATTTTACTTCCGACTGAAGGAAGCGCCGCCGCGTCCGCCGTCTCCGGCGACGTCGGTGAAATGGGCGCCGTCTTGACCGAAGCCTACAACAAGCTCGAATCCGCCTCTCCCGCGGAATATCCCGCGCTCTGCGACTCCACCGTCGAACTTCTCCTCCAACTCGCCGCGTCGACGCCTCAGGAAAGCGACAACCTTCTCTCTCAAGCAGTCGACGTTATCTTCTCGGGCGTTCAATCGGGTCTCTATCCCGGAGGTGCCGCTAAACTGGACGCGTTGGGTGAAAAACTTGGCGACGCGGGCGACGAAGTGAAGGCGCGTTTGCGTCAGCGTCAGATTACCGCCGCGTTCTACGCCGTCGCGCAGAGCCAGCCGCAACCTAAACCGAGCGAACTCACGAAAGCTCAGGAGAAGTACACGGAAGATCTCGCCGCATTTGTCGAGGAATATCCCATGACGGCGGCCGCCGCGGAAGCCGCGATGAGCCTCGCTCTCGACCAGGAATATCTTCTGGACAACGACGAAGCCATCAAGTACTACCAACAAGCCGCGCAGAACGCCTCCGGAGCGCTCGTCGGTCGCAAGGCCGCGGGCGCATTGGCTCGACTCAAGTCTGAAGGCGTCGCGTTCAATATGCCCAAACTCCAGTACTCCGACGGAACGCCTTGCGAGTATAAACCCGGCGACAAACCGACCGTCGTCTTCTTCTGGGGGAGCTGGGATACTGACAGCGTCTCCAGCCTTAAAGAGCTCGCTTCTCGGGTCAACGTGATCGGCGTCAACGTCGACTCCACCCCCGACCCAGCCGCCGCGGACGCCTATTTCGCTCAAATCACGAAAGGACTTCCTTGGAAGAACGTGTGCGATCCCGCTGGGCTTGACGGCGCCGCCGCCGTTTCCTTCGGCGTCCAGACCGCGCCGTGGATTATCCTTGTCGATAAAGACGGAAAGGTCGTACGCTCCAATATCGCCAACGTCGAAGAACTTGCCGACGTTCTCAAAGAAATGAAATGAAATCTCGAGCCTCCCGCCCGATAAAAAAACGACCCGGAACGCAAGATAACGCGTCCGGGTCTTTTTATTTAGTAAAACAAAGCGATTTACTTTGAAGTCAAATCGAAGTCAAAGGTGTTCGCGCCAGGAACGACGTCAACTTCTACGCCGGAAGTGCGCTCGTCGCACCACTTGTCTTCGATCGCACGAACGCTATCATACGTCGTTATCTCTTCGCCATTCTCAATCATCGTTCCGTTTTCAACCGCGACGCGATAATCAAACTTCACGAGATATTTGCCCGGCGTCGTTCCGGCGTTCCCCGCGCCAGTGAGGGTTTGGAGCTTATAAACGCCGTTTTCGTCTGTCTTCGCATATCCGCTCAATCCCGTCGTATCCGCGGGGATAAAATAGACGTTGACGTCCGCCGTCGGCTCTCCGTCGACCGTAATCGTACCGGTGACGCCTTCCGTCTTGATCGCTTTATTGCCGCAGCCGACAAACGTGCCTAAAAAGCAAAGAACTAAAAGGGAAAACAATAGGTTCTTCATCATCATTATTGATCCTCGTGGTAAAAAAAGCGCGCCTGCGACGCGGGTTTGAAACGACTCGTTCGCAGACGCTATGAGAAGAATGTTACAAGCTTAGGAAGGTCACATCGACACAGTCTCGCCGCCTTGCGGGGTCGCCATGCATCCCCAGACGCCTTGGGTGGAAGGACCGATCCACTGGTGACCTTCGCCGGTCCAGTTCGGATAACCAAGAACGTGGTTGACGTCGCCGCAGTCGATCGTTTCGGAGATGAAACGAACCGAACCGTCCGCCATGCACGCGTTCACGCCGCCGCTGTGATTGCTCGACGCGGAGACGCACATCGCCGTCGACCATTCGCTCTTACCGTTGTTCGAACCATAGCAACTCGGGCTGTTAGGCGGAACGCAAGCGTGGAAGTTCGTGTACGCCGCGCGGCAGTCCGCCCAACGACGACCTTTGATCGCCCACGTATCGCCGCCGTTGACCATGCCATTCTCGCCGCGCATCGCGAGGCACGCGGAGACCGGCTGACCGTGAATCGCCGCGGCAACGACAGTCGACTTCACCATCACGTCCCCGCCGCTCGCTTTCGACGCAAGAATTTCCGAGAAGAGAAGCGTGTTCGACGTGCCGTCCGTGATGCTTTCGAGACCCATGCGACCGCCTACGTCATATGAGAAGAAGACGCCGCGCCTATTTCGGTTCTCGCTCCATTTGCCGCCAATCATGAAGTCGCCGCGGTTGCATCCGTAGTTCGTGCAACCTTGGTAACCGTCCGACTTCGACGTCACGCTATTCCCGTCCGAGGGGCAGATGAAAGAAGAAATCAGCGTTTCGGTGGGGTTGCGCTGGCCGTCGTACATGTCGTTGCTATTCCACGGAAGAGGAATATTCGACGTACCCGCGCCAGAATCCCAAACGTAAGGGTTCGTGTTCGCCGCTCTCTGGCAGTATCCGGTGATCTGCTGGAAGAGCGCGTTCTGTTCGATGAAAGGAAGAAGAAGCATATGGCAAGAGTAAACGTCGACGACGTCGATACGTTCGTCTGTTCCATTGCGCTTATACGCGCCAGACCAAAAGAGGTCTTCGCCTTGGTTCGGGATACGATTGTTCTGATCTACAAAGTTGTGAACCGCAAGGCCCATTTGCTTCATGTTATTCGTACACTGCATACGTCGCGCCGCTTCGCGAGCCGCTTGTACCGCAGGTAAAAGCAAACCGATGAGAATACCAATGATCGCGATAACAACCAAAAGTTCTACTAGCGTAAAACCTCTTAAACTTGTCCGTTTCATAGAGCTCTCCGTAAAAAATCCAAGATGACGCCTGAAAAACAAAGCCCAGACAAAATTAAATGAATAAGCACTGACTGTTATTCTATTCATTATAAAGATCTTGTAAATAAGATTTTGCCTGCAATGGTTTTTCAAGTTCAGCTACCACTGTAAAAAATCAGAGATATAAGTCGCCCTACTTGCTATTTTCTCAAGAGGAGCAAATTCAAAAGAAAAGGAATTTTAAAGTTTTAATCAATCTTACTTATCAAATATTAAATAAAAAGAATACCTATTTTTAAGAGAATAACGTTAACGAATTTATGAAAATTTCAAAAAAAGCGACGACGCCCAAGTTCGCCGTCGTTTCAGAATATTCCGTAGAACGAAATCAGCGAGAAGTCAAGTCAAAATCGAAAGTGTTCGATCCAGGAACAACTT
>CAVGEG010000132.1:0-6042 GCA_963628165.1 Paratractidigestivibacter sp. | reverse complement strand
GCGTTAAGGTTGTCGTGATGTTTCGTTTATTTTTGTTTTTCTACCTGTCTCTTATATCATTGGCGGAGTCAGCGTGGACGGAATGTTTACCCGTTGCTAGAAGTCAAGAAATACTGTTTGAAGATCGCTTTGAGGGTTCTTTAAAACCTGGTTGGGAATGGTTGCGTGGAAACGTCCCATGTCGTCGATTTATCGACAACTCTCTGGAGATTCTTCCCGAACCTTTTTCGAATTCGGAAGCCAGAAACGTTTTATTTAGACCCCTACGCGCTCTCTTGGGCGCCTCGGACGCCATGCCTTCGTCGTATTGTATTGAGACGGAATGCTATTTTTTAAAGGCTCCGACGTGCGCTAATCAGCAGTGCGGAATATATTGGATTCGTAATGATCGTGTTGTTTTTAAACTCGTCTTTGCGAATGTAGACGGAAAAATGTACGTCTTTCCGGGCAAGGTGCCGGTGGATACGCCGGGTGGAAAATTACGAATTACGCTCACTGGCCATAATTTGGTTGCAGAGTTTAGCGGTCTCAATGAAAGTTCATTTCGTCGCGTATACGAAGGGCGAATCAACTATACCCTTAACGATCGCATAAGCTTGCAATGTTGGGGGGGAGAAGATTCGTCGCCCGCGTCTCAAAAAGAGGAGCAATGGGTTCGTTTTTGCTATTTCAAAGCGATGAAGCTAAGCGAATGAATCTTTCTAAAGTTAAGACGATTCGAGAAAATCTTACGCAAATGGAGGTTTATTCCTTTCCATGTTAAAAGGCGTCGACGTTGTATGTTTTGCCGCGTGCTATTTTCTTGCTTTTATCACAGAAATCGTACGTTTCGCTCTATTTAAAGATCGTTATCGGACAGCCTATTTTTTCTCCATACTCTTTGCGAGCCTTGGAGTCACAGCGCATGCCTTTTTTCTATTTCACAACGATCTGCTTCAAAACGATCATTTTTTTGCAAGCACGGGCGGTTGGTTTTCAGTTTTAGCGTTTACGGTAGCGCTGTCTACATTGTACCTCGCAGTCGTAAGTCCTAAAACGCAATTTGGGTTATTTTTTTATCCTTTAGCGTTAGCTCTTACGGGAATAGCCATTTACGCCCAGGACGCTCTTTTTACGCAAAAGGGAACATGTTTTTGTGTTCGTTCGGTTCACGGGGCGTCTCTACTGATCGCCACGCTTCTGTCTTTTGTCGGCGTTCTTGCGGGAGCAATGTACTTGGTTCAAAGACGCCGATTGAAGAGTAGCCTCATGCAGAGTTCATTTTACCTTCCCTCGCTTGAATGGTTGAGTCGAGTATGCCGCTTTGCCGCCAATCACTCGGTAATCGCGCTTGGAATAGGCGTTGCTAGCGGTTTCTATTTAAAGGCGTTTTCCGGCGCGCAGGCAGGGCTCGATCTAATTTCCATCGGTACGCCAATCCTCTTTGGGGCGGCTTTCATTGCAAGGTTACCGCGCCGACGCAAAAAAGCGCTTGACGAATGTGCGGTCAACGCAGTGCACAACTTTATCGTTGGGGCTTTCCTAACGATTTTGTTGATAAGCGCGCTCCTAGGAATAGACGGACACTGGCGACACAGCTATGTTTCCGCATCGTTTGGTAATTACGCCCAGCAGGAGCTATTCGATCAGTCGTCCTCAGGATTTCCGTCGTATAACGGATAGTTAGTTATTAGAATACATACGGTCAGGTTCGATTACGCCGCTCGTTCTCGTAGCGAACTTCAACCTTTGCGTTAATAGTTAGCACACAGCTTTTGGAGAGCAAATGTCAATTCGTGTCATTGGTCTTAACAGCCGTATCGCCCCTATTGGAGTACGAGAACTCTTTTCCTTTGACGTAGCAGGCGTAACACAATCTCTACTTAACTGGCGTGAAATATTTCCCAATATTGAAAGCGTTTTAGTGTCAACCTGTAACCGTACAGAGTTGTACTTTGCCGCAGATCAGGACGATTTGCCCGAATATCAAAACGTTTTCCCTTTCCTTATATCTCCGAAATATAGTCAGTCTCCTAGAGAAATCTCTTTTGAACGCTTCAAAACCAATTTTCAAACATTTGAAGACATAAAGGCCGCCGAACGTCTTTTTTGCGTCGCTTCAAGTTTAGACAGCATGATCCTTGGGGAGCCTCAAATTCTGTCGCAAATGAAGCGAGCCTACGAGTTAGCGACCGAAGCGCATACCACTGGACCTGTTCTAAACGACGCCTTTCAAACCGCTTTCAAAACAGCGAAACGCATTTCCGTTGAGACCCAGGTGTTTCGTCGTCGCGTCAGTGTTCCTAGCGTTGCCGTCGTTGATTTTGCTCTGAAAATCTTTGAACGCTTGGACGATAAAAAGACCCTCGTTCTGGGGGCGGGAGAGATGGCGGAGGAAACTCTTAAATATCTTTCCGATTACGGGGCGCGATCCGTTCTAGTTGCGAATCGTAGTCCCGAAAAAGCGGAACTCTTGGCTAACAAATGGAACGGTTTGGTTGTTGATTGGGAGGAACGGTCTCAAGCCTTAGCTCTAGCGGATCTTGTCATCGTTGCTACCGGAGCGTCTGACCCCGTGATTACCCTAGACGATTATTTAGAAATCGAAGGACAACGCAAGTCAGGTAAATCGCTCTTCATTTTGGATTTGGCGGTGCCAAGAAACGTGGATCCCCAACTTAGCAAGCGCCCCAACGTCTTCCTTTACTCAGTGGATGACTTAGAAGCCGCTTGTGTTCACAACAAAAAACTACGCGATCAGGAAATTCCTAAAGCGCACCGTATTGTCCTAGAGGAAACAGAAAAATTCATTGCGAATATCAATTCACGTAGTTCAATCGACGCAATTCGTCAACTTCGAGATAACTGGAACGACGTCAAAAACGCAGAGTTAGAACGACTATTACGGAAAATAGACTGCTCCGCACATACAGAAGAAGAAATTCGGTATGCTTTTGACCGTTTGGTTAATAAGCTTCTCCATCAGCCAACCGTTTCTTTGAGATCGGCGTCTCAAAATGAATCCGGGCAACGTTTAGCCGAAACGCTAAAGAAACTCTTCCGTTTGTGAAATAGATTCATTGATCTTCAACAGTCGAATTTCGATTAGTTTTGAAAGTTATTATTGTAAAGTTTCCAATCTCGCATTTCTCGGTTTTGTTTTCCCCTCGCGCAATCCTAATCTGGATTGTCCCGTCGTCGAATGTGTGAGCGATGCGAAATCCTTTTTCCTTGAGTTCTGCTTCCTTATTTTCATTGCGTAACAACGCTCCCCCGCTAATTCCTATCCACTCAGGATTCGCCCATTCGTAAAACATATCTACGTTGGCGGACTGTCCTCCATGGTGAGGCGCTAAAACAAAATCAATTTTTTCAGAAGGGCGTTTCAGAAAATCGGCGTCTTTACAATCTAGATCTCCAGGAAAAAGCAAATTACGATCCAAATATTTTACTAAGAGAACTACGCTGTCTTCATTTCCGCCCTTTTCCCTCTCTTCCGCAATTAATTTTGGAGGATGAAGAACGAAGAGCTCCGGAAACCCTAAAGATTCTAGGGTATCTCCCTCTGATACGACTGCAGTGGCGACGCCGTGATCCTTCAAAGCATTTTGAAGAAGTGCAAGCGATTTATTCTTTTTATGGAACATCCAGGGAGAGAAGCACACGGCGCGTACTTTAACGCGGTCGAGGAGCGCAATAAGAGCGCCGTAGTGATCAACGTCTGCGTGCGAAAGAATAACAAGGTCTATTTTAGTACGCCCTGACAACCAGAGGAATTTAGAAACAATTTCTGCAACCCTCTCCGGATTATCCATACTTCCGCAATCATAGAGGAAAGTTCTTCCATCGGAAAATTTTCCGAACGTCGCCCCTCCGTGTCCAATGGATAAGACGTCAACGGCTAAAGAATCATGTCGTCTCTCAATATGTTGAGAAACACCTGCAACGGCAACAAGGAGGAGCGTCCACGTTCCAACAAAAAGTCTAAGATTTCTGCGCGACGGTCTTAAATGAGGGAAAACAGTCCAAAAAAAGAGGGGACAATAGAAGACTAAAAGCGCCCATTTAGGAGGAGAGGGTAAATAAAAAGCGCCCCATTCTCTCGACGACATATAATCCAGGATCCATAAAAAAACGTCAAAGCACATTTCCGTCATCGTTCCCCATAAGGAAAGAAGTCCTGATAAAATTCCTTCCATTCCCCAAACCGAAGCGAAGACGCCTAGAAACGCAAGCTGAAAAGCCAAAATCAACGACGCTGTCGCAGGAACCCAAATGATTGGATTTACAACGATGGCAATTGGAGTGAATAAATTTGTCAGAGACAAAACTAACGGAGCGCCAATAGCCCAAATGATCGCGCCACTTTTTGTTATACTCTTAAGTTTTCCCCAGTAATACCTCGAAAAGGCTCGCCAGCGCGGAAGGATAACGAGTGCTAGCGTTTTGTTATAGGTGTTGCTTTGTATCTGCTTCCAATATTTTTCCGACATGCGACGCTCTTTCTCACGTCGCCAATCTTTAACCGCCTCCCAACGTTTTATATTTGCCTTTCCCTGCTCGTCGAGGGTTAGTGAGCTCGCCCATAGGAAAGTACCGGTAGCGATAAACGAAAGTTGCGCTCCTGGTTGAAACAACTCGCAAGGATTCCACACCAAAATCACGATCCCCGCCATTGCTAATGAATCCAGAAAAAAATCATCCGCTTTAAAAATAATCCCTAGGCTCATCATCGATATGAGAATAGACGCTCGAATAACCGGCGTCCTCATATCCGTAAGGCCCATATAGAAGAGAACGAAAAAAATAGACGCTACCCCAATGACAGGCTCTGGAACACCAAACACTCTGAGAAAAAGCGCAAGCGCTCCTACAACAAGCATGACATGCAATCCAGAAATAGCTAATAAATGAGCGGCGCCGGTACGTCGAAACGAGTCGTAGGTTTCGTCGTCGACTTCATTTCGTAAACCGAGCGTCATTCCAGAGGCGACGGCGGCGTTTTGCTTAGAAAGCGACTTTGAAAGCACGGACGCCGCTCTCAATCGAAACTTCTCTAAAAAACTCAGAATTCTCTGTTTTACGCTGTCCTCAGATGGAGCCAACACCTCAATTTTAGAGGTCGAATTCACCCTCAATACGGTTAATATTCTCTGAGAGCGATAATAAAAAACTTGATCGCGTTCACCCGGATTATTCGGTTTATTAGGGCGTCCAATTGTCCCCGCAACTCTAATCCTATCCCCAATTTTCAAATCAGTGGCGTCGCCGCTAACTCTTACAGCAACGCGTCCTGAAAAAACCTTCCACTCCCCTGTGTCCTTTAAACGTTCGATTTCGGCGACAAAAGAAGTCGAACAATTACTGGTAAAAAACGCCAGGTTATTCTCGGGATATTCGCGAAGAACCGGCGTCTTTAGAAGTTTTAGTTCAACAATAGTAGACGCGTCTTTCTGGGGAAGAAAGAACCCAATTTCGTTTGACGCAAAGTAATTATAAAAGTAGTCGTGCCGCAATCCTCCTAAACCAAGGGCCGCCCCCCATAATCCTATATTTCCGGATAAAAAAACGGCAAGCAACCATCCTAGAAACCTATGAGACTTTCCTCCTCGCAAAGCAAGAGGCGAGCGCTTTCGCAAGACAAACTTGAAAAGGAAAAAGAAAAAAAATCTTGCTACAAAGAAGAAGGCCAAAGAAGCGCCAATAAGCCGCTTCCATCTCCAAGGCTCTACCTGAAAACTACTATCAATTAAAATACCAAAGATAATAGCGATTAAAAAAGGAAGAAACGGCGAATAAAGAACAGGTAGACTGGTGTTACGCCGTTTCATCACTTTCTTCAAATTCTAACAGTAGAGAGCCTTTATCAAGGAATCAATAAAGATAAAGAGCGTCATTCTTCCTCAAGTTGGGCAAGGATTTCGTCGGCAATAACAAAGTTCGACGAGACGCTTTGAATATCCTCGTGTTCGTCGAGGGCGTCAGTCAGCTTCAAAGCCTTGCGAGCAAGATTAATATCGTTGATAACCATCTTGTCCTTGGCGATGTACATGATCTCAGAGT
>CAVGEG010000131.1:1377-6158 GCA_963628165.1 Paratractidigestivibacter sp. | reverse complement strand
ATTCCGATGCGGCGCGGGCGCGGAAGGCGTGGGAAAGGCCGCGACGAGCTCTTTCGTCCTCTCTTTCGTCTCGATCCTCTTTCTTGATCTACTCCTCGCCGTCGCTCTCGACCAGTTCCAGCAAATCTTCCTCGGCGGCTCCACCGCGTCCGTCGTTTGACGCGCGACTTCCTCAACATAATAGACGAAAGCGACGACGAAAATGAGATCTCAAGAAGAAGAGACGAATCCTGAAATTCAAGAAAACGACTCCATTGAAGGTTCCCTCTACGTCGCTCCAGACGGAACGCAGAAAACGTTGAAAAAGCGCCCTCCCCTCATCGAGATCGACACGATGAGCGTCGTGTTCGGAGAAAACCAGGTGCTACGCGACATTTCTCTCCGAATCAGGAAGGGAGAGACCGTCGCCGTCATCGGGGAAAGCGGTTGCGGAAAAACGGTTCTTCTCAAAACGATGATCGGACTCGTAACGCCAACCTCCGGACGCGTCCTCTTCAAGGGAAAAGATCTTGCGCTCCTCAACGACAAAGAACTCACCGAGACGCGCTCACATTACGGGTTCGTCTTCCAGATGGCGGCGCTCTTCGACAGTATGACGATCTCGGAAAACGTTGCCTTCCCCATCAGACAACACCAGAAGCACGTCAAGCGCGCGCAGATCAAAGAGCGCGTCGAATTCCTCCTCGAAGAAGTCGGTCTCAATCCCCGCGTCGTCTGGAATAAGACGCCGGGCGAAATCTCCGGGGGCATGAGAAAACGCGTCGGCTTTGCGCGTGCGCTCGCCATGGAGCCCGAACTCATGCTCTACGACGAACCGACAACCGGGCTCGACCCCATCATGAGCGACGTCGTCAACGAACTCATGATTAACGCCCGCGACAAGCATAAGGTCGCCGGCGTCCTCGTCACGCACGACATGAAGTCCGCCGTCAAAGTCGCGAACCGCCTCGTCATGCTCTATCCTCATTCGATGCTCGACCCGAAACAGCCGCAGATGATCTTCGACGGCACGGCGGAGGAGATCTGGCGCTCGCACGATCGCCGCGTCTCTCAATTCATCAGAGGCGAAGCGGGAGACAGGTTGCGGGATATGGGAGGAAAAACTTGAAAAAAAAATCGAAAAATCCTCATAATCGCTAAACATTCTACTCGCGCAGACGATAACAGTAGAAACGGCGCTCGTTGTGCGCACGTTCGCGTCGACCTGAAGGCGACGCAAGGATACTGGTTTTGCTCGAGGGCGAAGACGCTCTGCGCAAGGAGGATGCAATGTCGAGTCGAAGAATGGAATTTTTCATCGGGATGATGGTCATCGGAATCATCGCCGGCGTTTTTGTCATGGCCATTCTTTTTGGGTCGGAAAAGGGCTTCTTTGTCGGCGCTAGCGGCGGTCAGAGAATGACGATCGTCTTTCAAAAGGGAAGCGGAATAAGTCAAAACTCCCTCGTTCTCAAGAGCGGAATTAAAATCGGACGCGTCTACTCCGTTAAACTTGTCGACGAAGAGGATCGTTCGGAAGTTCACGTCTCCTTTGAGTTGGAACCTCAATATAAGATCTACTCGAACGAATACGCGAAGATCAATCGCACCCTTCTGGGCGACGCGTCGATCGAGTTCGTCGACGACCCGGACTACGTTGGCGAAATCTTCGAAATCGGCGCAGACGACCTCATTCCCGGTCAGAACACCGGCGACTTGATGGGAACCGTCAGCAATATCGAAGGGGATCTTGCTCAAGCGTTGCAGAATATCAACAAGGCAAGCGAAGGCGTCACCCTCTTCATGCAGAATATCAACGCCTTCCTCGGAGACGACGCGGAACTTACGAACAAAAAAGAGCGCCTTCAAAGCGTCTTTGACAACCTCTCCGGCACGATGTCGTCGATCAAATCCCTCGCGGACAATCTCGACCTTGTCGTCTCGGATCCGGAAATCGTCGACAATATCCGCAAGACGACGAGCGAAGCGCCTCAGCTCCTTGAACAGATGAATCAACTGAGCACGAGCGCCCAGAATTTCATCGGCGACGCGAGGTTCATCGGCGCCGACGTGCGCGAAACGTTGGCGCGCGTTCAAACGACCTTCGATCTTGTCGATAAGAACCTCGATAATCTAGACGTCTTCACCTCCGCGCTCTCCAACGACGGTTCCCAGATGGTGGGAGCTCTTAACAGCGCGGCGGGGGACGTGCGCTCCTCGATCGGTAATATTCGCACTGCGGTTGACAATATCGCCGAACTCGCGAAGACCCTCAACGAAAAGATTCAGGATCCGAACTCGACCTTCGGCGTTCTCTCGGGGGAAGACGCGGCGAAATCCCTCAGAAACATCATCAAGAACGCGGAAGAGATTACGCAGAAGATGTATCCGATCATGGACGACGCGCGAATCTTCACGAACAAAATCGCGCATAAGCCAAGCTCCCTCGTCTGGGATCGCACAACCTCCAAAGGTTCGCTCTTCTCGGGAACATTCGGCAAGCAGACCCTTTCGCCCACCGGCGGAGTCTCCTCGCCTCTCTACCGTCAGACGGCGGCAGGCGCCAGGATTCGCGAGCGAAACTACTATGGCCCCGCCGCGGACGAAGAATTCATGACCGCCGACCTGCGCGACGCTTATCAAGGCGCTCTCAACGAACTCGATTCGACGCGCTCCTGCGACGAAATCGCTTCGGGAACCGCTTACTCCCTCCTGCCGACCGCTTCGCGACCTTCGACTGGATTCTTCGGTAAGAAGAGTTGCGCCGTCAAGACGGGCAAGATGCGTTCCTCCCTCGCTTCCTTGTGGGACGCGATCACCGGTCGCGGAAAAGACGTCTGCAAAGGCGTGATTCCTCTTGAGGCGCTCGACGCGCATCAGACCGTCCAAGGCCCCTACGACGCCTCCTTCGTCAACTACGTTCAAGGTGCGAACGGACAGTATGTCGCGCAGCCGATTTACGCCGCGGGCGCTTCCTTCCAAGGAAACGAAATCCTGGATCTGGAATCGTACGACGCCTCCCCCTCGATCGGCGGATCCTCGTGCGCCGTCCCAAGTTGCGCGACCCCGACTTGCAACGCCCCGACCTGCGCGCCGTTAAGCGAAGCCCCTTCCTGCGAAGGATCGAGCTCCGCAAAGGGATACTCTCCGAAAGAATCGGTCGGCAGATACACGCGACCTAACAACAACGCGCAGTCCCTCGGTCCATACGTCCCGGAAGACGACGAAACGATCGAAGAGCTTCCGACCTCGATCAATCGCGTCGCGACGCCTAAAGAAATCCAAAACGCCGCGGCCTTCGAAGACGACGGACTCCCTCTCGAATTCGTCGCCCCCGCGACCCTCTGAAGCCGCGGATCCAATTGCAAACGCTTGCGCGCGTTCTGATAAGGGACGCGCGTTTATGTATAAATCAATAGAAAGGAAGACCCCTATGGACGAAGTCTCAACGCTAAACGTCGCGATCATTGGAAGCGGCCCGGCAGGGTGGACGGCGGCTATCTACGCCGCGCGCGCCGCGCTCGAACCGATCCTCTTTGAAGGCGCTCTCACTCCTGAAAATCAAGACGCCGGACGACTTCCTATGGGACAGCTCGCCACCACGACTTATGTTGAAAACTATCCCGGATTTCCCGCCGGTGATTTGCGAGAATACCTGAAAACGACAATCGACGAGGAGCGTCAATACGCCCTTCCTTACGATACCTTCGACGATTCCGCCTCAAAACGCGGAGTCTCTGGCCCCGCGCTCGTCGAACTCATGCGCAAACAGGCGCTCGACTGCGGAGTTCGCGTCGTTTCGGAAGACGTCGCGAAGGTCGATTTTTCCAAAAGGCCTTTCGAACTCGTTGATTCGAACGGCGACGAATATTTCGCGCGCTCCGTAATCGTCGCGACGGGGGCTTCCGCGCGGTGGCTTGGCCTCACCTCGGAAGAGTACTTCAAGAACAACGGCGTGAGCGCGTGCGCGGTCTGCGACGGCGCGTTGCCGCGTTTTTATAATCGCCCCATTCTCGTCGTCGGCGGCGGAGATTCCGCGGCGGAAGACGCGCTCTATTTGACGAAATTCGCGAGCAAAGTCTACCTCGCGCACCGACGCGACCAGCTCCGCGCTTCAAACGTCATGCAAAAGAGACTGCGCGAAAATCCAAAAGTCGAAATCCTATGGAATCGCGTTCCCGTCGAAATCCTCGGCTCCTCCGAAAAGGGAGTCGAACGCGTGAGACTCGCGAACCTCCTCAACCTTGACGAAGCCCCGTTGGAAATCGAAGCGTCGGGCGTTTTCGTCGCGATCGGACGGCGTCCTAATACGGAGTTTTTGGAAAGCGCCCTAAAACTCGACGCGAGCGGCTTCATCCTTCACGAATCTGGATCGGCGACCGCGACTAGCGTTCCTGGCGTCTTTGCCGCGGGAGACTGCGCAGATTCGCGATACCGCCAAGCGATCGTCGCCGCCGGTTCGGGGGCTTGCGCCGCCCTTGACGCCGAACGTTTTCTCTTGGAAAACGAGTAACCCGACGTCTAAGAACTACCTAACCGCTAAATGACAAAGGAGAAAAACATCTCGCGCTATTTGTACAAAAATATTAGAAAAAAAACAGACTTAACACGAGATATGATGTATAATATAAACAGTGGTAGAACAGTGTGTCTTCTGTTGCGTGTAATTTAGTTAGTTTTTATTATTCTGCTGATGAGATTGTTTTATTACATTTGTCCTAGATGCGGTCGACAGTGTACTCGCCTCCTGCCGCACTCGACTATGAAATGCAAGTTTTGCGAGACAACCTGGGAGACGAAGG
>CAVGEG010000131.1:0-1343 GCA_963628165.1 Paratractidigestivibacter sp. | reverse complement strand
CTTGCGACTCTTTACTGGCTTTTCCTTGTCGTGATCGTAGTCGCAGTAATTGCTTTTCATCAATCGATTTTAACGCCCTTTACGGGCAGTTCCCGTTTCCGCTCTCAAACATTCCAGGAAACGACGCAAGACGCGCCCTCGGCGAATAACCTTCCGTCTCTTGACGAAACGACTCATCTTCCTGAAACAGAAGGGCAGACGACAAACGAGTAACCTACTGTCCAAACGCGTTATCCACTCCCTCTCGAGGCCTAAGCCAACTTCGAGAGGTTTTTATTTCTTGACGTATTTCTCTTTTATTCGTTAAAACCGAAATTTTCATACGTTTCCTTAAGTCAATTTATACCGATTACGTCAATAGCGCTTGTAATACCAACCTTTTTCGTTATACATATTACACGGAGAAAAGCAAACAAGATAAAAAGGATATGCGTATTATTCAAATTAAAAGGTCTTCCATGACGCCATATATGCGAAACATGCTGTCAAAAAAGCGCGTCTTTGCGCTCGCCCTCCTGGCCGTTACACTCGGCGCGGCCTCCGAACAACCGTCGGCGCGCGCTTATGATCCTGACGCAAACGCCTCATGCCTCAACGACGTCGGACGCGGCGCCTTGATTTGGGGATCTTCCGGCGAGGTCACGACCTATTCTCCTCCATACGCCTCTTTCATGACGCCGGAAATCTATCAGCTTCCCGTAACGGCGCGTACAACCACACAAACCGCCTCGGGAGATTCCACGACGCCTTTAACCGGAAACCCCGGCGATCCCAACGATCGATTAACAGAGTCGGGTACGATATTTGGATCCGACGGCAATGTCTACGAATATCATTACGTGCGCGGAATTGAACCGCGTAAAGTCGTCGACCTCAAGCGCGAAGAGACGAAACCCGGAGTATGGGTAGATCATTACGTCGCCCGAATCGTTTACGAACCCGTCTTGATACGCGTCTTGCGACCAGCAGGATCCAACCGTCAAGACGCCGTCGACGCCGCTAACGCCGCCGAAGTCGCCAACAACGGCGCGCCCCCCGGTCCGTGCGCTCCTGCGACGGAAGACTCGACCAAACCCTCCGAGACGAAAACCCTCAAGATCCCCGTTCAAGGCGTCGCGGAAGCCCTTCCTCCCGTCGAAGGTTCCCCTCAAACGACGACCCCGACTAAGGAAAAGCCGATCGCAAGCGCGAGAACCGTCACCCCCGAAGCCTCTTCCGGCCCCGTGAAGCCCGCGCCCCCCATCCTCGTCCTCCCCGACGAATACAGACGTCGTCAAGAGAACGCCAAGACAAAAACCGAAACGACTCCCGCCACCCCCGTGGGCTTGCGCACTCTCCAAGGG
>CAVGEG010000130.1:0-6330 GCA_963628165.1 Paratractidigestivibacter sp. | reverse complement strand
GGGATTAGGCGTAAACCCGGCTCATTCTCCACGCGCAGACGTTCTTGGGAAATATGTTGGAACCAAGAAATGTCGTTCATGTCATGAAGACGCATGGTCAAAATGGGCCAAATCTAAGCATGCAACAGCTTGGAAATCGCTAAAAGAAACTGCTCAACCGCCTCGCGACTTTGATCCCGAATGTATTGGATGCCATGTTGTCGGTTGGGATGGTTTACAACATTTTCCCTATATTGAAGGATTCCAATCAGAAGAAAAAAGTCCAGAACTCCTCAACGTGGGCTGTGAAAGTTGCCATGGACCAGGCGAAAGGCACATAGCCGCTGAATTAGACGACGACGAAGCAATACAGGAAAAGATACGAAACTCGATGAGGTTAGGTGCAGAAGCGAAGAACGTGTGCTATTCTTGCCATGACGGCGACAACAGCCCAGAGTTTGATTTTGACGCTTATTATCCTCTTATTTCCCATGAGGAATCCGACGAAGATTAACGAGCGAATCCTTTTTCTCCATTCTTCATCACCCTGCTATTGTCCATACGTTTGGCACTTCTTCACACGAGGTTTTAATTATGCAAGCTCTAGATAATGCACAAGATCTCTTAGATCGTTTGACTATCGGCGTTGCGCTCGTCGATGCGAAACATCAGATTTTGTATTGTAATAAATATTTCAGGGATTGTGCCAAACAAAGCGAATCAAACAGTGTCGAAGGTAGAGATTTTTATGAGGTTTTAAATAACCCCAAAATTGTTGACGGTTGTTACGCCCCTTTTCATTTTGCGCTTACTGAAGAGGGGAAAGTATTCCGATCTATATTATCCTGCAAATTTACCCATAGCGGTTTAGACCAAACATTCGAGCTTCTTATTCAATCGCTGAAATCTTCAAACCACGAAAAAATTTTTCGAATCGAACTTAAAGATATTTCCGACGTCAATCGAAGTGAAAAACGTTTACAATCCTTGAAGACTTCAGGAAAAAGACTTTCTTTCATTACCGACGTCGGCGCACATTCCTCGAACGAACAGCGAGAACAGCTGAAAAAAATCATTTGCGAACAAGTGAAAGGTAGCGCTTTAAATTACGATATCTTTGAGATTCGTATTATAGAGGAAACCGATAAAAGAGACGAAAGGGGCCAGAGATCTAAAAAGTTAATTCCCTTCATGAGTTTTGGATTAAGCGTAGAGGGACAAAACCGGGAGTTATACGTCAGCGCTAACGGGAATGGAATCACAGGTTATGTTGCAAGTTCTGGCGAACCTTATATCTGTAACGATACTAAAAACGATCCCCTCTATGTGACGGGGGCAATTGAAGCTAAATCCTCTTTAACAGTGCCCTTGTCATACAACAACAAGATAATAGGAACGTGTAACGTCGAAAGTAAGATTCCAAACAACTTTTCTTCACAGGATCAACTATTCCTAGAGCTATACGCCAAGGACGTCGCCTTCGCAATTCATCTTCTTGACTATGCCTACAGTATAAAGAAAGACGATTTTCATACATACGACCAGCACTACCGTTCATTACGTAACTCATTATCCAATATTATTCTAGATCTCATGTACGAAAAGGACGTCAATGTTAAGAAGCCTCATTCAGCGATGGAGGAAGAGGAGAAAGCTTGTTTTAAGTTACTAGATAGAATAACGAGCTTTTTTAAAGACGTTCAAGAAACGATCCTTCCCCATCAAGAGGAAGAAGATCTCTTCAAAGAAGTGAGAATCACCTCCTTCGAAAACTTGCATCCGGAATTAACTCAAAATCTAAAGGATTATTGGCCAACGTTAAAGGAGTTCCTTAGATCTAAGAAAATTCTTTCGATTGCCCCATCGCAAAATCTTGAACAAACATATTTGAAATGGCTCGATCCACTGGTCGAACAAATCGACGTCGTAAAGTCAACGTCGCAGGCGCTTTGGTTGCTTGAACGTCAGAAATACGATATCGTATTGACAGAGTTATTTCCAGACGGGCGTTATTTTGAATCGATAACGATGGAAAAAGCGTATGACGCTGGCGAATATCGTAGAAACGCCGAGGGACTTTCCGTTTTCGATATTCATTATGGCAAGGAATCCTGGTTGCCTGTGGAAGGAGATCAGCAAGATACGGAGACGCGCGCTCGAATCAAGGAAGAAATCTATTCGAATAAAAAAAGAGACGCCTTTTTTTTCATAAACGACGTTTATGAACTTCACCAATCGACTCTACCTTGCTTCTTCATTGTTCCATACGCGGAGTATGATCCAACGCATACAATCCCTGCCATCTCTGCTTTTCTGAAAAATATTAACATGAAATGGACTTACTTCCCTTACCTGGCGCCTACTAACGAATACGCTCCAAAAGAATTGATTCTTGCGTTTTTCAAAAAGATGTATATGACGTACGCACAAAATGAAAAAATGAAACGCGAAACAATATTTTTAAAATAGCATATTACTCCTTGAAAAGAAGCGTACAATTCATTCATAACATTGTTAATTTAATATTATTCATTATTAAAACATTTGTCGTCGGCGTTTTTAATTATTTTTTTCAAAATAACGTTGTTTCTGTTGACGAGATTAACACGCTCGGTAATAATATTACTGTGTTACGTATGAGTTAGTTGAATTTGTACGCATTCGGATGTTTGTTATCAAGCTTTTCGATTGGGAGTACTTAAATGGCAAAGCCCACTAAATCTGTGCGCAAAGAATCAGACGATCTGATTTTCGCCGTATGTGAACTCTTTTTTAAAAGAATTATTTCTGACGCTGGTGAAAAAGATCCAACCGATAAGAAAACGGGTAAGAAGGGTCGTCGCCCAAGAACAGGAGGAGCGGCCAGCGTTGCAAAAGAAATCGCCGAAGAATTTGGGCGACCTGATCTCACACGAGAACGTATCTATCCTCTTCTTTGGGAAGCGATCAACAGAAAATTCTTGATCATGAATATCCCTTATGAAGTCGATCTGCACTCAAACCTTCTCAAAGATTATAATCTACGTCAACATATCGACGAATCCAAGGGGGACATCACTGTCGTAAATACGATCATGGGAGACATCACTGAGCATGTCAACACTGTCGCCGCAGATCATATCATCAAATTAATTGACAGCGTTCAGGAACGCAAGGTTAGTTTGGCTAAAGCTCAAGGGCAAAACCCTGAAAACGTTCGGGTTCACATCGGTTTTGGAGCTGGAAACGCCGCGGAAGAGGTCGCGAAAAGGCTATCCACAAGAGCTAGCGCTAAAACTCCCAAATTAACCTTGCATGCGCTTACAAGCGGCGGTCACTATATCGCAGGGCAACAGAAGGCGCCTACCACGTATTTCTCGTATTTTGAGTCCAAGTTAAAGGACGTTGAATTTGTTGGAATGTTTACTCCAACGGTTGTGAAAGATTCAGACTACGAGCAACTTAAACAGAATCCGTCTGTGAAGTCTGTTTATCAACGTCGCGATGAAATTGATATCATTGTCACATCGCTCGGAACCTCTGACGATGAGCATTGCTTGTTAAGAGAATACTACACTCACCTTTACAAAGAGAAGCTCATCGATGAAGACGTTATTTCTAAGCTAGAAGCAGAAGATTGGATCGGCGACGTTATGTTCCAACCGTATTCCAAAACCAAGCCGATCGTTTCTCCGTCTTATCGGATGGTAACCCTGTTTAATTTCGACGAGCTTTTGAAGTTCTCTAAGAAACCTGGCAAGCATGTGGTCGTCACAGGAGGCCCTTGCAAAACCTGTCAACGTTCCAAAGCTAAGGCAATTCGTCCGTTGTTGGAGAATCCGGAGCTTCGTCTTTGGACAGATCTCATTATAGATCGAACAACAGCAGAAGAATTACTTCATCCGCAAAAGTAAAACACAAAGGGCGTCATCCGACGCCCTTTTCTATTGCTTTAATTATTCACACCACATAGCGATCGGTTCTTGTTCAATAATGGGCTCTCCTCGCCGTTGAAGTATCTCTACCGAATTATTTGCATCTTTTACAGCATTTTTGTCGGTCAGAACATCGACTTCAAACGTGAAAACTCGTTCCTCTCCGGATGCTAATCCGACTACGCGTCCATTTTTCTTTTCAAATGAACGGGTATTGGGAAAATTCGTCGCGGGCTCTAAGCCTGTTACAAAAATATCGCTATCAGGTCGTTGAGTTTTCCACAGAGTAAAACAAGGAAAAGCTGTTTTCGGGAAAGTTAAAGCCAACCCTCTGTCGTTATCTGAGTTGTTTAACACGACAGAAGTGAAGCCTTTTTGATCAGGAACAAGATCAAAAAAGTAACACGTCTCGTTACATCCAGAGATCGGTTCTCGATACGTATCCCATTCTTCTAGCTCCTTTGCCGCATGAATGTCCCGCGGACACATGCGATGAAACGCCGCGTGGAACTTTGCTCCAGCGCTAAGAAAAGGTTTCCCTGTATTGATATGATAAAGTAATTCAAACTCGTCGTCGTTAGACGACAGATTGGCAACAGTGTCTTGGACTCGAAGAACGGATCTTCCAACGTCAACACTGTACAAGACCTTCAGGAGTAAGCAATGACCAAAAACGCTTGTTTCAAGAACTTCGCCATATACCTGAACGCAACCCTGCGAATCAATAATGACCTCGACTTTTCTAGCAGGTAAGTTTGAAAGTCTCCCATGAAGAGGATACTTTAAGACGCCTTCGTCAGTAAATTCTGGAGCGCCATTACTTCCAAGCCCACAGCGAGCGATCCATTCGCTAAACCCTTCCAACCAACCGCATCCTCCGGGAGCCCAAATGGGAACATAGCTGGGATGAATCGGGCCCTTCACCGTAGAATTCCACTTTAGCGACACGTCGTCGCATTTTAGTTCTTGGATGTTCATACCGCGCGTCATTAGAATAGTAAAAGAGAGTCGCCCAGTATTCACTTTGAGTACGTCTACGCCATCCTGCAGGCCGCCATATAACCTTTCCTTTGAGATTTCAACATTGAAGCCGTTGCAGGATTCTGAGACGTCTAGAGAACCAACATATATGTTGGTTTGCGTATCCAATAAAGTGAACTTTTTTTCCATACTTCCTCCCTGTTACGAACTCAAAAGAATGATCGCAAACCATATCTGGAATACTACATGTCCCAATATTGTAAAGAAAAGTGCAGGGATAATCAATAATACGATCTTCTGACGAAATTGACTTTTTCAGTTAGAAGCGGGAGAAAGCTTATTAAATAGATCGACTAACTCTGGATGTATTTTAGTTGGTCGTAGAGTCTCCGTAGAAATGAACGCCCACGTTGTGGCGGCAGAAACAAGTAAAGAAGACTTCGAAAAAAGCCCCTCGGTAGTCTTGGAAAAACCGCAGAAACTATCCTTCTCATTCTCTGATAAACCGGATGGTATCTCCAAAAATCGGTATCTTCTTAGACAGCTAAAACGCTTCATTTCTTCGATCCACGTTTGAACCAATATTTCATTACCTAAATAAGTCGAACGTTTATAATCTATTGTATGATTTCTAACCACCCATATCGATTTATGATCTAGATATTTTTGAACGAACCATCCAATTGCTTCTGAGTGAGCAACCGCGACGTCTTGCATCCACTGGACATAACAAACGTTATTCGTATGTCCCCATACGTCTAAATGAGACTCCTCAACAGTAAGTCTCATACTCCAGACAACCCCATAGTCAGAAAAACAGGGCTTCGCCCCTCCCAAATCAGATAAATTTTGTTTCATGATTAAGACTTTATCAACAAAATGAGAGGATCTATTCAATCACTGTTGAACAGATCCCCGATGTAACTCACGAGAAGAGCTAATTCCTAAAGAATGAGAACTAGTCTCTAAAAGACTCAAAGGTTTTCACAAACCAAATCGCCAACTTCAGAAGTTGAGTAGCCCATTCGACCGGCAGACTGACTCTTCATTTTGGTTCCCGTCACCAACTGAATAGAATTCATAACGCGCTTCGCAGCGTTATGGTAACCTTCGTGATCAAGCAACATTGAAGCGGCGTTGATCGTTGCGATCGGGTTGATTACATTCATGCCGGTATACTTGGGAGCGCTTCCACCCATAGGTTCAAACATACTCGTTCCACCAGCTTCCGGATTAATATTTCCACCGGCGGCGACGCCCATTCCACCTTGGAGAATTCCAGCAAGATCCGTGATGATATCGCCAAACATGTTCGTCGTCACGATAACGTCGTAATATTCAGGATTCTTAACCATCCACATGCAACAGGCGTCGACGTTGTTGTACGACTTCTCGACGTCCGGATATTCAGCGCCAACTTCTTCAAACGCGCGCATCCACAAATCATGTCCATACG
>CAVGEG010000129.1:0-6364 GCA_963628165.1 Paratractidigestivibacter sp. | reverse complement strand
GGTCACGCCGACAATTTTCGGTAAAAAACAAGGTCAAACGTCCATCTTCGCCTTCGCGACGGCGGCGTTAATCACCGCTTCGCGCAACGCGTTCAAGCCCTTCTCTAAATAGGAGCGTTGGCACGCGACGTTGATTCTCTCGAATCCGCTCCCCGACGCGCCAAAGAGGGTTCCGGGATCGAGCCAGAGCCTCCCCTCGCGCAGAACGACGCGTTCGAGCTCCTCCGCGTTCCACCCCGTCTCGCGAAAATTCGTCCACACGAGGTACGTTCCCTCGTTCTTGCGCGCGCTCGCGTACGGTATCTGCGCGTTGATGAAATCGACCGCGTAGTCGATATTCCCTTCGATGTACCGTAGCGCGGCGTCGAACCATTCGCCCCCCCTTTCATACGCCGCGCGACACGCAACGAGACCGAAGATATTTGGCTCGCAGTATCCCGTCGAATCGATCTCGGCGCGAAGGCGCGCGTAAAGCTCCGGATTCGACGCGAAGACGTTCGAGACCTGCAGTCCCGCGAGATTGAAGGTCTTGCTCGGAGAGGTGCACGTCACGCAACGTCGCGCGAACTCCGGCTCCAACGTTTCGAAGACGTAATGACGCCCCTGGAAGACGAAGTCGTGATGAATCTCGTCCGCAAGAACGAAGACGTCGTTTTTAACGCAAATCGCGCCGAGTCGCTCAAGCTCTTCACGCGTCCACACGCGTCCGACGGGATTGTGCGGAGAGCAAAGAATGAAAAGCTTGACCTTATTCCCGACGATCTTGCGCTCGAAGTCGTCGAAGTCGATCTCATAGCTCCCGTCGTCCCTCAAAAGGAGGTCAGAGCTCACGACTACGCGACGATTCGCGCGAATCGTGCTCGCGAAAGGATAGTAGACCGGTTCCTGAATCAGAACCGCGTCCCCCGGCTCGGTGAAGGCGCGTACGCACTGCGCGACGGCAAACACGACGCCAGGCGTGATAAGCCACCCTTCCCTCGACGGTTCAAAGTCGTGGCGCTCCTTCATCCACGCGCCAACCGCGTCATAATAGCGCGACGACGGCGTCGAATATCCAAAAATTCCGCGTTCGACAACTTCGCGCGTCGCGTCCTGTACGTAAGAGGACGTCTTGAAATCCATGTCGGCGACCCAGAAAGACAAAAGATCCTCCGGCTTGCCGAATAGCTCCGCGGCGTCGTACTTGATCGAGTCCGTTCCGCGACGCTCCACGAATGTGTCAAAGTTCAAATTTAGCTCGGACATGACGATTGAGCTCCATATCAAACTAGAGGAACGGCGCCGCCGTTCGCCCCAACTTTCTGAATATTTTTAACAGCAACTCCTACTAAGTCAATAGGAATTGAAAAATATTTCTTAGCGTCCTTTTATGAATACCGCCGACGCTTGTCAATTCAAGAGGGGGTGGTATTATATCAGGAAATCGCGCGAAGGGATACTGCGCGCCATGTCTTTACACAAGGAGCATTTCGATGGACGAATTTTTCGTTCTCAACATTTCGATCATCCTCTTTTCCGGCTTTATCGCGGGGGTAATCTGCAAGTATTTCAAAGCGTCGCCTCTGATCGGCTATCTTGTGGTCGGAGCGTTGATCGGTCCGGGCGGTTTGGATTTAACGCGCACGCGCGAATACCAGAAAGAGCTGGAAGCGGAGAAGGCGCAAATCTCGCAAGTCGAAGAAGAACGCGCGGCGACGCTGGAGCATTACCAAGAGCTCGAAGAAGAAAACAAGGCGGAGCCGAAAGACTTTCGACCCGATTCGATCGTTCAAGAGAACGTCAATCTTCGCCGCGAAATCTCCGAGATCAGAGGAGAGCTCGTAAAGCAGTGGGAACAAGGGGAAACGCTGACGCACGTCGTTCATAATAGCGAACTTGAGAGGATGCACGAAGGGCATTACGCGCTTGAAGCGGCGAATGAATTCGGGGTGCTCCTCCTCCTCTTCGCGATCGGTATCGAATTCACGTTCGCGCAGCTTGCGTCGACGGCGAAGTACATGTTCATCGGCGGCACGCTCCAGATGGGGCTAACGATCGCGCTGGGGATCGGGCTGTGCATAATCCTCAAGCTCGGTTGGGTCGCGGGGCTTGCGCTCGGAAGCGTGGTCGCGCTCAGTTCGACGGCGCTCGTCTACAAGAGCTTCGGCGATCTGGGGCACGCGGATACGAAGCGCGCGCAGGCGACCCTCGGCCTTCTGATCTTCCAAGACGTCGCGCTCGTTCCTCTCCTCCTGATCCTGCCGATCGTTCTCGGCGCGGGGGACTCCGACGCCGCCGCGTACTGGTTCCATAATCCTTGGGTCGACATGGTTTTGAAATCGACGCTCTTCTGCGCGGTCGTCCTCGCGCTCAAGATGGGAAGTCGCCGCTTGATCGTTCCCTTCCTCGCGAATCTGCGTTCGAACGACGTCGTGATCCTTTACGCGATCGTCGTCCTCGCGGGAATGTGCGTCGTCGCGGGCGCCCTCGGGTTGACGCCGGCGCTGGGAGCCCTCGCCGCGGGTATCGTCCTAGGGGAAAACCGACTCACGCATCAGATCGACGCCCTCGTCCTCCCCTTCCGCGAAGCCTTCTCCGCGATGTTCTTCATCTCCCTGGGAATGTTGACCGACTTCTCCTACGTCTTCCATCACCCCGCGGCATGCTTCCTCGCGCTCATAGGCGCGGTCGCGTTCAAAGCGCTCTGCGCGACCTTTGCGCTTCGCGCGTGCGGCATGGATAAGAAGGGAGCCCTCGCGTTCGGCGTAAGCATCTCCCAAATCGGAGAACTCGCCTTCATGCTCCTCTCCATCGCGTTCGAAGCCAAAGCGATCAACGACACGACCTACAACACCATGCTCTTCGTATCCGTCGCGTCCCTCGTCCTGACCCCGAATATGGTCAAGATCGCCCTCACAAAATTCGGCATGCCCCCCGAGGAAGCGGAAACGAGCAAATCGGACGAAGACATTCCCCCCGCGCTCCTTCGCGCGATCAACAGCGCGAAATCGCACGCCGTCATCGTCGGCGCCGGCCCGATGGGGCGCGCCGTCGCCAAAACCCTTCTCGCGCGCGGACGCTCCGTCTGCATCGTCGACTTTAACCCCGTCAATCTTCAGGCGTTCAAGCAGAGCGGCGTCCCGACCGTTCAGGGGAACGGCGCGGACTACGAAGTCCTCCAACACGCGGGAATCGGACGCGCGCAACTCGTCTTCGTCACGGTTCCAAACGACAGTATCACCCTCGAGATCGTCAAGGCGGCGCGCACGCTCAACCCGACCGTCGCGATCGCGGCCCGCACTCGATTCGGCGTCAACGTCGCGCCTCTAGAACGCGCGGGGGCGCAACTCGTCCTCTGCGAAGAGGAGACGATCGCCGCGGATATGGTCAACCTTCTCGAACGCCACTTCGCCGCCCAAGCCGCGACCGAAGCGGCCAAAAAGGTCGAGGCGACCGTCCCGAAGGTCTCCCCCGTATGATCGAACGCGCCTAACGTCAACGTCCCGACGGGCCCCCCTCGGGACGTTTTTTTTATTACCCGTCGGCAAATCGACGCCTCGACGCGCCTTGATTACTTGACGCGCCGTTGGTACAATCATGAGGACGCTCTTGCGTCCATAATCGCCATCCGCCCTCAACCCGAAGAAGTATCGATGAAGCTCGTCACGCGCACGCAACGACGTCAGGCCGCGGCCCAGCGTCTCCTCAATATTCTTTGTCTCTCGATCGACCGCGTCAATCCCGACCTTTTCGGCGCGTACGGCGCGACGTGGAACTCGACGCCCGCGTTCGACGCCCTCTCGACCGAATCGATCCTCTTCGACAATTTCCACGCGACGTCCCTCGATCTCAACGCCCTCATGCGCGCGTTTTGGCGCGGCGAAGAGCCGTATTCCATCAATCTCGACGACGATCCTTCCAACGACGTCCCCTCGATCTTCCAAATTATGAAGGAGCGCGGTTATCGAACTTTCCTCCTCTCCGACGTTGAAAGCGTCGCCCTCTCCTCCTGCGTCGACTCCGATCACGTCGAACGATTCTTCCTCGAGACGGAAAAGGAGCGCGAAGCGCCCGCGGAGACGATCGAAGAGACGGCGCTCTTCAAGAATTTCGAACAACTCACACGCTTCCTCTCCTCTCTCGACGACTCCGCGCGAATCGACGCCCCCCAGCCGTGGTTCGTTTGGGCACATCTCTCCGGATGGAACGAACGGTGGGATTTCCCCGCGGCGATGCGCGAAGCGTTCCAAGACGAAGGGGATCCCGCGCCTTACGCCGCCGCGCGTCCCCCTTATTGGCGTCGCGAGCCCCTGGCGCGACGCGTTCACGGACGGGTCTTCCGCTCGGTGGAGATAACGGAAGACGTCGAGGTCGGAGAAAACGCGTCGGTCGCCGCTCGGGAAAAGGCGCGACTCAACGCGCTTGACGAATCGGAGCGGCGTCAGAGCGTCTTGGAGGCGTGCGCCGCGGGGGTCGGCGTCTTCGACAAGACCCTCGACGGCTTCGTCGAGCTTCTGAAAGAGCATAATCTTTTGAAAAACACGCTTTTCGCGCTCACGGGAACGCGCAGTCTTGCGTTAGGCGCGCCATCGTCTCTCGGCGTGCCGGGCGCTGACGACGCTCCTTCCCCCTTCTATTCGGAGGAAACGCGTCTTCCCCTCGTCCTGCGCCTTCCGCGCAAGACGTGCGCGACGCTACGTCTGCCGACCCTTTGCGGTCCGACCGATCTCTTCGCGACGCTACGCGACTTCCCCGACTTCGCGCCGCGTCTCGTCGATCCCGACTTCTGGAAGCTCGAACCGTGCGAAATCTCCGCCGTCGTCGGAAAGTGGAGCCTCGACCCCGAGGAAGAAACCGCAACGCGCAACGCCCCCCTCGACAGAGCCGAAAAAACGATTGAAGAAACGCGCCGCGGGCACAATCTTCTCGAGCTCGTCGTCGACGAAAGACGTCCGATTCACGTCTCTCTCGTCGTCGTCGCGCGCGACAAGTCGTCTCGCGAACGCGCGGCTATCTTCGACAAATGGTATCTCAAACGCACGCCTCTCGAAAAGGATCCCGAGAACGAATTCGCGCCGACAGAGCGCCTCGAACTCTTCGTTCAGCCCGACGACAGGTATTGCGTCAACGACGTCGCCGATCGTCTCCAAGACGACGCGGAACGTCTTAAATCATCGCTCGATCCTCAGGAATAAGGCGCGTTCTCAACGCCCTTTCACGACGGATCTTCACGTTGTTCATCTGGGAGAAATTTCATGTTACGCCAATTTCACGCGACTGCGGCGGCGACGTGCTTATGCCTTTTAAGCGCGCTCTGTGGCGCTCTACGCGCTCAAGGGGCCGACTCAAGCGTCCTTTACGACGCTTCGACCCCCGTCGACTCGATCAGACTCCAAGGCGTCGAAGTCGCCAAAGACGCCGACGGAGCGCTTCTTATCAAAAACGGCGATAAGGATCCGTGGCCGGGAATCCATTTCGAAGGAAAATGGGATCTGAGCGCCTACGACGCCATTCAATTCAAGCTCCGTTCCGCGAGCCAAGACCCGATCTCGCTCCATATTCGCTTCGATTTCGAGAAATCCGACCCGATTAAACTCACCGGTATCATCACGGAAAACGTCGAGCTTCAACCGGGCGAATCGAAAACTTTCTCCGTTTCGATGCGCGCGCCCCTCAACCCTGACGTTCGCAAACAGCTCTTCGCCATGCGCGGAAAGCCCGGCGGAATCAAAACGGACTCCTACTCCAAAGACGACGCGACGATCAACGACTGGTCGAAAGTCGTCGCGATTCGCCCCTTCGAAACGCAAAATAAACGCGGCGACTCATGGGTCTTGGAACGTGTCGAAGCGGTCTCCGTTTCCGACGACGAAAAGCCCGAATACCTCTCCTGGGGGCCTGACAAATTCTTCCCCATGATCGACGAATTCGGTCAATTCAAGCATAAGGATTGGCCTGGCAAGACGCATTCTCTCGACGAACTCCGCGCTCAGGTCGAGATCGAAGACAAGGAGCTCGCGGAACGTCAACCCGCGGAATTCGACGAATTCGGCGGCTGGAAAAACGGTCCTAATTTTGAAGCGACCGGCGCGTTCCGCACCCAAAAGATCGACGGCGTCTGGTATCTCGTCGACCCGATCGGCAACCTCTTCTGGTCCAACGGGATCGACTGCGTCGGATTTGGCAACGGCGTCACGCCCCTGACGGATCGCGAATTCTACTTCGACGCGACGATTCCCCGCGTCTACGACGCCAACGACCCGCTCTGCGTATTCGTCGGAAAATCCGGGCATTCGGTGAATAACTACTACGCCGGACGCGGCGAATATACGACGTACAACTTCACGGCGGCGAACCTCTATAAGAAGTTCGGCTCCGACTGGTA
>CAVGEG010000128.1:0-6663 GCA_963628165.1 Paratractidigestivibacter sp. | reverse complement strand
TACAAACATTGGATTCTCCGTTCATTAAGCCGAAGTCGAGAACAGATTCTTGAGCACAACGCCAGAGACGGGCGCGATAACCTTTGCGCAGTAGTCCTCAGTAACGCTAAGAACAGTTCGTCTATTCTGCGCGTCGTCAAACGTTTCCGCGGTCATCTCTTCCTTAGCAAAGAGAACGCACGTCGAGAAGTTGGGCCCTTGCATCGCGGTGATACCGCCGGGTCGAGAACAGATAACCGCGTCGTCCTTAGGCCATAGCCAGTCGGTGACTCGAGCCTTGCCCTTCGGACTTGTAACCTTAACGCTGTCCTCAACGACAATCTTGATACCATACAGAGTTTCAGGAAGCCCGTAAGGCCCGTTAGCAAGCGTTCCTTGCGTCATCTTCCATGAATCGGGCGTCCCCTTGATGTAGTCGACAATCTCTTGAGACTGCATGATCTGGGCCGCCGCCTCTGCGCTTACGACAAGCATCAAGTCTTTCTGCTGGACTACGCCTAAGGTGTCCTTGATGATCTTGTTGACAGATTCGTAGATAGTCTTCTTAATGAATCCATCCGTCGTTTGCGACGCGTCCCAACCACCGTAATCTGTCTTAACGTCGATCACGTGAGAGCTGTCGTAGTTGGAAGTTTTTAGAAGTTCGTCTACGACCATGACGGAACGCGCAGTCATCGCCTGCGTGCCTAGAATCTTCTGATACTGCGCCGTCATATTCCAGGACGCTTGTTGCGAAGCTAGGTATCCTAACGTTACAGGAAATGTTCGCCGAACCGTGCGATACGTCTCGTTAGCGAACGATTCAAGATTCTGATTACCCAACGGTCGTTCAGTCGCGTCAGCCCATACGGAGTCGTTAGAGTTCAGAAACCTCGAGCAAACTTCGTTCGTCATTCGAGTATACATACCGACGTTATCAGTGACCTTGATCGTTTGGGTGTACTGATTAAGCTTAAACTGGTCGATATTACGCGCGAAGTCAATAATCAGGTTATTAGTCGCTTGCGTATTTGGTACGTATGTGTTATACCCTGACGGGTACTGCGGTGTAATTGCCATTACAGTATGCTCCTGTTATATGTTTAGCGTTGATATTCGATAGCAACGCGTATTTTCTGACCGGGGGCGCTCGACCCTTGCAGAGCTCTAGCGCCGACTTTCTCAGTTCCAGATGCAACGACTCCTTTGCCTTCAGCGTCAGCTGTCAGTAGATCGCCTGGGTCGCACGTCTCCGCCATTTCAAGCAAGCATTCGTCGTGCTCTCCCCAATAAGGAACAGGGAGCCCTTCTGTAGCCGCGAAAACGCTTGACGCGTTTGTATAACCGTCAATAGGGACAAGCGTCGTTCCTTCGGCGCTAATTCCGATAATCACATCCGTAGACGCAGACGCTTGCACGACTGTAAACGGCGCTGTGTTAGACTGTTTGATAAAGCGACAGGGATATATATCGCCCCCTGCCACATATTGGGTAATATTAGCCATTTACCGTCTCCTTTACGTTATCTATTGAATCCCATGCTCTTAGCCACTTCATTGCGAATTTCTTCGCTCGGCTTGTAGACTCCGCGCGACGCGTAATTATCCGCAAGTTGCGCGACGCGAGATTCGATATCCGCCGCGCGTTCTTTCGAGTATTGAACGGCGCCAGGGCGCTCGCCGCCAGTAGGAGCGGATTCTACAAGCCACGAAGGAACTTTGATATTAGTTGGAACGGGCCTATAATTTGACGCAATCTCTTTACACCGAGCCGCAAACTGAGCGTCAGTCATCTTTGAGTAACGACACTTTTCACGCTCAGACTTTTCGTCAAACACGTATTGCCTACGTAGGTCTTGCAATTTAGAATAGCGTTCGCGGGAGACTACTTTGTTCGTTGTGTAGTCGAACGCTTTTTGAAGTCGCATGATCTTGTACTCAAGTTCGGCGACTTTGTCTTTTAAAGTCATAATATCGTCTCCTTCGTCAGAGTCGTTGTCTAAAGAACTTTCTTCCGAGTCGTCCAATTCGTCGTCGGTTTCATAGTCCTCGTCTTCTTCTTCGTCGTCAACGTCGTCGTCTGAATCCTCTTCATTCCCTAATCCGTTCAAACCTTCGGAAGGAAAGTCGAAGTCAAGATCATCTTCGTCGTCTTCTGAGTCGACGTCGGGGTTTACACCGACGTCGTTTTCGCTTACACCGTCATTTTCCGTGTCGGTGTAATCATTGTCTGCGACATTTGCGTCGTCGTCGCTAAGGGAAAATAAATCGTCGTCGTCTTCTGAGTTGCCGTCTTCGGAGTCGCTATCGGCGGCATAGTCGACTTCTCCGCCTACGTCGCCGCCGCCAGCGTCCATTTCGCCGCCCTCTGCGGAATAATCGACTTCGCCCGCGTCTTGAGCGTCGCCGTCCGCGGAATAGTCTGCTTCCTCTGAAGTTCCCATAGACGTTGCGGGCGTCCCCCCGTTCCCGGAAAAGGATTCGTCGGCTCCTCCGTCGCCTTGAGATTCTTCTGACAACTCGTCTGTGTCAGCAGAATCGATCGGAGAGTCCGGTTCTTCATCCTCTACGGAAGAATCGCCCGCAACGTCGTCTGGGTTCCCACTTAAGGAACTTTCAGATTGATCGAAAGGTTCTTCAGATAATTCTGTTTGGCCGTCTTGCATTCCAGCGTCGTCGGCTCCAACAATCGGCGCAGGCGTTGCGTCAGGTTGTTGTTCCATTCGATGTTGAGAATCATCGCCTAAGTCTTCGTCCGACTTCTTCGACATCTGTCGCCGCAGGAACTGAAATTCTGGTGATTCAAAGATCGCGCTAATAATCGATTGAGCGACTTGCTTTTGATCTTTAGAAAGAGCTCCAGTTCCATCTTCACCCTCTTCCATCGAATATTTCTCTTTATCGCCGCACTTTCCCTTTGAACCAGAACAAACAGGTTTTGGCACACCGGTTCCGTATGCTCCTGGCACTTGCGGTTGGATTGAATAGAATATCTTTTCACGGCTAGGGTCGCCGTCTCTGTTATATAAAACGCCCATATCGCTCCACGGAGTGTCCGCGCCTAAAAGTGAAATCGGGTCAATGTACATATCCTCATAGCGTTCTTCCGCCCAAAGCTCCGCGCTACGACGCGGGTATTTGTTCAGAAGTTCCGTCTTGTCTTTATCGATGCGGAAGTCTGCAAGGATAGCGTACTTGTTATGGTCTTTAGTTAGCCATCCAACTCTAAAAGGCCCCGCCCAACCTATCTTAGGAGGGTCAGGCCCTTTAGGGTCTGAATTCGTATGACCTACGACAACAGGTACAAAATCGCCAGTCTCTTCAATTCGACGGTTAGAACGCGCGGCTAATAGCTCGAGTTCAGGTCGACCAAACTGGAGTTCCCTTCCCGACTTCAAAACGCGGGTATGCTCTACAAAAACAGGGACGTTCTCATAGATTTCATAATCGTTCGAATTGAGAATGCGCGAAGGGTCGGTCGTCGACGCTTCCGGAAGATTCTCATCCGAGAGAGAATCCGCCTGCGTCGGGTTGTCCAACGTCTTCAGGGCCTGGGTCTGAGGTAGGGTCGTTTCCAGTATTAGTATTTCCGCCATCTTGTAGTCCTTGCATTAAAGCCTGTATGTCGCCGTTTCCGGGGCCTAAAGGAACTTGTTGGTTACCAGTAGACTTTCCTTCAGCCGCTTGCTGTTTAAAACTCTCAATCGCCGGATTGATTAGAATCGGCTCGTCGTCCTTAGGGGCCGTCATACCAGCCGCTGAAAGAGCCTGTTCTTGAGAGATTGGAGCGCCCATATCGTAAAGCGTTCGGATTGAAGAAAGACGGTCTTGATGGTCGATTTCATCCGTTTCGATATGGAATAAGAGACTCCCTTCCTCGAGATCAGGGAAGTTGAACTTTCGGACTTTATTCACCAACTCTCGAGTGAGCGTTTCTTCCAAATTGACCGCGTCGTACTTGAGAATCTGCAAGTACGTCTCAAGATGAATTGTCGCAAGGTTGGAACCGAGTCCCGTACCCGCCGTTTCAGTTGTTAGAGTTTGTCCTAGGATATAGCGCTTAATCTGATGTTGAAAGAACTCTTTTACGACGTTCATACAGACTTCTGCGCCTGCCATAGACGGCTCGATACGTTGCATCTGATATGACGGGCCGCTCTGCCCTTCCATCTGAGGAACAAGGACGATATTTCCACTGTGTCCAACGCGATCTTCAGCGGCTCTTTTAATAGCTTCACGCGCTTTCTCATTGCCAGCGGGATAGTACCAAATTTCAAAACCAGTCGCGGAACGCTCGATGTATTCCATGAGCCACGCCAAGGTTTCTTTCATGAGATACCACGTCCAATAGATTCTTGAACGTATCCCTACGCCGAAGATACTACCGCCGGAGTATGGGTCGTCGTAATCGCCGTCTTCCACCATGTGACGATGGACAATGAAACGATCACGCTGATCGTCGGTTAAGAAGTAGGCCATGCCTCTATCAGTTGGTCTGATTTGTCCTTCATACGACTCATTGAGTTCCACCATGTTGTATCCGATACGAATACCGACTCTGTCTTTTTCGTATGGAGCGCCTTCCATGGCCTTGTAGACGATTTTGTCGCCATTGACAGGTATCCAGTTAAAAATATAGAAGTACGGAGTTCCATCAATCAGGGTTTGCCCCCATTGCATCTGAATCCCGTACTTCCCATACCAAAGCGCATAAAGAAGATTCTCGCGGAATTGCATGAATCTTGGTGTGCGTTTGATGATACGTTCAACGGTACGCGCCGCGCGGCGCTGTTCTTCATTTGAAGGGTCTTCAGGAACGATACGCCATTCTAGGAGCGCGACGGAACGTCTACGCATTTCGATACACTCCATAACGGCAAGGTCGTTCTTCATAAACCGCGCGTTTTCCCACGCGGCTTTGATCGCTTCATCCGTTGTCCAGTAGGTTTTGGCGAGAGTATTGGCAAAGCCTTGAAACGTCGCAATATGCGGGATAGGCGTTTCGGCGAGTTCAATGCGTTTATCTGCCGACGCTTCTCTTAACGACTGTCGTACCTTTTTAGATACTTCTTCGACAATAGCCGCTAAATCCTGCATTTGGGACTCAGAATTGAATCCGTCAAGTTCCATTACTAACCCGCGCTTGTGGTGACCTTAACTGAAATATTGCGTCGAAAGAGCGCCGACCCTTCAAGAGCGGAGTCTTCCATAAAATAGGCGACGGTAAAAGTCACCTGATACGCTGTGTTGATTTCGGAGAAAGGACTCTCCCATTCCCCGTTGACGTTCCTATAAGGAAGCACTTCAAGGTTGTATCCGCTATCCTTCGAACTTGCCCCTACGCCTTGAATGGTAGCTGGGTAAGACGCTGGTTCCTCGTGCCAACAGGTCGACGGAATCTCAACGTCGCGGTAAGCCTCAATAGGATAAGCCTGACCACTGACAAGCTTAGCAATCGAGTATTTAATCTCGATTATATCGCTTGTGGGAATGCGGAGAGTCTCTCCGTAGATGTCTCGAAACCCAACGTAGAATTTCGGAGAATCTTTTACGTCTACAGTAACGTTAAGCATTAGTATTTCTCACGTAATGTAACCTATCTCCGTTGTGACCTTTATATAACCAATATCGACGTTGCCGCTTAATTCGTTGTAGCTTGAGATAGGAACAGCAAAAATTGTATAAAAATTTTCACCGTCATAGATACGTAACGACGCGGATTCGTCGGGGCCAAGAACAACGGAAATATTTTGTTCTGGATATTGAGCCTTTAAAAGAATCCAATCTTCTTCTTCACTTTTACGAAACTCTATGCAAACAGGTACGTCCGGATTAAGTTGTTTCCAAGAAAACGTTGCCGAGCAGTTGATAGAGAATCCGCGCATAGGTGTTGTAACGCCGCCGCCATAAAAACAAGGAACGACGTTGGTAAACATCGGATACTGCGTCCCTTGCGTTAGATCAGGCAACGTTGCGATATAAGCTCTTTCATAATTGATAGACTCGAGAACTGTCCCCTCTTCATAATGGGCTAGAGGCGTTATAAGCGTCAATTCCGTCCCGTCAAAATAGAGTTTCGAGTGTTCTCTCATAATAAGAGCGTTGCGTTCGACGGATTCCGTTACCGTTAGAGTCGCATATGGATTCAACTCAATCGCATACGCCATATATATCCCGTTAGAACCAGTCGCGCCGTCCCCGAAGGTTATCTTGTCATAGACAACGTCGGTAACAAGTTCTGAATTTTGACCAAGGATAATCGACGTAGACCTATCTCCCCCCCCTAAGAACGTAACAGACGCATTCCCTGCGACAATCACTTCGTCTACGTCTATAGGGGCTTCGTTGAACTTATAGACTCCAGGCGGCAGATAAAAGCTATTAGACTCAAGGGTTATACTTTCAGGCGTTATTCCTTCAGAATCAACCCAATTGGCCGCGTCTAGGAAGTTGGCGGTATCGCCGCCGCCAACGTATCGATAATCGGCGTTGACAACTTCATACGCCCCAAGAGCATATGAAGTTGTTTCTTCGTCGTTTTCGTCGATTGCTTTGCAACCTCTGAGATTGCCGTTAAGGTCATAGAGCCCTTTGGCCGTCGTCGCGCCCGTCGCGAACGGCGAAGACGGAAGAGGCGTGAAATCGTATTCTTCCCACTTCGTGACGTCGACGTCGTCAATACTTG
>CAVGEG010000127.1:0-6970 GCA_963628165.1 Paratractidigestivibacter sp. | reverse complement strand
GAACAATAGACGACAATTTGATATACTGGAAGAAATCGTACGCCGACGTCGCGTCGACGTCGTTCGTCACACTTAACCTTAGGAGAATTCCCATGAAACGCAATCTTTTCGTAGCGTTGACCCTCGCGTTCGCGGTCGTCGTCGCGGCCTGCGGAATCGGTCAAGCCGCCGAGCCCGCCGTTTATAACGTTTGGCCGGACGTCGCGCCGGGTGAAAAAGCCGACGCGGTCAAACCGACCTATGAAATTTGGCAACCTGAAACGAAAACGAGCGACACGTGCATGATCGTCTGCCCCGGCGGCGCGTATCAAGGTCTCGCTTACGATCACGAAGGCGTCAAAATCGCGCAATATTTCAATTCGAAGGGAATTACGGTCGTCGTCTTGAAGTATCGCGTTCCGCGTCGCGAAGGCCTTCCCAAGCACATGGCCGCATGGCAGGACGCGCAACGCACGATTCGCGTCGTACGCTCTCACGCGAAAGAAATTGGCATTAATCCTGACAAGATCGGCATTATGGGATTCTCCGCGGGCGGACACTTGACGCTCATGTCCTCGACGACAAGCCTTACCAACTCCTACGATCCCATCGACGACGTCGACAAGATCCCTTGCAACGTCAATTTCGCCGCTCCCGTTTACCCCGCCTACGTTCTTGAAGACGGCGCCGACGGACCAAATACCGGAAAAGGGAACAACTCCGAGATGGTCAAAGACTTCGCCTTCGACGAAAAGACGCCCCCCATGTGCTTGATCCACGGCGACGACGACGTCTACTCCCCTATGGGCTCCGTCTTCGTTTACAAGAAGCTTCGCACGATGAACATCCCCGCGGAAATGCACGTCTACGCGAAGGTCAATCACGGCTTCGGCGGCAACCCGACCGACAACCACGTCGGCGACTGGCTCAACCGCGTCTACGCCTGGATGCAAACAATCGGCTTCTGAGACGATAAGCCAACTAACTTAGCGTAACTCAAACGTGCGCTCTCCGTAGAGTCGCGCGTTTTCTTTATCGTCCAGTCTCCATATCCGCATTCAGGCATGAAACGAATTCTTGTACAAAAATTTAAAAGAAAATGATAAGCCAAAAAACCTTGTAAAGTATTGCCCAAAAATAATATTGCGACACTTTTAGAACATTGTCCTCCATAAATATATACATTTTTACATACGTAGGAAATAGAAATCTTCTCTAACCTCGTTCGTTGTAGTCGCATACTTGACGTCAGTTATATCCACTTTAGAATGGCCTGTTAGAGTGGAAGCCGTACATATTCATACATAACTTAGGATATTAGTAGATTTTCGCATCATAAGATCCTTCATCATATATTCCGTACATAAGTCATCGTTCCAAGCGTTGCGTTAAATAAAATAATTATAACGATAACACTTACAACAAATATTTAATAGCAGGATCAAAATTCATAGAAAAGGGCCAAGTTTTCCATGAATCTAACGCGCGGAATGTTAGGGGAGAGTACCAGTGACTAAAAAAGAAATTGCCAGACACGTTTACACCGCGACGCAGCTCAGTCTCGTTGATTCACAGGCGGCTGTCCAAGCGACCTTTGACGCAATCTCCAAGTTGCTCGTCAAGCACGGTCGCGTTGAACTCCGCGGTTTTGGCGTTTTTAGCGTCCAGACGCGCGCGGCGAGAAAGGCTCACAACCCTCGCTCCGGCGAAGAAGTGCAGGTTGAAGAGCATGATACCGTCGTCTTTAAGCCCAGCAAGCTCATGAGAAGCACGCTCGACGCTCGCCGTGCCGCTAAGGCTAAGAAAGCGTCGACGAAGAAGTCTGTCGCTAAGAAAACGACCAAAGAAGCCGACGCCGCCAAGAAGGGAGCCAAAGAAGCCGACGCTAAGACCGATAAGAAGACCGGCAAAAACGCCCTTTGAACTAAACGACTGCGCCTCAAAAGAAGCCCGATTCCGTCAAAGAATCGGGCTTCTTCATTTTCAGAAACGCGTCAACGCGCGTCGACAAGGCGTAACGTCCCCGGCTCGAAATTAAAGGACGCGAGGTCGTATCCCCCGCCCTCCCCCTTCTCTAGCACGAGGAACGCCGCCACGTCCTTTCTCTTCGCGCAGAATCGCTCCGCAAACGACGCTCCCGCGACGAAAAAAGCCGTCGAAAGCGCGTCCGCTTCCGTCGCCGTCGGAGCCAAAACCGTCGTCGACAACACGCCGAAACTGGGATACCCCGTGCGAGGATCGATGATATGCGAATACCTCTTTCCCCCGCTGCGGAAGAACTGCCAAGTCGACCCCGACGTCGCTAGCGCTTTGTCGCGCAACCAGAGTTCCGCAAGGCGGCGATCTGGCTGCAACGGGTGCGAAACGCCGATCGTCCACCCGACGGGCTCGTTTGCAGGAAGCTCGAAAAACGCGTCGTCGCCAAAATCAGGGAGGAGCGCGTCGACGGCGATTTGCGCGTCTTTTCGCGTCGACCCGCGTCGACGTCGGCGCAACCCGCTCTCTTCGTCGATTTCGTCCTCTTCCTCTTGCGGCGGCGCAAGGGTCGACGCGCCGCGAATCAACGCCGACGTCTCGAAAGAAAAGTCGTTCTTTCGCCCGCCGCGAGCGATAACGCCGCTCTTGCCCCCTTGGAGAAGGAAGGAGCCGAGCCCTTCGTTTTCAAGGATCGTCGCCGCGCAATCGAGCGCGATCCCTTTGCCGATCGCGCCGAAATTCAATTCGACGCCCGATTCGTCAAAAGCGACGCTCCGCGCGTCTGGATCGAGTCGCAAATGACACGCTCCTGAGAGACGCGTCGCGGCGTCGAGCTTCTCCTTCGAAGGGAACTCCCCGTCGCGTTTCGCGAACCCCCACGCCCGCCATAGCGGCGCGCAAGCGACGTCAAACGCGCCCTCCGTCTCGTTTCCAAGACGCAACGACGTTTCGAGCCATCCCCAAAGTTCGTCGTCGACCCGAACGTCCATCTCCGGCGCAAGAAGATTGAGCCGACTTATCGTCGAATGCGGACGAAAGACGGAAAGAATATCCTCGACGCGGTCGACTTCGTCAAGCGCGGCCAACGCGGCGGCGGCGGCGAAGGACTCGCGGTCGGCGTCGCCGCTTTCATTCACGGCGACCTCGAAATCGGATCCCATCGCGCGACGGCGATAAACGGTCAACGGCCCAGGCTTAAAGCGCACTTCTTCTTCGGAAGGAAGCGCGGCGCGGTCTTGACTCATACCTCGCGTTCCTCCTCGCGCTCGACGCGCGTCATAAGAACCGTCGCGAACGTCTCGATCGCTTCAAGACGTCCGACCGGGCCGACGTGTTCACCCGTCTTCGCCTTGACGTTGACGCGATCCTCGGGGACGTCCAAAATCGCGGCGATTCGCGCGCGCATCGCCTTCTTCAAAGGGCCGAGCTTCGGACGCTGCGCGCAGACGACGCAGTCGAGATTCACGACGCGCCACCCGCGCTTGAGCGCCTCTTCGACGCAGATCATCAGAATCTCCGCGGAGTCGCGGTCGCGATTCTCTTCCGCCGTGTCGGGAAAGAGCTCGCCGATATCGCCGACGCCCGCCGCGCCAAGGATCGCGTCCGCGATCGCGTGCAAAAGAGCGTCCGCGTCAGAATGGCCCAAAAGAGATTGACAATACGGGATCACAATTCCCCCCAAGCGGAGAGAGGATCCTTCCGTAAAGCGGTGCAGATCGCATCCGTATCCGACGCGAAAACGTTCGTCGTCGTCACAACGCGCCAAGAGAGTCTTGACCTGCGCTTCCAATCGTCTCACGCGCTCTTCAAGCGCCAACGTCTCGTTCCCCATGCTACCTTCCTAATTTCACTTTGAATGCAACTTTTTTTCTTCATGCACGATACGCGCGTCTTTAATCGCTTGCCACTCTAACTGTAGCGCGTTCCATGTGTTGTGCCAAAGCACGTAGAGGGTCGGCCCCAGCGCGACGAGAGGATTCGAATAGAGCATCGCGAAATAGACCATAAGCCCCGTGTTTTTCTGTCCAAGGGTCTGGCTCGATTCTTGACGATAATGTTTTTCGCCGAGAAAATATCCCAAAACGAAGTTGCAAACGCAAATTCCGAGAGACAGGGCAAGCATTTCGAGAAGGACGGTCGTCTTCACGTCGTTTGCGGGATTATGAATGAATTCGGACGCGCCGCAGGAAAGGACGGTGACCATGAGAACCCACGCATAGAACGTGGCGCTCTTGCACTTTTTCGTCCATGTCGACGCGTTCGGATAGATCAAGCGGAGCAATCGCGCGGCGGCGATCGGCGCGACTATCGTCGAAAGAACGCGTAACGCCACGTGCGTAAACGCCGTCCAGAAAGAGCCGTCCACCGTCTCCACGCCGACGGAAATCGGCAAAAGCGCCGGAAGCGCGATCGCGATTCCACCCGTCGTAAGGAGCATTCCCGTGACGACGTACTCGACTTCGCGACGCAAGAAGGACGCGATCGCGGGCGCGGCGGTCGCCGTCGGGGCAAGGCCGATGAAGAACGCCGCGGCGGCAAGGGTCGGTTGATCCAGACACTTGAAGAGTTCGCAAGCTCCCATTCCGATCGCGATATTGAAGATCAAGATCAAGAAATGACTGCGACGCAACTTCATTTTATGGACGTTCAACCCCAAGAACGTCATAAAAATCATATAGCGCACAAACCACGGGATGGACCACAGGAAAGCGCTTCCTTGCGGGAAAAACCACCCGACGATAAACGCGCACATCAGCGCTAAAGGACGAATCATCGTGCTCATGTCGTCATGACTCCTTAAATTCCAAAATCAAGCGTATAGGGGCGAAGGGCGCGTTGACTGCGCGCTATAACGCGTCGATTGGGTCGACGTCGACGATCCACTGCACCGACGACGGCTGCTTAAGCTTACCCAACGCGACTCGGCGCGCCGCTTCGCGAAGCAAGGGGCCGGGAGCCCCGTAAAGCTGCAAATGAAACCGAAAATTCCCGCGCAGTTTCGGAAACGGACACGGCGCGGGGCCGACAAGCCGTCCCATGAGGGGGGCGCGCGGCTTCGGATTGCGCGGCGTCAAAGAAACGACGTTGCGTCCCATCGCGTCGCGCGTCGCCTTGACCTCTTCGGAGGTCGCGGCGGGCTGATTCTTAGGATCGTATCCATGTTCGATATTGACCTCGCGCAGCGCTTCGAAGAGCGCGGCGCGGAGTTGACGCGCAAAATCGAGCGTCTCCCTCTCGTCTGGGCCGCGCACGACAAAGCGGATAGCCGACGTAAAGGGGGGCAGACCGATCGCGCGACGCGCCGCCAATTCCCGCGACGCAAAACCGACGTAGTCCCCGCGCATCGCGTCGAGAATCACCGGATCGTCGGGCTTATACGTCTGGACGACGACCTTCCCCTCTTTGTCCCCGCGTCCGGCGCGGCCCGACGCTTGCAGGATCAGATTGAAGGTGCGCTCGGGGGCGCGGAAGTCGGGAAGGTGAAGCGCGGCGTCGGCGTTGACGATCCCGACGAGAACGACGTTCGGGAAATCGAGCCCCTTGGCGATCATTTGCGTCCCCAGCAATACGCGATATTCGCCGCGTCGGAACGCCTCGAGACCGCGTTCGTGCGCGTCCTTCGCCTGCGTCGTGTCGGAGTCCATTCGCAAAATCGGCGCGTTGGGAAAATTCGCGGCGAATTCCTGCTCGAGACGCTGCGTCCCCACGCCGCCGTATTTGATCCCCGCAAAACCGCAATAAGGACACTTTTTCGGCGCGGGAATCTGATAATCGCAGTAGTGGCAAATGGCGATCTGTTGCGTAATGTGGTGCGTCAACGCGACGTCGCAGTCGGGGCATTTGAGCGTCTCTCCACACGACGGGCACTGGATATGCGTGGAGTATCCGCGTCGATTCAGAAGGAGGACGACCTGATTCGTCGGATCCGAGTCGAGCGCAAGTTCGATCTCGCGACGCAAACGCTGGCACATCGACCCGTGCGTGAACCCCGTCGCGCCGCGATCGCGCATGTCGACGATATAGACCGGCGGTTGCGGGAGATTTCTCACGCGGTTGGGAAGTTCGAGGAGAGTGTATCGTCCCGCCTTCGCGTTGCGCCAGCTCTCCAGCGACGGGGTGGCGGAGCCGAGGACGAGGATCGCGTTTTCATTCTGCGCGCGCATCTGCGCGACGACTCGGGCGTGATACCGCGGCGCCACGTCTTGTTTGAAGGACGTCTCGTGCTCTTCGTCGATAACGATCAGCCCCAAGCGCGAACAGGGCGCGAAGATCGCGCTGCGCGCGCCGACGACGACTTGCGCCTTCCCCTGCTCGATCTTCTCCCATTCGAGTTTGCGTTCAAGGTCGGTCAGACGACTGTGCAAAACGGCGATATCCCCGAGTCGCGCTCTGAAGCGTTGAACTGTCTGCGGCGTCAAACTGATCTCCGGAACAAGGACGATCGCCTGTTTGCCGTACGAGACGACTTCTTCGATCGCGTCGATATAGACTTCCGTTTTGCCGCTTCCGGTGACGCCGTGAAGTAGAAAAGTTTCGGATCTAGATTCCTTAAGGGCGCCGAGGATCGCGTCAAGAGCGCGACGCTGGTCGGGGTTGAGCTCGTGAGGAAGGGTCTTAGGCTCGATCTTTTGCGCGGCGGCGAGTTCGTCGTAAAAGCGACTCGTGCGCTTCACGCGTTTCGTCGCCACGAGTCCGAGCTTTTTGAGGGTGAGTATCGGCGCGGAGGAGCATTTCGCCTGGCGCGAGAGCTCCGCGAGGGTCGGCGGTTCCGCGCAGCGGCGCAACTCGTCGAGAACGTAACGCTGTTTGGACGTCAACGCGCGGACGCCTTCCGCCTTCGCGTTCTCGAAGCTCTTGAGACGCTCCTGCGCGTCGGGGGCGAGAACGAAAACGGTCGTCAAACGCGAACCGATCGCGTCGCGAACCCCCGCGGGGATCATCCCGTCGAGAGTTTGACCGATCGGCGCGATGCAGCGGCGCGCAAGATCGAGGCCGAGTTTCAGAAGCTTGGGAG
>CAVGEG010000126.1:1233-7062 GCA_963628165.1 Paratractidigestivibacter sp. | reverse complement strand
GATCAAGAGGGTGTATATGGGCTTGGGGATGGACTTGCTTGATATAACGACCACATCCCATTACTGTACCGCCGGTACCGACCCCTGCCACGAAAATATCAGGAGATTTGCCTTCTCTAGTTAATTGCTCGACAATCTCCGGCCCTGTTGAAAGAAAATGTGCTTCAACGTTATCAATATTATCAAATTGACGCGGTAAAAAGACGTGTTCAGGATCTTCTCTTTTCGCCTTTTCAGCCAACTCTATTGAGCCCTTAAATCCTCCTTGTTCCTTGGAGACTAGATGCACTTCCGCTCCATACGCTTTCATTAAATTTATTCGTTCTATGGACATCCAGTCTGGAAGGAATATTTCGACCTTGCAACCGATTAAACTTCCCAAGGCTGCAAAAGAAACCCCTGTATTGCCACTTGTTGCTTCCGCGATTCGTGTACCCGGTTTGATCTGACCAGACAGTATGCCTTTACGAAGAATGTGCAATGCCATTCTGTCTTTGATAGAGCCTGTGAGATTGAGATATTCAGCCTTGGCATATATGCTTCTCGGTTGGCCTCGCCAAAGTAACTCAATTTTTAATAACGGGGTGGAACCTATAACGGGAGAAACCCCGGTAAGCTTTGCAAGCATGTCTGTTTAAACCTCTATTAATAAGGTTGCATTACACCGACTCAAGTGGATCCCCCTATTTAGCGAGGGACATTTCGACTTGATGGAAATCGGCATTTTATCAATGCCACTTGAATCTTCTTTCCTAGTTTAGGTATCTGGTGGAAGTTCCCCTTTCAGAATTTGACAGGCGTGTAAAATCGGGAGACTACTTTCTTTTAAAATACGAAAAATTACCTTTAGAGAGAGTTTGGGGATAATCTCTGAAGGCGTCGGAGGTTCCGGGAGATTGGCGCTATAGGATTTTTAAATGGAGTAGACTCTCGGTAAACCAGATCACAAGCGCATACAAATAGAAGTGGGTAGTCATAAAGAATTGATTAATAGTTACCTTCTATTCCTGAAGCGTTAGAGTTAACATTTCTTGCGTTACGTTTCCCGAACGTAAGATAGTAAAATCGTTTCCGATAACCTTAACGACTGTCGAAGGACTTCCTATTTGACAGGAACCTCCGTCGATAAAAAGATCAGCGTGTTGGTGAAGTGAACGAATAGCGCTGTCAATTGACGTAGAAGGAACTTCTCCAGATATATTAGCGCTCGTTAGTATCAAAGGTTCGTTGATATAATTAATGAGGTCGAGTAGGAATTTGTTATCTGGAGCGCGAAATCCGCACATATTTACAGGAAAAACCCAGTCCTTAACTGTTTTAGACCAATTTGAGAACTTGCCTTCGTTGTGGTTTAAATCGATTACAATCGTCAAAGGGCCAGGCCAAAATTTCTTAGCAAAACGCTTAGCGACGTCGGGAATGTTAGGCACATAGTCAAGCAACATAGATAACCCCGAAATTGCTAACGGCAAAGCGTGACCAATACGACGATTTTTTTCAGCACAAAGACGTTCAACCGCAGTTTCATTCGAAGCTAGAACACCTAAGCCATAGACTGTTTCAGTAGGAAGAACAGCAATATCTCCATCCAGTAATCCGTCCGCTGTTCGCTTTAATACTTTGAGGTAATCGTCTTTTTTTAACGAAAGAATTTCATAAGCCATCTTTGATCTCTCTAAATTTCAACCGACTTCCCTTGTTGACAGGACTTGGTTTGTTTCTTATTATACCCCCGTAATACCGTCTTGGCGTTCTTTTCGCCGGTTTGTGTATTATTAATCGGAATGATAGGTATGAAAATAACTACAAAAAATATATTATTTTTGTGGCCTGGAGCCTATGGTGTAATAGCCTATGGACGCTGGAAGCAACTCTTTATATCTCTTGCTTTTAGCATGCCCCTTCTTGCAACTTTGTTTTCACACTGTTACTGGACCGATTTTCCGCCACATTTTATCAAACAATATTACTGGTTTTTCTTTGCTTTAACTTGGATTGTATTGTCAATTTGTTCCTATAAAGATTTGCATAGCTACACGCAAACGAAAAAGTATGATGAAAAAGGCGAAGCTTTTCTAGAAGCTCAAACTCAATACCTTCATGGTAATTGGTTTGAAACGGAATGCTGTATAAAAAATATCCTAAAACGCAATCCCGGCGATGTAGAAGCGCGACTCTTTTTGGCGACTCTTTTGCGACATTTAAAACGGTATTCCGAGGCTCAAAAAGCTTTAACGGAACTGGAAAAATATGAGGAATCCTCACGATGGCGGTACGAAATTCTCCAAGAACGTAACGCCATCCAAGAAGAAGAAAGTCATACTAATGATTCCCCGTAAGAGGGAGGGAATAAGGTGTGTGCTGTTAGTCATAAAAATGAAAAACGGCTTTTGTTTTTCGAATAATGTTGAAAAACAAAAGCCGTTTCAATTTCAATCCAATTAGAGGACAAAGAGCATCTCGCGATACTTAGGCAACGGCCATTTACGGTCGTCGACGTATTCTTCTAGGGAATCTATAACCTGTCGGAGAGAGTTTGTCATGTGAACATAGGTTTGACAGTTATCGATATCGATCTTATCAAAAGAAGATAATTTCTCTACAAAATCAAACAGCGCGTCTACGTTTTTACCAATCACGTCGGCCAACTCGCGTAAACAATAACTGCCAGAATCAATTCCAGCCTGTTGAGCTTGAGAAATGGAATTCAAACAATTGTTGTATGATTCGAGCGCAACGGGCAAAATCATATTGTGTGCAATTTCACAGAGGACTTCGCCTTCTATTTGAATTTTCCTCAAATATTCTTCGGAGTATATCTCATATCGAGATTCCATCTCTATAGATGAAAAAACACCATAACGTTCCATCAACTTATGATTGTTAGTATTTAACAACGGGGTCAAAGCCTTTAACGCGGTGCTTAGGTTGGGTAGACCTCTTCGCTTGGCCTCTTCAAGCCAGCTTTGACTATAATTGTTGCCGTTATAAACAATTCTCTTGTGTTTTCTCAGGAGGTCTGCTAGTAGGAGTTGGAGACGCTCGCCGAATGTCTCTGAATCTTTAAATGATTCGAGCTGGTTGGAAATATAATCCAGGGATTCAGCGACTGCAACATTAAGATACGTATTAAACTCAGAGCAAGATTGACTGGAACCACACGCTCTAAACTCAAATTTATTACCCGTGAAAGCAAATGGACTCGTCCTGTTTCGATCCGAATCATCACCTTCAAAATTGGGCGTGGTGGCAACCCCAACTTTAACCTGACGCGCTTTAGTTCGATACTCCTCAAACACTCCGGTCTCAACCTGCTGGAGGGTTTCAGTAAGTCGTTCTCCTAAATACACAGAAATAATCGCGGGAGGAGCCTCATTGGCGCCAAGTCGATGATCATTTCCAGCGGTTACTGTCGCGCATCTCAATAAATCGCTATGCAAGTCTACAGCCCGAAGTATCGCCGTTAAGAATGTCAAAAACGTCTGATTATTTCGAGGATCTGATCCTGGATCAAGTAAATTCTTGTTCCCGTACATTACGGACCAGTTGTTGTGTTTGCCGGAACCGTTAACTCCAGCAAAAGGTTTTTCATGAAGCAAGCAAACTAGCCCGTTACTCTCAGCTACGCGTCGCAGGATCTCCATGGTCAACATATTGTGATCCACTGCAAGATTGAGTTCCTCAAAAGTTGGCGCCAGCTCGAACTGCGCAGGAGCGACTTCATTGTGACGGGTTTTAGCAGGGATCCCCAGACGCCACAATTCTTCTTCAACCTCCGCCATGAAGTTCAAAACCCGTGGTTTAATCGCTCCAAAGTAATGATCTTCTAGCTGTTGATGTCTGGCAGGAGGAGAACCGCATAAAGTTCTTCCAGTCTGAATAAGATCAGGACGCTGTAAATAAAAAGCCCTGTCAATTAAGAAATACTCTTGTTCAGCCCCTAAGGTAATCGTCACATGTTCTTGTGGCGGCTGAAAATACGACATAACTCTCGCGATAGATTTCTTCAACGCTTGAATAGATCTCAACAAAGGTATTTTCTTGTCCAGAACTTCGCCCGTATAAGAACAAAAAATTGATGGAATGCACAGAGTAGCGCCTCTGGGATTTCGCTTGACAAAAGCTGGACTCGTAGGATCCCAAGCAGTGTAGCCCCGCGCCTCAAATGTACAACGCAATCCTCCAGAGGGAAAACTAGAAGCGTCAGGTTCGCTCTTCACCAAATTTTTACCGGAAAAGGTCATAATGGCCTCTCCCTGCTCATTGAGATCTAGAAAGGCGTCATGCTTTTCCGCCGTTCCTCCTGTCATTGGCTGAAACCAATGCGTAAAGTGGGTAGCGCCTCTAGAAATCGCCCAATCTTTCATCGCATGAGCAACGTCGCCGGCAACTGTTGGATCAAGTTTGGCGCCATCCTGAATCGTCGCCAATAACTTTTCCGCCGCTCCTCGTGAAAGGTATTTACGAATCGCGCTCGCGTTGAAAACGTCTTTACCGTAATAATCAATGGGAGCGTCCCCGTCGTCTGGAATATTTTGCACATGAATAAAGTGCTGTGCGGCGGCTTCTATTGCCTTATTGCGGTTTGCTATGCTCATACCGAGGCGTCTCCTCATCGAAAAATTGAACCAATAAAGGTTTTCTGTTTTCAAACGTTAATCTCTCAGTAATTCAATGCGCTAGCCTTACGCATGGCGGATAGAATTACTAAATGATTACGAACAACTTGAAAGGATGTTGCGAGACTCAGTCGCTTTGTTTTATACATCCTTAGATTATATGTTGAAAATAAGAGACGTACATCATGAATAGGATGTACGTCTCGAACTTAATGATCTAGAAAGACGACTCACGCATTGGGCGTACTCTCATCCTCGTGCATCATTTTACGAAGCTTGGGTGATAGGAAAAATACGATTAAACCTGCAATTAACGGCACAAGTGTCATAATCAAGAAGTAGTCGGCTAGACCGCCTTTTTCCCCAAAGAAGAAGGCAACTCGACCGGATGCGCCGTCGCTTGAACCAAACACCGCCGCTAATTTTCCAGATAGATAACCGGCAATCGCAGACGACAGGAACCAAATACCCATCAGCAAAGAAGCGTATCGTTCCGGAGCCAGTCTTGAAACCATGGACAATCCAACAGGAGATAGGCAAAGTTCGCCTAGGGTGCAGAGCACATAAGTGCCTAACAACCAATAGGCAGACGCATGTCCCTGGGTTTCCTGAGCTTGAATAGCTCCAGGAATCAAAATGGAAAAAGCGATTGAAAGCAGGATTAAGCCAATTCCGAATTTTACGGGAGTCGAAGGTTCTAACCCACGACGACGCAAGAATCCCCACATCATTCCAAACAACGGGGCCAGCAAGACGACAGCGAGCGGGTTAACTGACTGATACCAAGTTGTAGGGAAAGTGTAGATAAGGTCTTTAGGAGCTATATGGTTTTGTTCCGCAAGAAGGAACTGATTTTGGCGCATTGAGATAACGTCATTTTGCAAACTCAAACGAAGGGAATTTTCGTTGAGTTGAACGTTGCCCGTCTGATTCATCATCTGGGCCAACCGTTCTTCAACTTCCTCTTGGACGGCAACGCCTTCACTCCTACCTTCTTCAAGAGCCGCGTCAAAATTTTCTACGTCCAGCGCGAGTTTCTCTAATCCCGCATGGGCGCGTGCGGCGTCAGCGTGGTCTTTGAAGGACAAGGAGGTATTGTATGAATTTTCCAGATTATTAACCAACGCTACGAGTGCGTCGGCGCTTTCCTTTTCAGAAAAAGGATATGCAGTAATCACGTCTTTAGCCCCAGAAAAGTCCTTGGAAGCGA
>CAVGEG010000126.1:0-1223 GCA_963628165.1 Paratractidigestivibacter sp. | reverse complement strand
GGCCACAGCGCTTCTCGAAGGGTCGCGTCTTGAACAGAATCAATGTCATTTGCAAATTTTTCGATGCATGAATCAAGTTCGTAAAGGCTTCGGTCAAGAGAACGCTTAGCTATTTTAGCGTCTAAATCAGCTTGATTGGGAATGAATCCAGGAAAACTACTTCCGATGCTACTAGGAACTTGGCGATTCGTTTCCTTATTGGCAAAAATATTCAAAGACGTTCCGGCTTGTTCAAACACGGACCAAAATGCAATGCAGAAAAACGTCAACGTCAGAATTACAGCTACTCGATCTATTTCAACACGTGAAAGCTTAGTAGGAGCTTGCTTTGGAGTAGACTCTGTAACATTTTCAGATTTCTTATCGTCCGATTTTTCAGAAGAATGAACTTTAAGACCGATTGAACCGAGGAACTTTGGACGAAGGAACGAGTATACGCAAAGACCGAGACACATGCCGATGCAGGCGGTTAAAAAGCCCCAGTGCCAACTAATCTTTTCGCCTACCGTGCCAGCGACAAAGGGAGCGGCGAATGCGCCGACATTTATGCCCATGTAGAAAATATAAAAGGCGCTTTCGCGTCTCGGATCGTGTTTCTCGTATAAATCGCCAACCATTACGGAGATGCATGGCTTAAAGAAACCATTTCCTAACGTAATAAGGAACAAGCCTATCATGAAGCAAGAGAAAGCGGCTGGAGCATTCTGGTAGGTGATCGTATCAACAGCGTGCTGTCGAAAGTATTCGGAATAAAAGAGGCAAAACTCACCAATAGCCATGAGAGTTCCACCGAGTAAGACAGAACGATGTTGACCCAAGAAGCGGTCGGCTAAATAACCGCCTAACAGAGGAAACAAGTATACTAATCCTGTAAACCACCCATATAACTCGTTGGCGTTTTCCTCAGACCATCCGAACCCAGGATTGACGCCTGTTAGAGTCGAAATAAGGTAGAGAATGAGAAGGGAACGCATTCCATAGTAACAAAAACGCTCCCACATTTCTGTTGTAAAAAGAGCCCACAGCCCGACAGGATGTCCCATAAAGACCTTCTGTCGAACTTCATCCAACGTTGCCACTTTGCCACTTCTAAATAACAAGAGAACACCTCATAATCGGGTTATATTGAACCCCTCATTCGATTACTATGCTGTAATTCAAACGCTTTTAAAATTCAAAAACAACCCCCATAGCGCTTGTGTGGGCCAGCACGAGAATTGTCA
>CAVGEG010000125.1:470-7168 GCA_963628165.1 Paratractidigestivibacter sp. | reverse complement strand
AGAGCGCTACGTTCGGGACGTAGAGGTCGCACGTTCGAATCGTGTCGCCCCGATTGATTCTCCTGGTTATTCCCTAGGTCGGGGCGTAGCTCAGCCTGGCTAGAGCGCTACGTTCGGGACGTAGAGGTCGCACGTTCGAATCGTGTCGCCCCGATTTCACCGTGAGGTTATTCCTTACGGTTTTTTCTTTTCTTGATTCTCGTCGGTCTCTCCGCGCCCTTGACCTATCATGCCTTTCAAGGATAATGAAAAGATGCTTTCGGGCGGCTTTTGAGCCCGGTTTTGTCGTTGTCATGCACCAATATCAAGGCTTACTCATGCAAGATAAATCGCTTTACGATAATCCGTTGATCGAACGCTACGCTTCGCGCGAAATGTGCGCGCATTTCAGCCCTCAAAAGAAATTCTCGACTTGGCGAAGACTTTGGGTCGCTCTCGCCGAAGCCGAACACGAGCTCGGGTTATCGGTAAGCCAGGAACAGATCGACGAACTCAAAGCGCATCTGGACGATATCGACTTCGAAGTCGCCGCCGCTTACGAAAAGAAACTCCGACACGACGTCATGGCGCACGTCCACACCTACGGCGACGTTTGCCCTAGCGCTCGCGCCATCATCCATCTCGGCGCTACCAGTTGCTTCGTCACCGACAACGGCGACTGTATCCTCTATCGCGAAGCCCTCCGCATGATTCGCGACCGACTCGTCGTCGTCATCGACCGTCTCGCCAAATTCGCGAAAGAATACCGCGCCCTTCCTTGCCTCGGACTCACGCACCTGCAGCCCGCGCAGCCCACGACCGTCGGAAAACGCGCCACCCTCTGGACCTACGATCTCGTTACCGACCTCGAAGACCTCGAATATCGTCTTGAACGTTTCAAGACTCTCGGCAACAAGGGCACGACGGGCACCCAAGCGAGCTTCTTCAAGCTCTTCGACGGCGATCACGCGAAAGTTCGCGAACTCGAAAAGAAAGTCTGCGAAAAGATCGGTTTCGACAAACCTTTCGCCGTCACCGGCCAAACCTATCCGCGCAAACTCGACGCTCAGATTCTCGACATACTCTCCCGCATCGCGCAGAGCGCTCATAAATTTGCGACCGACTTGCGCATTCTTGCTCACAAGAAAGAACTCGAAGAGCCGTTTGAAAAGAACCAGATCGGTTCGAGCGCCATGGCGTATAAGCGCAATCCGATGCGTTGCGAACGCGTCTGCTCACTCGCGCGCTTCGTCATGAGCCTCCAATCGAGCCCCGCGATGACGATCGCCACCCAGTGGATGGAACGCACCTTGGACGACAGCGCCAACCGTCGCCTCTCCATTCCTCAAGCCTTCCTCGCGATCGACGCGATCCTCATCATTATGCAGAACGTCGTCGAAAATATCGTCGTCTATCCGAAAGTCATCGCGAAGGATCTTGCCGCCGAACTCCCCTTCATGGCGACGGAAAATATCCTCATGGCCGCCGTCGAAGCGGGCGGGGATCGACAAGAATTGCATGAACATATCCGTCAGCATAGCGTCGCCGCGGGGAACGTCGTAAAGATCGAGGGAGGCGAGAACGACCTCCTTGAAAGACTCCGAAAAGATCCCGCCTTCGCCGCCGTCGATATCGACGCGGAGATGAAGCCAGAAAAATTCATTGGACGCGCCCCCGAACAAGTCGACGAATTCATCGATGAAATCGTCGAGCCGATTCGCAAACGCTACCCCAACGTCGCGGTCGCTGAAGCGGATTTACGCGTCTGACACTCTGTCATTACGACGATAGCGCGGCGCAAACGACGTCGCGCTTTCCCGTCTAAGATAAGGAAGATCAAATATGTTATCCTACAGAACAGCAGGCGAATCTCACGGTAAAGGTATCGCCGCCCTCGTCGAAGGATTCCCCGCGGGCGTCGTCATCGATACGGACTTTATTGCTTCCGAGTTACGAAGACGTCAATGCGGTTACGGTCGTGGCGGACGTCAAAATATCGAAACGGATTCCGCCGAAGTCATGACCGGTATCCTTCATGGCGTCAGCATGGGCTCCCCGATCCTTCTTTGGGTCAAGAATCGCGACTACAAACTCGAAACGACGCCCGAGCTCGTCCGCCCGCGTCCCGGACACGGCGATCTCTCCGGTTCGATCAAATTCTTCTCCGGTATCCGCGCGATCCTTGAACGCGCGAGCGCTCGTGAAACCGCCGGTCGCGTCGCCGCTGGCGCTTTAGCGAGACTCCTTTTGCGCGAAGTCGGAATCGAACTCGTCGGATACGTTCAACGCGCGGGGGGCGTCGACCTGACGCCAGATCCGTCCGTTTGGGAAAAGACTCCGGCGGAAATCCGCGCGACGCGCGATCAGTCCGAGCTCTTTGCGCTCGCCAATCCTGAAGCAGAAGCGAAGGCGAAGCAGGCGATCGACGACGCTCGTTCCGCGGGGGACACCCTTGGCGGAGTCGTCGAGGTTCGCGTCTTCAACGTGCCTTTCGGTCTCGGCGCCCACACGCAATGGGTCAACAAGCTCGATGGTAAACTCGCGCGCGCAATCGCGTCGATTCAAGCCTTCAAGGGCGTCGAAATCGGCGACGGCTTCAAGCTCGCCGAACTTCGCGGTTCGCAAGCTCACGACGAAATCGGATGGAACGAAGCGGAACGCGGCACGCGTTGCCAAGGTATCGTTCGCCCGACCAATCATGCCGGCGGTCTCGAATGCGGTATGACGAACAGTCAGACGATCATTATCCGCGCCGCGAAGAAACCGATTCCAACTCTTCGCAAGCAGCTTAAATCGATCGACCTCTCCACAAAATCCGTAGAAAAAGCGTCCTTCGAACGTAGCGATATCTGCGCGATCGCCGCCGCTAGCGTCGTCGTCGAAAACGTCGTCGGTTTCGAAATTGCGTCGGCGCTCGTCGAAAAATTTGGCGGCGACTCCCTCCGCGAAATCAAAGATCGCATCGATCTTTTCGAACGTTCCGTCGCCAAGCGTCTCGAAGACGGAGAATGGATGAACTGATCAGTCCTCATTCGATTAACTAAAATAAAAAGGCGTCGTCCTTATTTCGGAACGACGCCTTCTTATTTTACTCGCTCGACTCGTCGGTCTACGATTCATTTCACGACTTCGTCGGCGACTCCTTCCAGGAACGCCGCGCCCGCGGGCTCAACCTGATATTCCTTTCCCGCTTCCTTCAAGCGTTCAAAAAGACCGACCGGAGACTTCCCGGTGATCGTCTTATAGAAGACGCATCCGGCAAGATACGTTCCCAACGAATTCGGATGATACGGCGTATTCTTTCCCTCGTCGCAGAAGAGATTAACGCGATCGCCGACGACGGCAAAGGCCTCTCCAACGGGCGCGAGGAGCGAATCGATCTTCTTCTGCAAGTCGCGATAACCGCCGCGCAAACCATATCGCAAACGTTCCGCAACAGCGTCGTTTGGCGCGGAGTAGCGCTTCGTCCATGCGTCGATCACTTCCACTCGACGCGCTTCGTCGTCGCCGTATCCGTCGAGCATACCGTCGCAACGCGCCCACGTCTCATAGAGGACGATATGGACGCCGGGAGAAGTAGCGCGCGCAAGTTCCGCAAGCTTCTGCCCATATTCCATGAAGTTGTCATACTCGGCGATGGAGCCGGAACTATATTCCTGCATGACGACGTAATCCCACTTCTGACTCTTGAGGAGCGTCGCCGCCCCCGGCTTCGTCCATTTCTCGGGAACCACGTCCTTGAAATGCTGATGGAATCGCCATCCGCCCGGCGCGACGCGCGTCGTCTGCGTCGGAACGCCGCTTACGTTTAACATATCCTCGACCGTCTTGTCGAGGTTATTGTAGTGTGTAAAACTGTTGCCGATGAAAAGGATCGTCGTCAGAGACTCGGTCGGCGGCGAAATCTCCTCCTCCGCGCTAAAGAGCGGAACCGAACAGAAAAAAAGTGTCAACGCCGTTATCGTTTTTAAAAATCTTTTCACTCGACTACCGCTCCTTTCGCGTTATGACGCCCTTCGAGGATTAATACTTCACGCAGAGATGAATCGCAAAACCGCCGATTTCATTTTCGATGTAGGCGGCGATCATCTCGCCCTTGTCGTTGTTCTTGAAGAAACGGAACTTATATCCGCGTCGTTCCAAATCGTAAATCGCGCGTTTCATCGAGTTGCACGCGATCGCGATGTGTCCGTTCGCGCCAAAGCTAGGCTTCTTCATCGCCTCAACCGCGTTTCCGCCGAAGAAGGAGATATCGATTTCGCGCGTCTTGAATCCGAAGATCTTCGCAAATTCTTCCGCCGTCGCGTTCGCTTCGCCGACGGAATGGCAATTCAAGCCGACGTGTCCCATTTCGAAACCGAGAGAAATCTCGATCGCTCGCTGCGCGAGTTCGGAAATGTCGTCCCAGCGTTCCGCATTGATCAGACGCGCGGGGGTCATGAAGCTTCCTCCCGCCGCAACGACGCCCTTGCACGCCGCGTAATCCTTCAAGTTGTCGAAGTTAACGCCGCCGGTGGTTATAAAGCGCACGTCGCTAAAGGGAGCGCGCAAAGCATTAATCATCTTCACGCCGCCGTTGAGTTCCGACGGGAAGAACTTCAAAATATTGAGTCCCATCGAACGCGCGATCTCGATTTCCGTCGCCGTCTTCGCTCCGGGAATCACCGCGACGCCCTTGTCTAGGCAGTACTGAATCGTTTCGCGACACATACCGGGAGCCACGACGAAATCGACGCCAAGGTCGACGACCTTCGCCGCTAGCTCCGCCGTATGAACGGTGCCCGCGCCAACGAGAGAATCAGAATTCGCCTTACGAACCGCCGCGAGAGAATCCATCGACGCTTCTTCAAATAGAGGAATCTCGATCGCGTCAATTCCGCCGTCTTTTAACGCCTGCGCGACTCGAACCGCAATATCAGGATTCGTCACGTTCACATTCGGCAGAAGACCAATCTTTTCAATCAAATCCAACGCGTTTGTACTCATTGAGTTACTCTCCAAAACGCCGCAAATTCGCGCGACTCTTCGTTAAAAAATACGACCCTGATGACGCCGGGAAAACGTGCGCTGAAAAACCGATTTTTCCCAAAACATAACGTCCTGATATTATAAAACTCGCGAATACGACGTCAAATGTTTCAACTCTTTTTTCACCCCCTTCTTCGCAACGACAAAACCTGCCCGCAGGGGGAACTGGACAAGGAGCGCCTTTGCGAATATACTTGAGACGTAACGCGCGTCCTTCTCGAGGGACGCCGACTTGTAACGCTTTATTTATTCCTCATCGTATACTTCCTTTTAGTGATTCCGAGGAGTTCGTTCCGATGAAATTTATCGGGTTCGTTGATGGTTCGGTGGGCCAACGCTTTGACTCGTCGCGTCTTTTTTCCGCTCTATTCGCTTCTTTCTGCGCTTTAACCATTCTCTTCTACCTCTCGGGATGTACCAAAAAAGACCAAAAGATGCGTCATGGCGAAGGGCAAGTCGCAAGTCAGCAAGAGCGAGAACAACAGGATCGCAACCTTATCGATCAGGTCGTTCGCACCGCCGAGGCGCAGGAGAATTATCCCGATCAGACCTTCCTTCGCGGAGCGCTCGGGCGCCTCAACAAATGGCTCGCCGCTAAGCCGACTTCTCCCGATTTCGTCCCCGACTCCGAATACGACGATCTCCGTCAACGCTTCGAAGCGCTCTCAAAATCCGCGCAGACTTTTAACGACGTCTTCAAACGCTTCGCCGACGACGCCCAGAGCGTTGAAGAAAAGGATTGCGCCGATCTGGACGTCGCCCTCTCTGAACTCAAGTCCTCGATTGAGCCTCTAACTCAAGAATGCAAGTCCAACGCGCTGGCTTTCTTCCAAATCATGCTCGAAACCCTCGAGGGAAAACTAAGCGCAACCAAAGAAGTGCAATTTGCCGATCCCACCGAGTCATATCGCACGTTGATACAACAACTGGCGACCTCCCCCGACTACGAGATCTACAATTTCTCCGCGCTCTACGAGGGGGCCTCCAATTACGCAAGACTTCTCGATATTGACTCTAAGTCTTTCCTTCCCCAGGACGCCGACTACCTTCGTTCCATCGTCTGGTGCCGCGACGTCTTTAACTGGGCAAGAGGGCCCAAACAAGACGATATGGCCGTCGTTCTGCAACTCTTCGATTGGACCGTCAAGAACGTCGTCCTCTCCGCGCCTATGATCGTCCAGTCGCGCCCCCTTGCGCAGCTCGAATGGCAAACTCTCTTGCTTGGCCAGGGAACCCCTCTTGATCGCGCGATCATCTTCATCGAACTACTCCGCCAACACCGTCTCGACGCTTTCCTCGTCCGTCCGGAAGGAGAGACGCCTGAGAACTTCCCCGTCGTTGTCGGCGTTCGGCTTGACGGTGAAACGTACCTCTTCGACATGGGGTACGGGCTCCCTTATATTTCCTCTTCCGCCGACGCGCTCGCTTTAAACGAAGAACTTACGTTCAATAAGGTCGCGTCCCTTCGCGAAGTCGCCAAGGACGACACGATTTTACGCGCCTTCGACCTTCCCGCTCACGCCTATCCCGCGACGAGCGCACATTTTCAGAAGGTCGTCGCGTACGTTCCCTCAACGCCCTTCCACGTCGCCTCGCGTATGATCCCGATGGAACAGGAATTCAGCGGCTCTGTCAGCACCGTTCTCTCGACGCCCTTCGACATTCAGAAAGAACGAATCGCGGCTCTTGAC
>CAVGEG010000125.1:0-460 GCA_963628165.1 Paratractidigestivibacter sp. | reverse complement strand
CAAGAAGCCAACGCCGCGATTCTTGAACAGACGATCTTCCCCGACGAGGCCGACCTCATGACGAAGGTCTTCATGCTTCCTCTCGAAAACGCCGCTAATCTCGACGTTACCACCGCTTCTGACAAGAACAACTCCGACGCGATCGAAGACTACACCGGCGATTCCTCCGCTCAATATGAAGGAAACGTTTCCGGTTCGAAGAAATCTATCCTCGCGCCTTTGTGGATTGGAAAAATTCTCTACCTACGCGGAAAGTTCGTCGACGACTCCGGCGCCGCTCATTGGCTCTTGCAAGGTCGCGTTTCCGATCGTATCCTTAAAAAGCGCGAATCCAGTATTCCGCAACTCGTGGAAAAGCATCTGCAAGACTACGTTCAATGGGCTCAAACGCAGGGGCAAGACGTCTCGGAAGACGCCCTCCGCCAATTTGTAAACGAAACCGCCTTGTCCTATCGGCTTG
>CAVGEG010000124.1:0-7583 GCA_963628165.1 Paratractidigestivibacter sp. | reverse complement strand
GATACAACGTTCGCAACCTTTACGGGTATAGATAGCAGTTTGAGTAGCAACCTCGTCGGGAGTACCCTTCTTCAGGAAACCGCCGACGCCGGTATACATGTCTTCCGTATTTTCTCGCACGACGACAAAATCGAGATCCTCAGGTCCCTTATCGCGCAAAGGCGTCTGCACACCAGGGAACAACTTCACGGGGCGAAGGTTAATATACTGATCAAATTCGAAGCGGAGGCGTAACAGCAATCCTTTTTCGAGAATACCAGGCTTGACGTCCGGATGACCGACAGCGCCTAGCAAAATCGAGCTAAATTTTCCCAGTTCCGCGACTTCTTCATCGGTGATAATGATACCGCCATTCTTGAGATAACGGTTGCCAGAGATATCGAAATCAACCAACTCGAGATTAATGTTCTCAAGTTTGCAAACTTCCTTCAAAACCTTCACGCCTTCCGCAACAACTTCCGGACCAGTTCCATCGCCGCCAATCGTAGCGATTCTCAATACCTGACTCATATCTTCCCCTTCCAAGCTTGGAAAAAGTAACCGAAGGATACGTTACCGCGATCCCCCAAACCCTTTATATGCCAACCCCCAAGGCACGATTGAACATAAACAACTTATCGCGAATTTTAATAGTAGAGCTTTTTGTGTCAAGCGCTAGCGCGAGGAAGTAAAGTCATTCGAACGCCATGAATTCACACTTCTCAATCCAAACCAAAATCATATTCTAACAAATTACATCGCTTGTTCTGTAAATGAAATCTCACCAAGTAACTAGATTCCATCCCCCGGAATATGTGGCGATTATCTACAACTAAATTTTACTCTATAACCTCGACAGGAGCCCCCGTAGAGTCTGTCATCAGTGAATCGCCCCTGAATTATCTTCATTTTAATCATGCGAGTATGAAAACAATCAACCTTGGGTTGTCAAAAGTTAAAGGGCTGGTACCATTAACGAAGTTGTGTTTCCCCTTGAACCCAGTGTTTTTCACGAAATATTCTTGGTTCGATGGATACTGTTTCGAGGTCTTTGGACGTTGTTTTATTGAGTCTGTAGACGTAGACTTCATTTTAGCCCAATCAAGCTCCTGAGTTTAGAGAAAAAAATGTCGAAAAAGTGTGTTCTAGCTTATTCTGGCGGATTGGATACGTCAGTTATTTTAGGTTGGTTGATGGAGAGAGGCTACGACGTGCATGCCGTGTACGTCGATTTGGGACAGCCGTGTGAAAATAAGGATGAAATTCGCCGCAAGGCGGAGAATATTGGCGCGGCGTCGGTTCGCTTTATTGATGTGAAAGAGGAGTTGTGCCGCGACTTTGCTTTTCCGATGGTTCAGTGGCAGGCAAAGTATGAAAGCGTTTACCTGTTGGGCACGTCCATTGCTCGCCCTCTAATCTCCAAGAAAATCCTCGAAGTTGCGAAGGAAGTTGGAGCAACCGCTTACGCGCATGGCGCCACCGGTAAAGGTAATGATCAATGCCGTTTCCAGTTGGCCGCGGAAGCTCTTTGTCCAAATATTGAGATTATTGCTCCGTGGAGAATTGACGAATTCCGTCAGCAATTCCCTGGACGTACTGAGATGATTCAGTACTGCGAGGCTCATAACATTCCTGTCAAAGCTTCCATTGCCAAACCTTACTCCTCCGATGAAAACTGCCTTCATATTAGCTATGAGGCTGGTAAACTTGAAGATCTTGGAGTCAACGGCCTTGATTTGGTCGAATTTGGAATGTGCGTGAGGCCCCAAGACGCCCCCGATAAGGAAGAGGAAGTCACGATCGATTTCGTTCAAGGCGTTCCTGTTGCCGTAAACGGCGAAAAATTGAGCGCCTACGGCGTCATCAACGCTCTTAACAAGATCGGCGGTCGAAACGGCGTCGGTATCATTGACATGGTCGAAAATCGCTTTGTCGGAATGAAAAGCCGCGGCGTCTATGAATCCCCAGGTATGACGATTCTTTACGACGCTCATCGTTATGTCGAACAGTTGACCATGGGTAGAGAACTCGTTCACTTGCGCGACCGTCTCGCTCCTGAAGTTGCAGAGCTCGTCTACTATGGGTACTGGTATAGCCAGAAGATGGACGCTCTCTTGGCCTTCAATAAGGAAGCTCAGAAAAACGTGACGGGTTCTGTTTCCCTGAAACTTTACAAGGGGAATATCATCCTGAATAGTCGTTCCAGCGAAAATTCCTTGTATGACGAGGGAATCGCGACGATGGAAGGAAGCGACGCTTACGATCAGAATGACGCTACCGGCTTCATCCGTATCCAAGGTTTGCCGTACAGAGTCGCGGGCAAGGTTCATCCGAGGTTCTAAAGAAAACTAATCGTTTAGACTTAAAAAGACGCGCCGATCTTTCGGCGCGTCTTCTTTTATTGTATAAAGAGTTCACCAAAAAATAAGGCGTCCAATTTTTGGACGCCTTAACGGAACTATCAGATTAGTATGAAATCAATCTCTTACTAGCTGTGATATTCCTGAAGCGAATGAACACCCTCAAGACCATTGCGGATGGCCTCGATTCCCTTAACAGCGGCAAATGCAGCGGCAAGCGTCGTCATATACGGGATTCTCAAACGAATCGAGTTCTTACGAATGAATGAATCGTCAGTATGCTCTTGCTTACCGAGAGGCGTATTGACCACGAGTTGAATCTTACCGTTCACCATGGCGTCAACGATATTGGGGCGACCTTCGTTAACTTTCAAAACCTTTTCGCATTCAATGCCCAAAGCCTTCAAAGCCTTGTAAGTACCTTCAGTTGCGTAAATTTTGAAACCCAGTCCTTCAAATCCCTGCGCAACCTGAGCGAAGATTCCACCGAGTTTGCGTTCCGACTCAGAAATCGTCATAAGAACGGCGCCTTCAGTTGGAAGCACGCATCCAGCCGCTTCTTCAGCCTTGTAGAAGGCCAGACCAAACGTGTGCGCTAGTCCAAGCACTTCACCTGTTGATCGCATTTCCGGCCCCAACACGGGGTCGACTTCAGGGAACATATTAAAGGGGAAGACGGCTTCTTTGACTCCGTAATGACCAATAGTCTTGGGTAACAAATTAAGCTGGGAGAGCTTCTCGCCCAACATCACTCGCGTTGCGAGAGACGCCATCTGGACGTTGCAAACCTTTGAGACGAGAGGAACAGTACGGCTAGCGCGAGGATTAGCTTCCAAAATATAGACGACGTCGTCTGCAATAGCATATTGGATATTCATCAATCCGACAACGCCCATTGCAATAGCGATTTGTCTAGTATAATTGCGAATCGTCTCGACATGTTTTGCGGCAATACTCATAGGCGGAATGACGCAAGCCGAGTCTCCGGAGTGAATACCGGCAAGTTCGATGTGCTCCATAACGGAGGGAACAAAAGCGTTCTCACCATCGGAAATGGCGTCAGCTTCCGTTTCAATCGCGTTGACCAGGAATCGGTCAATAAGAATCGGGCGCTCAGGTGAAACATCGACGGCGGCATTAACATATTCAACTAATTGCTGCTCATCATGCACCACTTCCATCGCACGACCGCCAAGAACAAACGACGGACGAACCATCAAAGGGTAGCCAATACGATTGGCTACCTCAATAGCCTCGTTAACATTGGCAACCATGCCGGATTCAGGCTGAGGAATATTGAGACGTTTCATCATATGACGGAAAAGATCTCTATCTTCCGCCATAGCGATAGTTTCAGGGGAAGTTCCAATAATTTCAACGCCATTCGCGGCTAACTCGGCAGCCAAATTCAACGGCGTCTGACCGCCAAATTGGACAACAACACCCTTCGGTTTCTCGGCCTCGTAAATGCTCAGAACGTCCTCAAGCGTCAACGGCTCGAAATACAATTTATTTGACGTATCGTAGTCGGTTGAAACGGTTTCAGGGTTGCAGTTAACCATAACTGTTTCATATCCGCTCTTACGCAAAGCTATCGCGCAATGAACACAACAGTAGTCGAATTCAATACCTTGGCCAATGCGATTGGGGCCGCCTCCAAGCACCATAACCTTCTCTTTGGAGCTGACTTCATTCTCGTCGACCCCGTTATAGGTCGAATACCAATAGCAAGCGTCTTCGACGCCGCTTACTTGAATTTTATTCCAAACCTCTTTGACGCCGAGACTACGGCGCTGATCTCTGATTTGTTTTTCAGAGACTTGCAACAACTCGGCAAGATATTTATCCGAAAAACCATCCTTTTTGGCCTGCACGAGAAGATCATCAGGAAGAGTTTGTCCTTTATATCCCAAAATCTTTTCTTCAAGAGCGACAAGTTCGCCCATTTGCTCAAGGAAGTATTTCTTGATCTTGGTTCTTTCGTGGATTTGATCCACCGTTACGCCTTTTCGTAACGCTTCATAGACCTGGAAATAACGCCAGCTATTGGGAACGGCAATCTTTTGTAGAAGCTCTTCAGGGGTCAAAGAGTTGAAATTTTTAGCAAACCCTAAACCAAATCTTCCCTTTTCAAGGGAGCGAATGGCCTTCTGAAAAGCCTCTTTGAAGTTCTTACCGATGCTCATAACTTCGCCGACGGCGCGCATCTGCGTTCCGAGCTTGTCTTCAACCCCTCGGAATTTTTCAAAGGCCCAACGCGCAAATTTAACAACGACATAATCGCCCGTTGGCTCGTATTTATCCAGAGTTCCCTCTTTCCAATACGGCATTTCGTCCAAGGTCATACCAGCCGCTAACTTAGCGGAAACCAAAGCAATCGGGAAACCTGTCGCTTTAGAGGCCAATGCGGAAGATCTACTCGTACGAGGATTGATTTCAATAATAACCACTCGATCAGAGACGGGGTCATGAGCAAACTGCACGTTGGTTCCGCCAATAACCCCAATCTTTTCTACAATTTTATACGCGTATTCTTGAAGTCTCTTTTGGAGTTCAGGTTTGATCGTCAACATCGGCGCAGTACAGAAAGAATCGCCTGTATGCACCCCCATCGGGTCGACATTTTCAATGAAGCAGACCGTTATCAGTTTATTATTGGCGTCTCGAACAACCTCGAGTTCAAGTTCTTCCCATCCCAAAACGGATTCTTCGACCAAAACCTCATGGACAAGACTTGCAGCAAGTCCACGAGAAACAATGGTCTGAAATTCTTGTTGGTTGTAGCACAAGCCGCCGCCAGTTCCCCCCATTGTATAGGCGGGTCGAACGACAACAGGGAAACCAAGTTTCTCAGCAATCGCTTCGGCTTCTTCAACGGTATGAGCAATCTCGCTACGCGGCGTCTCAATACCAAGTTCAGCCATCGTGTTTTTGAACTCTTGTCGGTCTTCGCCTCTTTCGATGGCGTCTAGTTGAACGCCGATAACCTTAACGCCGAATTCGTCTAAGACTCCGACTTTTTGCAAAGCGGTTGCCAAGTTCAAAGCCGATTGACCGCCAAGATTCGGTAACAACGCGTCAGGACGTTCCTTTTCAATGATACGTTTCAGAGAGGGAACAGTAAGAGGCTCTATGTATGTGGCGTCCGCCATTACAGTGTCCGTCATAATTGTCGCAGGGTTCGAGTTCACAAGAACAATCTTGTACCCCAACTCCCTCAAAGCCTTACAAGCCTGAGTTCCTGAGTAGTCAAACTCACAAGCCTGACCAATTACGATAGGTCCGGAACCTATGATAAGAACCTTTTTAACGTCATCTCGACACGGCATCTTGCTTCTCCTTACGAGTATAAACTCTGAAACTCGCCCATTCCCCACTCTTGGCAACGATGTAATTATCATAAAAAAACGCTCCCACCGTAAACCTCTACCCTAGAAGCCTACGTATAGGAGCGTCAGGAATCTTCCCTTAATGCAAACCTGAACGGAAAAAACGTTCTATCCATAGCAACTAACAACCAAGAGCAACACCAATAACACCTCTTCACGCATTATAGTATCTGCGTAAACCCTGGTTATTGTAATGCGCCACATTTGATTGTCAACTGATTGCCAAACAACTAGCCCCTTTTCGATCTATACGCATTAACGTTGATATAAGGCAACGAGACAAAGGAGATTCGTTCTAGCGTAAAGATCTACTTTTATCTCTAATTGACTTCTTCGTAATCACAAATTTTCCCGAATTTGATTCATCAAGTACAAAGTTGGACTCAAGCTTACGGCAAATTTTGTAATTTCGTTTGAAGGATCTAGCGGGGAAGAACGCTCGCCGTCTGTAATTTCTCGGCTGGCTATTTCACCTGGTAAAACAGATTGATTTCCCTCGTCAGAATTAATAGTTTCACTCGGTTCTGACGTCGATTGATTTACAATGTCGCCAAACACGTCCATTTGGAAAAACTCCACCTCTGAAGACGCCACCAGCAACTTTTCAACAACACAATCTCTCGCCGTTGTGAGCGGATTAGCGACGTCGTCGACAAAAACCAGAGGATCAAGCTTTTCTTGGTCTCCTTTGGAACTAATCGTATTCTCAACCTTCGCGATAGGAGAAGACGGTTGACCTTCTTGTTTAAACCCGATTGTTAAAAAAAACACGACTCCGACGCTGGCGAAAACGATTGGAAGCATCACAAACATTGACCTCTTGAGTTTCCGCCGTCTTCCCCACCTATTTTCGATCCCTTCAGAGCCCTTCTCTCTTTTCCTCTTCACTAACGGATAGATAGGATTCACATTTTCATCAAACCAAAATTCATCTTCAGAAGACCCGTTCAAAAAACTGTCAAAGTCATGAGAAAGGCGCTTAGCAAGGCGGGCGTCTGGATCGCCTTCGAGTCTTTCGTTCTTAACGTCTTTAATACTTGCCACGATATTCCACCCTATGATTGCCTTCATTATTTAACGTATTTTGTTAGCTTTTTTCTAGCTCTGGACAAAGCAGTTCTTACTGCGCCTGGCTTTTTCCCTAAGGAAACCGCGATATCCTCGTCATTTAGCTCATCCTCATAGCGTAACCATAAGACTTGAAATTCAACCGGGGTTAGAGTATTTCTAGCAATTTGCCATAAATTATGACATTCCTCCTTTAGAATAACGGATTCATCTGGCAACGACGAATAATAAGGTTGACCATTAGGTCGAAGAGGATTCGTGACGATAGTCGACGTACTCGCTGGGTTGTCTTCCGATCGCACCTCTTCATATGGCAAATATCCTTTTTCCCTAGAATTACGACGAATCCAATCCACATATGAATGAAACGCGATCTTTTTCATCCAACCGGCAAGGAAAACACCGTCACGTAATGAAGGCAACGCGACATAAGCCTTGAGCAAAACTTCCTGAGTTAAATCCTCGGCAGTCTCCAGAGATCTAACTCTTAATACAAAAAATCGAACGAGCCGTCCTCGAAATCGCTTATCAATTTCAGCAAAAGCGCTTTCATTTCCGTGTTGAAAGGCTTGAACCAACGACAGGTCATCACTTTCTTCGAGAGCCTTCACTTTAAAATTAAAAGTTATCACAGGCGACACATCCATTCGTGAAATTAACGATAGTTCCTACCCAACAGAGAAACAAATCCAACTACAGTTTCTCGGGGATGGATTTTTCCCAAAGCAAATATCCTTGTTTGAAGACGTCAAAAGAAAGATGGCAACGAATTACAACCTGTCTGTCC
>CAVGEG010000123.1:5218-7604 GCA_963628165.1 Paratractidigestivibacter sp. | reverse complement strand
GATCGGGTGTTCCGATGGAGACGACGTCGATATCGTCGCGTTCGAGGACTTTTCGATAGTCGGTGTAGATATCGGGCTCTTTGACTTGACCGTCTTTTCCCTTAACGCCGATTTTGTAATTCAACGTATGTGGAATTGAAAACTCGAGGTCAAGGTCGCATAGAGCGACGATATCGCAGAGGCCGTTGAACTCGTAGGCGTTCCAACCGCCGCGGTTTCCGACGCCGATACAAGCCATGCGGAGTCGGTCGGAAGGGGCTTGCCCCCAAACGCTCTTTGCAGGAGTAAAAGAGGAGACGCAGGTCGCCGCGGCGGCGAGGGCCGCGGAGGTCTTAAAAAAGGATCGACGATCGATAGACTGCATGATTTTCCCTCCGATGAATGATGAAAAGGAAGCTACAAGGACAAGCGTAAATATAACAAAACGCATCTTCGCTTCGCCTCGGAGACGAGGGAGCGGATAAGCGTTAAAGCGTCGTCAAACTTCGGGGTTTTCATATCCTTCGCGTTGTTTTCGCGCCATGAAAGACGCGGCTTGATCGTCGCCGACGATCGCTTCTTCGACTGGATCCCATTCGATCGCGCGGCGACGACGCAGAGATGGCACGCATACATCGACTGCACGTGCGACCAAACGTCGAAGACGGGCGTGCCTCCCTCGTGAATGCAACGAAGGAAGTTTTTCTTATGCCCCTCGAAGGGGAGTCCGTTGTAGAGCTTTTTATAGTCGTCTTCGTTAAACTCGTCGGCGATTCCGTCTTCGATAATCCTTCCGGAGATGCGCTGGCTGTTGACGGTCGGGTAGCCGTTGACGAAGGGAACGGGGCGAACGTCCTTCGAACCGTCGATGCGAACGGGTCCGACGCCTTTTTTGTCGAGTTCGTGAGCCCAGAGGGCGCAGTTGAGGTGGTGGGGCCCCAGTCGGTCAATTTGCCGCTAGAATAGTAGTACCACCATCGGAATTCGATATGACGTCGCGAACGTCCGTAGCGGAATTTGTAGGGGGTGTTAAATTTTCCCGTCTCGAGGTAATTTTCGAGGAAGTCTCCGTCGCCGAGGAAATCGGTATAAGGAGCGGGATCGACGTATTCGTTCCAGCCGAAGTCTGCCGGGACTCTATGACGGGAATAACCGTGTCTACCGAGGTTCTCGATTCTCCGAGATCGCAAACGACGCGGTGGATATCGCCGATATATCCGCCGCGAACAATGAGGGAGGCGAGGGAGAACTGGTCGCGCATGGTGCGCTGTTTCGTTCCCGCTTGGAAGACTTTTCCGTACTTTTCGACGGCCTTTTCGCTGAAAACGTGTTTTCCAGCCTGCATCGCCTCGACGGCCATTTTGACGTGCCAGTGTTCAGGGGGGGAGATACAGACGGCGTCGACGTCGCTAATGTTGTTTAATTCATAAGCGTTCCAAGCGCCGCGGTTTCCGACGCCGATACAAGCGACGCGAATCCTGGCGGAAGGGGCTTCGTCGGCGATCGTCGGTACGGCGTTAGCGGCGGCTACGACAGCGATGAGCGCGGAGGATTTTAAAAAGGTACGTCTGTTCAAGTCGTGCATGCTTGCCCCTGAGTAGGCGTATTCCATGGCTTACGTTAAGTCAATGAGACGATCTTCGAAGATCATTATTCACTATTCTAACTAGAGAGAAATACTTTTGCAACAAAAATCACTAATCTCTTTTTTTCGTATTTTTATTCTTTGGAATATAGGAGTCTTAACGAAAAGATATTTTAAAAGAAATTTTTCGAGAAAAGAAGGTAGAGGGGGTGAATTTTTTTCTCGGGCGGTATTGATAAAGCCGTAGAGACGATTATAATCAGCATTTGACGTCTATAAGTATAAGCGGCGAGACGGTAGTCTTGCCGAGGTTGACTTGTAAGAGGCTGAAATCGCGGGCGTATGATGAGCGCGGCGCGACTTCCCCTCCTGTAAGGTTCGCACGACGTCTTTTTACGCGGTTTTGGCGTCAGCGCAGTATTAGGGCGCTGTGACAGCGTCCAATGGATACAGTATAGGAAGAGTCATGTCTCGAGTTTGTGAAGTTTGCGGTAAAGGTCAGGTTGTTGGTAATAAAGTTGAGACGCGCGGTCGCGCTAAACACTTGAAGGGCGTTGGTACGAAGATCACGGGCATCACCCGTCGTTCCTTCATGCCGAACCTTCAGAACGTTCGCGTCACGCTCCCCAACGGCGCGACGAAGAGGATGCGCGTTTGCACCCAATGCCTCCGTTGCGACGCGGTTGTCCGCAAGATTGCTCATAAGCCGTTCGAATTCAAATCCCTCGTCAAGTGATTTTCATCGTTTGACGAACGCGGCAAGTCGTAAAGGGGCAACCTCCGACGGAGCGTTCCCCTTTTTTTACGCCCTGAAATCTTATT
>CAVGEG010000123.1:732-5208 GCA_963628165.1 Paratractidigestivibacter sp. | reverse complement strand
CGCGCGACCTCTATTTTATTTTCTCACGCGACGAGAATCGCCGACGTAGCCATCACGGGCAAGTAGACGAACGAGCTTTGACGCTGGACGGCGATCCCTTGCGGAAGGAGGGAGAGGGCTCCCCCGAGGATCAGCAGAATGTTGCAGAGGTTACTCCACACGACGTTCCCCATTGCAACGTCGACCTGTCCGCGGTGGGTTGCAATGACGCTCACTGCGAGGACGTTCCGATCGCGACGAGCATGAGGCCGATACACCGATCATCCGCGCGATCGACACGTCGCCGCCGACGAATCCTTGCGCGCCCGCGACGAGAAAGACGAGTTGCAGACGGCGACGAGCCAATATTTCGCGCCCTTTTCCTCTTGAGTCGGCGTCGCGAGTTCGGACGACTTCGCGTTTGCACCGTCGCGGCGCGTCTGTCAGATCGCGACGATTTCATAAGGGACGAAGCATTCGAGGAGAATGAACCCGAAGATCTGCGGAAGGCGGAAGCTCCCGTCTTCCTGACGCGCGACGAAGACCGCCGCAAGAGAAGAGAGCGGCAAGGGGATAATCGCGTTTTACGAGTGTCGTCGACGTGGACAACGGTTTGACGAGGGCGCAAACGCCGAGGATCAGCGTCACGTTGCAGACGTTGCTCTCCACGACGTTTCCGAGCGCGACGTCCGCGCCAGAGGGTCGGCCCCAACGCCGCCGATAGCGAGACCGCCATCTCCGGGGCGCTCGTGCAAAGCGCGATGATCGTCAGGGCCACGATCAACGGGGAGATTTTCAGACCCAGCGCAATTTTCGTCGCGCCCCTCACGAGCGTTTCGCCCTCCGCGATCAACGCGCCGCCGCCAATAATGACGGCGAGGCCCGCAAGCCACGGATTCTGTAAGTATTCTTCAAGTATGACGTTCAATCCTTATAAGTGTTCTTCATTTCTTGAAACGGCGGGTCGCCCTTTCTTTCTGCCTTTCTTTAGTATCGGCGCTAGGCGTGAAACGTCGAGTATAGCGCGCCGAAAAAAAGGAAGTCGCGGCGTCTAAGGAAAACGTCGCGACTTCCGAACGCGTCACGCGGATCGATCAGAGTTGAGAGACGTCGACCTTTTCGAGGAGCCCCTTATAGCTGTTGACGGTGAACCAACGACGGCTCTCTTTGCCGAGTGATTTGACGGCGAGGGTCGTTTGCGCGTCGTTCGGGTCGAGTACGGAGGGGTCGACGACGAGGGTGAAAACGCCGAAGAAGTCCGGACCGGGATTTTTGACGCGTCCGACGTTGAACTCAAGGGTCGCCTTTCCGTCTTCGGAGATCCACTTGAGGGTTTTTCCGACGCCGACGCCTTCCGACTCAGGAAGATCGAAGCGGATCAAATCCTTTCCGTCGACGGAGAGGAGGAAGCCGTCCGTTTTGGGCTGGCTCCAGTATCCAAGAGCGCCGACGAATTTGAACGCGACTTTATCGGTTGAATCGTCGAGGGCGCGGGGAGCGGTTTTCCATACGAGCTTCGCGTCTTCGAACTGACGGCACGTCGGGTCGGTTGCGTTCGTTTCATAGAGGGAGAACCACGGTTCGCAGTCGTCCAGGTTCGCGTCGACGAACTCTTCGAATCCCCAAACGACGTTTGGAGGCGTGACGCGACGATACGCCGCGACGCCTTGGGTTTGCGTTTGAGGGGCGAAGGCGTCGCTCTTGACGTAGTCGAGGAGAGAGTCGAGGAGGGCGGTTGCCTCGGGGACGTCTTGCGTGAGATCAAGGGCGTAGGAGACGAGAACGGGCGAATTCTTAACGAGGGTTTGCCCTAGATAGAGGTAGTAGCTGTCGCGCCCTTCGCCGACGAAGAGGGGGTCGTACGCGGAGCCAAGGGGACTGCCGGCGAGGTCGGGAGCGCCTGCGCGAACGAGTCTGAACCAGAGTTCGTCCATGACGTCGGAGACGGGAAGTCCCTTAAAGGCGGGAGAATTCTGATCGAGAGCTGCGCCGACTTGCGTGCGGATCGTCCACCACCCGAGCGCGACGTTCGGAGTAGCGCTCGCATGAGCGAGGAGGAAGACTTTCTTGCCTGCGACGAGCGCGTCGGCGAGAAGAGGATCTTCCGGGGACATGATCCAAACGGCGCCTTGATCGTCGACGGCCGGATCGATTGTCTGAACGTCGTCGTAGAGCTTCTGGAACGCGTCGATCCATTCGCGCGAGACGCGGACGCCGTCGAGGGCCTTTTTCTCACGCGCGGGGAAGTACCAGTATTTCCACGAGTTGACGATCGGGGAATCGTCGATCGAGACGACGAGCTCGAGCGCTTCGGGCGCGTTCAAGACGTCGCCGGGAATTTCAAGGTCGACGGAGCCGACGTTCCCCGCGTAGCCCGCGGGAATTTCCTTAAAGTCGACCGCGCCTTCCAGAAGCGTTTTCTTCCCGTTGCGCGAAACAAGTTTCCAGACGAGTTTCCCCGCGGGGATCGCGTCGGCGTCGTAATGGGAGACATTGAAGTCGACATGGGCTTTCGCTCCGGGCGTCAGGATCGGCGCGTCAAGATCGGTCGAAACAAGGAGCGCGGTCGGCCCGTTGAAACGGTAGAATTCTTCCGGCTGTATTCCGTGAGGACGCGCATTCCAGAAGGAATCGAGATACCCTTGCGCGGCGACGCAAGACCCCTGAGGAATCGAGGCGTCGACGAGGGACCAGAAGATATATCCGTCGCAGTAGACGTCGGAACGCGCGCTTTCAATGCCGCGCTTCTGGTAGATTCCCTGAAGGACTTCCGACGCGGCGACGCACTTGGCGCCCCATTCTTCGTTGAGTCCGAGCGAGACGAGTTTGTCGCGCCAGGCCTTTTCACTCACGGGGGAAACGCGCGCGCCGGTGAACTTGCTTTCGAGGCGCGGATCCATCTTGATCGCGAGGTTGAGGTATTCGTGCGCGACAAATGGAACGGCGTAGTCAGCGTTCGCGCTCGAGTCCCACGGGAGGTGAGTCAGCTGATTCTTCGCGGTCAGATTGGAGAAATCGGAGTTGACGCCCGGATTGTTCTTGAATCCGCCGTCTTGATGGACGACGAGTCGGTCTGGATCATAGGTTTTGACCCAGTCGTACATCTCTTGATCGAGAGGCGCGCCGAGGAACCCTTCGTTTCCGTAGCAGTAGGTTGCGAAGGAGACGTAACGTCGATTCGTACGGAAAGATTCGTACATTTCGCGCTTAGGATTGAATTCGAAGGCCTCGCATGGAACGTCGTGATAATAGGGGAGTTCGGGAGCGAGGAGGATTCCCATTTCGTCCGCCATTTCGAAATATTCGGGTAGGGGCGAATGGGTGTGGAAACGCAGATAGTTGAAGCCCGCGCGCTTGTAGATCTTCATGTGTTCGCGGAAGACGTCGTGATTTCCGAGTTCAGTGATGTTGATCTGATCGTAGTTGTGATCGCCGCCGCCGCGGAGGAAATATGGCTTTCCGTTGAGGTAGAACTGGTTTCCGACGACTTTGAATTCGCGCACGCCGAAGCGTTCGATCCATGAGTGGACGACGGCGCCGTTTTTGTCGCGCAGAATGACGTCGGCGAGGTAGAGGTTCGGCGTTTCAGGGGACCAAAGCTTGCAGTCTTTGATAGGTATGTTGAAACGGAAGGGAAGGGCGAGACCGTTGCTCGAGAGGGTCGTGGCGTTGGAATTGAGACACTGACGTGCGACGAGCGTTCCGTCGAGATTTTTAATTTGGACTTCGATCGACTCGAATCCCTTGATACTGCATTTCGAAGAGTAGTCGACTTTCGGGACGAGTTTGAGCGCTTCGGCGAGTTCTTCGCGGCGCATAGGGGAGAGTTCGTCATCGTAGAGGGGTTGGGGGAGTCCATTGTTGTCAATCGTTTTGACGTAGACGCGGATATCGGCGGAACGTTTTTCGAAGTCTCCGCGCGCCCAGACGTCGTCGACGTAGACGGCGGGGGTGGCTTCAAGTTCGACGTCACGATAGAATCCGCCGATGCATTCGCCGGAGTTGAAGAGGCCGCATCGCGCGGGGGCGTCGTTTCTTACGAGGGCGATGATTTCGGCGTCTTCCCCGGCTTTGAGGAGATTGGTGACGTCGAATTTTCTCGCGCCGCAGTATGTTTCGACGAAGGCGGCGCGTTTTCCGTTAATCCAGAACCGGGCCTGAGACAAGACTCCGCCGACCTTGAGCCAGACGCGCTGTCCGTCCCAGTCTTCGGGGATCTTGACGGTCTTGCTGTAGAACGCGGCGCCGACGTAACGGTTTCGAATCGTCCAGTCTCCGCAATCCCACGTGGCGTCCCACGGTTCGCCCTTCCCTTGTTCGCCAACGCCTTGAGCCTGCCAGACGCCGGGAACTTCGATCGTTCGCGTAATTTTCGGTCGATAGGTACTGTTCACGAATTCCCAAAGCCCTTCTCCGACGCCGAGTTGATAGAAGAAGGCCTTTTCTGTCGAGAAATCCCAGGTTCCCGAGAGACTCATAACCTTTGCGTTTTCCGAC
>CAVGEG010000123.1:0-722 GCA_963628165.1 Paratractidigestivibacter sp. | reverse complement strand
ACCGAACGATCGGATTGACGACGGCGTAATTTTCTCGCGCGCCCCAGTCGCGGGCGTAGAGAGCTCCCGCGACGTTCGTCAAAGCCGTCGCAAGGAGAGCAATAGCAAAGAAGCGTTTCATAAATAAACCTCAGAAGAGCGAGAACCCGAAGGTCTCAATTAGAGGGGGAGCCTGTCGTTAAAGCGAAAACGTCGGCTTGCATTTTTATTCATTCTACCAAGTCTGAAGTTAGAAAACAACAGTCTTTCAACAGAAAAAGAGTAGACGGAAATCATTGCGTCGCTTGGGAAAATCTCGATTCATTTTTCGCCAACCACTGAACCGATTTTACGCCAATCGTCGGAAAATGTTGTATAAATCAGAATTATGACGTACGACTTCAGCACAACGAGTAGAGAGGAAATCGCGTGAAAAAATACCGAAAACGTCTCGCCGCCGCTATTTTGAGGCGGAAATTGGAAAGCAAAGGAGCCGCGCTTATTAATGGGCCTAAGAGGCGGAGCGTTCCCGTTTTTTACAGCGGCAAATACTTTGGACGACCGTTTTTTCAACCGTTTTAGGAATTCTCATGGCAAGCGAAGAAAAGAAATCTTTTATCACAAAAGTTCATAATGGCGAACAGGCTATCATTTTAACTCTTTTGGCGCGTAACGAAGAAGGCGTCGATCTACTCGATTCGCAACTTGAACTAGCGCTAAACATGGCGAAGAACGTCGTCCAA
>CAVGEG010000122.1:0-7920 GCA_963628165.1 Paratractidigestivibacter sp. | reverse complement strand
GCGAAGAGATCGCTAAAGACTTCCGAATAAGTAAGAGGGAAATTGAATGGTTAATAAAGAAATTCGCGAAAGAACTTTGTAAGTTAAGCGAAGAGCCGTTAGAAGGCGAAAGAGAAAGATTCCCTCTTTTGTATATAGAATAAACATATAGAAAGGTTGAAATGGCAAGGAGTTCCGACTACAGAAGAATGACGGTAAAACGATACGACGAATTGAACGACTTTCGACGGGACGCGCCTGAAGTGATGGACACGTCGGGGGCGTCGCAATATTTGGGCGTATCGGAACGATACTTACAGGAAAACGCGGCGGCGTTGAAGATTCCTTTTAGAGAGATCGGAAGAACAAGGCTTTTTTCAAAAAGGGCGTTGATCGATTGGGTTGAAGGATACGATAGCGTTGACGAAAGCGTTCCGCAAAAGAAACCTTGCGACGATTAACAAAAAAAGACAAGAATGACGACGGTTGAAAAACGGTCGTCATTTTTTTAAGAAAGGATGAAAGGCAAAGGAGAAAATGGCGATAGTAAAAGAAATAAAGAGAAAGACGCGAACGGCGTATCAAATCGAATATCGCGAAGGCGGCTTGCGCAAATATTTGTCGTTGGGGTCGCTTTACGACAAGAGAGAGGCGCAAGAGATCGCGTCTTACGTGGAAAGGATCGTCGCGGCGACGACGGTTGGGCGCCTGTTTGACAAGCGGACGCAAAGTTGGCTTGACGCGATTCCTAAGGACTTGCAAGATCGTCTAGATCATGCGGGGTTGGCGAAGTTTGAACGCGTTCCGACGTTGGAAGAAATCTTCGACGCGTATTGGGAAGCGGAGTATTACGAATTGAAACCGACGACGCAATCAAGCAAGCGTCAAATGCGGCGTCGTTTTTTTGAGATCGTGGACAAAACGACGCCGATTAACGCGTTTACAAAGCGCGACGCGTTGAAATACGTCCAGTCGTTAAAAAAGAGCTACAGCGAAGCGACGCGGGCGGGTTTAATAAGAGACCTTCGCAGGACGTTTAATTGGGCGAAGGACGTTGAATTGACGTCGTTCAACCCGTTTGACGGAATTCGAAGGGGCTCTTTCAAGAACAAGTTGCGCGAATATTACGTTCCGATGAACGACTTTGAAAAGATGATCGACGCTTGTCCGTCCGGTATGTGGCGGGCGGCGTTGGCGTTGTATCGAATTGGCGGTTTGCGCTATTCTGAAGCGTTACAGGTCGAATGGCGCGACGTTGACTTTGTTGGGCGTCGACTTTTAGTCCATAGTTCGAAGACGGAACGATTCGGAGGGAAAGAAAGCCGCGTGATACCGTTGTTCCCGCGATTAGGCGAACTATTGGAAGAGTATTACGATAGTTTGCCGGAAGGTTGTCCTTCGTACGTGATTTCGGAGAATAGGTCGACGATTCGCAAGCACGTTGATCGAATCGTATTCAACGCAGGCTTGAACAGGTGGGAACGTTTGATTCAAAACTTGCGTAGTTCGCGGGCGATAGAGGTCGCTAGAGATTTTGGGGAAATGGCGGAATCAGAATGGATCGGCCATAGCCCGCAAACGGCTAAAGATCATTACTTGCACGTATTGGACGCGGATTTCGAAAGAGCGACGAGACAAGGGGAAACAATCTTAGAAACAGAAATCTTCAAAAAGGACGCAAAAAAGACGACCGTAAAAACGACCGTCGCTAAGAGCGCTTTTTGAAGTATTTCCAACGTTTTTCGACGCGTTTCGGCACATACGCCGATTAGCGTATGAACCGAAAAAACGCGGAAGAAGTCACAAAAAGAGGGCTTTAGGAAAACCTACCTAAAACCCTTGAATTCACCCTAAGAGGCGGCGGTAAGACTGCGACGCAGTCGACCATTTGAGAAACGGCAAATACGGCGTCGTTGAAATTAAGCTTGGCGGCGAAAGGCTGATTGAGGAGGGCACTAAAAGCCTCAAAGCAACGGGGGCAAAATCGATATGGATAGAACGAAGGCCCATCGTTTCTCATGATTTTGACGGGAACCGTGGGCGACGCGTATCGCCGTGCGAACGGCGCGCGGCGTTCCGATCGGTTCTTTGAAAGACTTATGGGGAAAAGACGAAAAGTCTTTTGTCAAAAGGATGAGGTCGTTCAGTCGTCGCGTCAATCTTTCGGCGCGCGATCCGTTTCCGTCGTAAGATTCGCGAGGAAAGCGGCGACGTCTTGGGAGAGGAGTCCTTGCGGCAAGCGCCATTTCCAGGCGCGCGCTTCGACGCCGGGGAAGTTGATTCTCGAGGAATTGGGGAGCCCGAGGACGTCTTGGATCGGGAAGACGGCGAGGTAGGATTGCGAGGAGGCGACGGAGCGGAGCGCGGCGGTATGGAGCTCGAGGACGAGTTGGGGGGCGAGCCGATCGCTTTTCGCGATTCCGAGTAGGGGACGTTCGCGGAGGAAGAGGTCGCGCAGTCGCGTGAGGAAGGGAGTCGGACGCGACGGCGCGGGGAGATCGCGCGCGCTCTTGTGGCGCAAGAGGACGTCTCGAACGGCGTCGAAGTCGAGGGTTTTCCAGAAGCGCTTGCCGTAACGCCTGACGTCGTCTAGCCATCCGACGATGGGAGCGCCGTCGTGCGTTCCGGTGTAGGCGACGGAGCGGACGGGCCATTCGCGCGTAGGATCCGCGTCGCCGGGAGCAACGGCGTCGAAGGAGAATTGCAAGACGCGCATTCCGGGTAGCTCGAGGGAGTCGCGCAGGTCGCGGACGCCTTGATTCATGACGCCGAGATCTTCCGCGACGAGGGCTTCTCGAGGTGCGACGTCGAAGATTGCGTCGAAGAATTTCTCCTGAGGACCCGGCGTCCATCCGTCTTCGTAGTCGTCGTCGGGATGCGTCGCGTATTGTCGCGCCTTTTCTCGTTCGTTGCGCCATGCCGCGTTGTCTTCAGGGCGCGCGTCGACGCCGGGGAAGGCGTAGTAGTTGTAGAAGCCGATGAAATGGTCGAGTCGAACCGTGTCGAAACGTTCGATCGTCTTGACCATGCGCTTTTTCCACCAGTCGAAATTCGTCTCAAAATGGCGCGACCATCGATAGGTCGGCGAACTCCAACGTTGTCCGTCGGGATTGTAATCGTCCGGGGGGGATCCGGCTTCGCGGAGGATTCTGCCGTCGCGGTCAACCATGAAGAGCTCCGGGTTGGCCCAGACGTCGGCGCTTTCTTTTCCGACGTAGATCGGCAGATCGCCGAAGAGCTCGATTCCCCTTTCTCGACACTGATTTTTGAAGTCGCGCCACTGGGAATCGAAGACGAGTTGCAAAAAGATCGCGCGTTCGTAAGCGTCGGCGTTTTCCTGCGCAAAGCGCTTTAACGCGTTTGGATCGCGCCGCCGAATCTCCTTGGGCCACTTCGCCCATTGGAATGAGCCGAAGCGTTCCGCGGCGGTCTGAAAGAGCGCGAAATCGTCGAGCCAAAACGCGTTTTTCGCGCGGAAACACTCCTCTTGATTGCGATATTTCTTGCCCCCCTTCTTGTCGCGGTAGTTCTGAAACGCTTCGTTCCAGAGGGGTTTGCGCCTTTTGACGGCGTGGGGATAGTCGACGACGTCGCGCGCCCAAGTTTGCGGGCGTTTTCGGAAGAAGGAGGCGCGTTCTTCCTCGAGAAGCGCGGCGATCAAACCTTGATCGCCGAGCTCCGCCAGATCGAGGTAAAGCGGTTCCCCCGCAAACGCGCTTCGACCGGCGTAAGGGGAGCCGGCTTGATCCACGGGATTGATTGGTAGAGTTTGAAAGACGGTTTGTTTTGCGCTTTTGAGGAAATCGAGGAATCGTAACGCGTCTTTTCCGAGGGTTCCAAGGTCTGAACCGCCGGGGATTGCGAAAAGGGGTAGAAGAACGCCGGAAGAACGCGTGTTTTTACGTGTCATAATGCAACTCAAATGGATTTCAAACGTTTGTGAAGAAGACGGCGCGGGGAAGCGTCGCGGTAGTATGGATAAAAAGCGCGAGGAAGTCGAGAGAGGTTGATTTATTCTTTACATTTTAGTCGTAAGTTCTTTACTTTTACGACGAAAGAATACAATCAAGATTGATTAGTCGGAGCGCGCTAGGGCGGGGTTATTGCCGAATGACGTCGATATTGTTGGGGAGATAGAGGCGTCGCGCGCGTTCGCTTAATCTTTGTTTCACGATGCGATAAAGGAGACCCCCCTAATGGCGATGTTGGCTATTATCAGCGATTCTCACAACAGGGATTCCTATCTTGAACTTCTCGGCGTTCAGCTGGAACGTTTCGCTGTTGATACGATCCTTCACCTTGGAGACGTAACGTCTCCTGAGATGACGGACTTTCTCAAGGGATACAAAACCTATTTTGTCGTTGGCAACAACGATTTCGATAGGGATCGCCTTGAGAAGAGCGTCAAGAGTATCAAAGGCGTCCTCCAGGAACAGCCTCTTTGTTTCGATTGGAATAACCGCAAGATCTTTGCGGCGCATGGTCACAACAACGGGGAACAGTTGGCGCAAAACGCCTTCGACTCCGGCGAATGGGATCTTGTTTGCTATGGACATACGCACCGATATACGTGCGAATCCAAGGAGACGAAGGGGACTGCAAACGGCGTTTCTTGGCTGTTGAATCCGGGCGCGTTGATGAACGGTTCGTTCTGTCTGATTAACGATACGAGTTTCGAGCCGCGGCATTTTGAACTTGACGACATGGATTTCTAATCGTCGTTAAGTCAGGCCGCGGTTTTTTTGTTCAAAAATAAGTCGATACGAGAGTCCTTACAGGGGGCTCTTTTTTTTTAGACTGTAATCTGTTATATTACTGAGGCTAGAAGTATATCACAGTCGCGTTGTTTAAGCGACGCGATTCAAGACGTTATAAATTAAGGAACCGAGCCATGGTAATGAAGAAGTTTATGAACGATCCGCAGCGACTAACGAACGAGCTTCTCGAGGGGTACGCCCTCTGCTATCCAGACAAGGTTAAGCTTGTATCGGAGAAGATCGTCGTTCGCGCGACGCCGAAATCTAAGGATAAGGTCGCGATCGTGACGCTCGGCGGCGCGGGCCATGAGCCGGCTCTGAGCGGATTTGTCGGCGAAGGCATGCTCGACGCGTCGGTCGTTGGGGATATTTTTGCGGCTCCCGGCGCGCCGAAGGTCGTCGAAGCGCTACGCATGTTCAAGGACAATAAGGGGATCGTCCTAGTCGTATTGAATCACGAAGGGGATCAGCGTAACGCGGCAATGGCTCTCATGATGGCGGCGAAGGAAGGGATTAAAGTTTCGAAGATCGTGACAGCGGAAGACATCGCGCCCGGCGCGGACGCGCCTCGTTCCGATCGTCGCGGTTTGGGCGGTTGCATTCCTCTCATCAAGATCCTCGGCGCGGCTGCGGAAAAGGGGCTCGACGTCGACGAAATCCTCACGATCGCCGAACGCTTCAACGAACGTATGGCGACCCTTGCGGTCACCCTTAAGGTCGCGACGCATCCTCAAGCGGGCCAAGAGATCGGCGCGCTCGCGGACGATCAGATGGAAATCGGCATGGGACAGCACGGCGAAGGCGGCGGAAACGGTCCCGAATTGATGCAGAGCGCGGACTGGGTCGCCGAAACGATGACGTCGAAGTTGATTCGCGCGCTGAAGGCGCAACCTGGCGAAAAGATCGCGCTGATCGTGAACGGTTCCGGCGCGACGACGCTTATGGAAATGTTCGTCGTCTTCCGCAAGGCGTACGAAGTCGCGACCGCGGCGGGTCTGCAAGTCGTTGCGAGCCAGTGCGACGAACTCTTGACGGTTCAGGAAGCATCCGGCTTCCAGCTCTTCATCGGCGTCTTCGACGACGAGACGCTCTCTTTGTACAACGCGCCGAGCAACGCGCCTTACTGGGTTCAGCGTTGAGGTGGGGCGCAGGAATGACGAACGAATTTACGAAAGATCTTCTCGTCAAATGCCTTGAAGCGTCCCTCACGTCGGTCGAGTCGAAGTTCGACGAGCTCAACGCGCTCGACGCGGCGACAGGGGACGGGGATCACGGGACGGCGATTGTCGCGACGCTGAAAGCGGCGGTCGATTCTGCGAAACAGCCCGGCAATCTTGCGGATACGCTTTCGAATATCGCAATGGGAGTGATGTCGGCGACGGGGGGGTCGACGAGCTCCCTCAACGGCTCGTTCTACATGGGGATGAGCGGCGGCGTTTCAGGAGATAGTCTCGACGCGGCGTCGACGGTCAAGGCTTATGAAGCGGGCCTCGAAATGATGGGAACGATGACGTCGGCGAAGGTCGGCGACAAGACGATGATGGACGCGATGATTCCAGGTATCGAAGCGATGAGCGCGACGGTTGCACAGGATGCGTCTGCGACGCTTCACGACGTATTTGTCGCGGCGGCGGACGCGGCGCTCGCGGGCGCGGAGAAGACGAAGGAATACGTCGCGAAATTCGGTCGCGCTAGGAATCTTGGCGAACGAAGTCGCGGAAGTCAGGACGCCGGGGCGACGAGCCTCGCGCTCATCTTCAAGGCGTTTGCGGATACGATCGCGGCGAACTGACGCTACTATTAACGATAACGCGCGAAACGCCCGTCGAATCGGCGCGGCGTCGCGCAGAACTTCTATATTAAAACCACCCGACGCCGCTTTTATTCGCGGCGCGCTGGAAAGGATTTTTTGAAATGGCTGATAATGAAGGCAATATTGACGCGAAAGATTTTGGCGTCGGCGTTCCGCAGGTTCAGAAACAGTTCTTCCTTAAGGGTAACGAAAACGCGTGCTACGGAATTAAATCCCGTCTTTCTCAGATCTTCTGCAAGAAGTCTGGACGCACGGTCATGCTCGCGTTCGACCACGGTTTCATCATGGGGCCGACGTCTGGATTGGAACGCATCGACCTTTCGATCAAACCATTGATCGAATACTCCGACTGCATCATGTGCACGCGCGGTATCCTCCGCACGGTGATTCCGCCGACGATCAACAAGCCGATCTCTTTCCGCGCCGACGCCGGTTCCACGATTCTTACGAGCCTCAACGACGAATCCCTCGTGGATATCGAAGAGGCGATTCGTTTGAACGTTCAGCTTCTCGCGGTCATGGTCGCGGTCGGCGATCCTGATCACGAAGGCCTCACGATCCGCAACCTCGCGAAGACGGTCGACCTCGGTTGCCGTTACGGCATTCCGACCCTCGGCGTCACCGCCGTTGGTAAGAACCTGACTCGCGATGCGCGTTACCTGAGCCTCGCGACGCGCGTTTGCGCTGAAAATGGCGCCAACGTCGTCAAGACCTACTACTGCGACGAAAAGTTCGAACAGGTCACCAACTCGTGCCCGGTTCCGATCGTCATCGCCGGCGGTAAGAAGCTCCCTGAACGCGACGCGCTCCAGCTCGCGAAGAACGCGATCGATAAGGGCGCCGCGGGCGTCGATATGGGCCGCAACATCTTCCAAGCGGACTCCCCGATCGGCATGCTCCTCGCCGTTCGCGAAATCGTCCATAACAACGCGACCGTCGATCAGGCGTTCGATTGCTACGAGACCTACAAGAATCAGGCCAAGTGAGATTTTCCCTTGAGTCGACGATAAAAAACTCCTTTCGTTTAGCCGTGTGCCGATAAGACAGTAATTTGAGAAAACTACAAAATCGGCGTCTGTCAAGCAGGATTGGACAACAAAACAGGCGGCGCTCAGCTTCGGTTGGGCGCTACCTGTTTTTCTACATCTGAGGGTTGAAAATCACCGATTTTCAGCGCTGTAAAGCAAGGATAGTAAAAAGGGTGAAATAGTTATCGCTCTCATACAGTTCCTTTGTGAAACAGTGAATCGCTGTATAGTGCATACGGTTCGCTTGAGAGTGCGTATATTTGCGGTCGTGCAAAATACCTCACAAAGCCGCAAAGTCGATAGGCGGGTATTTCGATGCAGAGTATGTTCGACACTGTGGAAA
>CAVGEG010000121.1:0-7952 GCA_963628165.1 Paratractidigestivibacter sp. | reverse complement strand
GGATTGACGTATTCGCCCATATCGGGCCTCTTTTGAGCGGGGGCGGCAAACATTTTGGAGGCGACGCGCAGGTCGTATTCGCCAAGAAAATTCGCTTCCTGAGTCGTTTCGTCGATAAAGAGCGCTTGAAATCCTCCGATCGTCCAAACGACAAGACACGAAGACGCGGCGATTGCCAGCAGGACGAAGAGAAGTCTCTTCTTCTGCCGCTTCATCCTCGAAAGCGCGAGATTCAAAACGAATTTCATGATTCGTTTCCTCCTTGCGCGTCATGGGCGACGCTCTGATAGAATCGCGCTAATTCCCCCGCGTCTTTAAAGTCGCTCGTCGGCGCTTCGCGCGACGCTTTCCCGTCGCGAAGAATCACGACGCGATCCGACCAAATCGCGACAGCCGGCTCGTGCGTCACAAGTACGATCGTTCGTCCCCCGTCGCGATTCACGCGGTTAAAGATTTCGCAGACGTTTTGACTACTCGTCCAGTCGAGATTTCCGGTCGGTTCGTCGGCGAGTATCACCGCAGGGTCGGTCGCCAGTGCGCGCGCGATCGCCACGCGTTGTTGCTGGCCGCCGCTGAGCGCGTCGGGGTACTGTTCGAGTTGTTCCTCAATTCCGAGGTTCTTCCAGAAGTCGCGCAAGCGTTTCAAAAGATCGGCGTCGACGCGTCGTCCATCCGCGCGTAAGGGGAACAAAATATTCTCTTCCGCCGTCAAGTGAGGAATCAAGTTATAACTCTGAAAGATCACGCCGACGCGACGGCGTCGAAATTTCGTCAACGCCGCGTCTCTCATTTTTGAAAGATCCTGCCCTTCGATCTCGATCTTGCCGCGCGTCGGACGCGTCAACCCTGCCATAAGGTGAAGCGCGGTGCTTTTTCCCGATCCCGAGGCGCCCATAATCGCAACGAATTCACCTTCGGCGACGTGAAGATTCAAATCGCAGAGCGCGTCGAACGTTCCCGACGCGCGACGATACGTCTTGGTTAAATCAACGGTTTCTACCGCGACTTTTTTCGTCTCGTTCGTCGTCATTTCTCCTCCTCCGCGCAATAAGACAAGACCGTCAAAACGTAACCCGTCACTAACGGCGCGTCCGTTTCATACCACATGCGATCGTCGTTAACCCACGATCCGTCGACATTCTGCGCGAGAGCCAGCGTTTCGAGGAGCTCGGCGCGCCAATCGTGCGCGACGCCCTTCGCATCGACAAAGGAATCGTTTCCGATCACTTTCAGACATTTGGAAAAGGTGTTGTAATAGTAGTAGAGGCCGCGTTTGCCAAGACCGGGATTCTGCGTCGTCGTGTAGTTGTCTTTAATCCAATCGACCGCCGCTTCCACGCGCGGATCGTCCGACGTCAAACCCGCGTAGATCAAACTTTTAAGTCCGGCGTACGTCATGCTCCCATAACTCCTCAAACCGCCGTCGACTTCCTGCCCCGCGGGATTTTCTTCGCCATTGATAAAGGTGTAGAAGAATCCCCCGTCGTTTCCGCGCGTCTGTCCAGCCGCGGGGTTCGCCTCCGACTCGAGATTCTGGCATCGGCTCACGAAAACCAACGCGTCTTGAATCGCTTGATCCTCCTCTTCGGCGCCGATTTCGCGCAGAGCCTCAATGAAGAATTGCGTATTCGAGAGGTCGGGACGCGTCGCCTTCTCCGCGCCATATCCAACGCCGCCAAAGCGTTCGTCGGAAGGATCGACGCCGTTCGCTTCGTTATACTGGACGCTACGAACATAATGCTCCGCGTTCGTCAAAATTTCGTCGTAACGTCCGTCGCCAGCCGCTTCGTTCGCTAAATGAAAGCAAACCAGACCAAGACACGATTCATACGACGCCACGTGAGAATTCGTCGAGTAGATCCCCCCGTCTTCCTTCACCGACTCTTCCAAAAACGTCATCGCCTTCGCCAAGACGGGCTCGTCGAGCTTCACGCCCGCGCGTAACAGGCCAATCGCGTCAACGATCGTCGGGCCGATTCCAACGCGCGGAGAAGAAGAGAAAGAACCTGACGGTAGCTGAATTTTGCGCAAATAGTCGACGCCAAGTTCGCTCATCTTGAGGCGTAGCGCGTTCAAATCGGCGCGTTCTGCGTCGGTGAGTTCCTTGCGCATCTTCGCGACTTGCGCGGCGCTCTGTACGCCGCCCCCCCCCGCTCCGCGGAAACCGCCGTTTGAACTGCCGTTGCCCCCGCGACCTTGCGCCGATTCTGGACGACCGCCTTGTCCGAAGTCGCGCGGCGCGTCGAGACGCTGAGCGTAAAGTAACGAGGAAAAGGTTAGCGCGACGCAACATGTCGTCGCAACGAAAATATTGGACTTTTTCATTATCGTTATACCATAAATTAACAAACTAAACTATTAGAAAGAAACGGTCTCGCTACCGGCGACGGTCGCCGCCGCGCGCCAGACCTTTAACTCGATTGTATCGGAGACGTTGCGCGCCGAACCGTCCGCCATCCCAACGATCACTATCCCCGGATGATTCGACGAGGTTCCCTGATAAATCAACTCAGAACCGCGCAACCAAAGGCCCGGTACCTTCGCGTTCGGCAGAGAATACGCGGAGTAGCCCGTGGAATAATGACGACTCGCCAGCCATGGAGAACCTCGATGCGAAATTATCGCCTGAGAGCAGAGAGACTCCAAATCGAGATCCATGAAGTCGTCGGGGCTCCCATCCGCCCACGCGCTCATGCGATCCATATCGTCAAGAGACGGAGACGACGGAGCGGTCTCAAAACGCATACGCGCCTCGGAGACAACCATCGTATTCGACGTTCCGTCCAACAGCGTCGCAAAGGACGTTTGAGTATAGCGGAAGGTTCCGTCGTTCTTTTTCGAATCAAGGGAATTTCCGCGCCCCGTCCCCGTACCGGTGCAGAACATATAATTCACGTTGTTCGCGTATAGCCCGGCGTTGCGCCCTTGAAGAGCCTTCCGAGGCTGATCTTCGCTGGGGCAAAAGAGCATCGGGCACGGAAAATCGCACTTATCAAAGAGCGCCGAGTTAATCGACGTTTTAACGCCCCACAATCGGTAATTATCGTAGTCTCCAAAGTCGATTCCCACCATAAACGAGCCTTGTTCGATAAATGGCAGAATACGCGCTTGAATCGAGAATCCCGTGTCATAAACGGTAGAGGAGTCGGCGCTACGCCCCCAGCTCGTGAATTGCGGCAAACCGTTATGAACGTCGGCGTAATTCGTCAGCGCCAATCCCCACTGCTTCACATTGTTGAGACACTGCATTCGCCTAGCCGCCTCACGCGCCGCTTGAACCGCGGGGAGAAGAAGGCCGATCAAAATCCCGATGATCGCGACGACAACCAGAAGTTCGACGAGGGTGAACCCGTCGCGGCGCGAACGCGCCAATCTTTTCAAATCATTCATTATCATATTCCTTGGCATAAAACGACGACTTTATGGCGCGCCAAAAGACATATCGACAACGTTGGAGAAGAAGAGACGCGCCAAAGAAAGATAATCGCACCAAGGAATCAATTCAGAAGGCGCACTGTCGATAATATCGCAAGGCGGAAAAGGACGTCAAAGCGTCCAGAAAGACGAAACGCGCTTAAGAAACGCTTCGCCAAATTAAGCGTCGCGATTCCGAGATGAGCCGTTCCTAGGATAATCTTTCGCGGGATCGACACGGGCAGAATCCCCAGTAAGAGAACGCCGAGCGTCGCCGAATAGAAGACGCGAGCCGCCGCGTCGCAGAGTTGCGCCGAAAGCGCGAAGACGCGCGGCGATTCGAAATCCCCAGCAACGACGTAACCAGCGAAGTCAACGGGGTTCCCCGAGGGTTCGCCGTCAAACCAGAGGATCGTTTCAGACGCATCGTCGACTGGTTTAACGTCGCCAAGTTCTTGCAAAAACGCCAGCGCGACGTCAATATCCGCGTCGTTCCCTAAGTCCGCGAAATATGAAGCAGATTCTGTCGCGGAGCGTTCCGTTCTTTCCGCGCCCCGATTCGCTCCACGCCAAAAGCGTTCGTCTTCGTCGTTTGAAAGGAAGGGACGCGCCGTTGCTTCGTCGACGTTCCAACGCGCCAATCCTTGCAGAACGACGTGTTTTTTCGAGGTAAAGTCAACGTTGGACGCGGAGCCTAGCCAATCCTTCGCCATGAGAGTCAAACGCGCGTCGCGATCGCTACGCGCCGCCGACAAAGAGGGCGCGCTGGAGTTAAGATCCGCTTTTTCCAAGGGAAAAGACGCTCGAGAAGAGGCGGAAGGAGTCGTTGAAAAACGCGAAAGAGAACGTTCGCGCGCGGCGTTCGAGAGACGCAATCGCGCCGCGGCGGAGTCCAGCAGAGCGCTTCCCAGGGCGCAGAAGACGGTCGTCGCGATCAAAAGGAACGCGACGTTTCGAAAACGCAACGCGAAAGATCGCGACGTTTCACCTTCTCGACTCGTCATAGAGCCGACCTCCTGCGAATAAGGTTCGAATTTGAAAAAAAAAGATCGCGCTACTGGAAACGCTGGATATAACAATTATACTTGTAACCAATTAACAGTAAAGTAGGACGCATTATCTCCCTCGTTCTCTTTATCGCAGCTGAGGAAAAAAACATGAAACTTCAAAACATTATCGACTTTATGGAAAAAATCTGCCCGCCAACTCTCGCGGAAGGTTGGGACAACGTCGGGCTCCTTATCGGTTCGCGCCAGAAAAAAGTCGAAAAAATTTTGACGTGTCTCACGATCGATAAAGCGGTTGTCGACGAAGCAATCGCCGAGGGCGTCGACTGCGTCGTTTCCCACCATCCTTTTCCTTTTCATTCGGCGAAAAAGTGGACGACCGACACGATCGACGGCACGCTTTTACTGAAGCTTGTCGGGGCGCAAATTTCCGTATACAGCCCTCATACGGCGCACGATTCGGCGCTCTTCGGCGTGAATCGACAGCTTGCGGAGGGGCTTTGCCTCGTCGACGTTAAACCGCTCTACGACGGGAAAATCCCAGCGACGCGCGAAATGCTCGCGGGGCTCGACTCAGACGAAGAAGAGTATCTCGCCGGAACGATTAAGGCGGGAGAGACAATGTTGGGAACGGGGAGAATCGGTCGTCTTTCGGAGCCTAAGAAGTTTTCGGAATTCATCACGCAAATCAAGGATATGCTTCAGATCGAACGGGCGCTTGCGGTCGGTTCGGACGAACGTCTGATTAAAACGGTCGCGATCGGTTGCGGAGCGGCGGACGATTTCATCGACGAAGCGGCGCGCCAAGGGGCGGACGCAATCCTTTTGGGTGAGGCGCGTTTTCACTCCTGCGCGGAAGCGCGCGCGCGCAATCTCTGCGCGGTGTTGGCGGGTCATTATTCGACGGAACGTTTTTCGATGGTCATTCTTGCGGAACGTCTTCAGAAGCAATTTCCTTCACTTACGGTGAAAGCGAGCGCCAAAGAAAGCGACCCGATACGAGTAGTGTGAGCGAACGCTAAAGAATCTAAGTGAAATGTGTAAATTCGGAAATATGGATAATATAAAAAACAATAAAAAAACCAAAAATCCGGGAGTTGCGCGGGTCGGTAGGCCTTGTCGACATAATTCACGCGTCTATAATGAAAGTAAGATAAAGGAGAATTTAGCGCGGCGAGAGATTGTCGTCGAACGCGTACGTTTAACGTCGTCGATCGCTTCCTGAAAGGGAACGCGCACTTCGTATTATAGCGCGTTAAACGCGTATTCCTTAACAGTTTATTGACTCCAGAGGAGAATAACAGTGGCTATTGTCAATGTTGGTATTAATGGTTTCGGTCGTATCGGTCGTATCGTCTTCCGTCAGATGGCCAAGGCTCCTGAAAAGTACAACGTCGTCGGTATTAACGACTTGACCGACACGAAGACCCTCGCGATCCTTCTCAAGTATGACTCCTCTCAGGGTCGCTTCGAAGGCGCCGTCGATTACGACGAAGAGAACCTGATTGTTAACGGCAAGAAGATCCCCGTCACCAAAGAGATGAAGCCCTCCAATATTCCGTGGGGTAAGCTCGGCGCTGACATCGTTCTCGAAAGCACCGGCTTCTTCACCGGCGCTTCCACCGAAGACAAAGAAGGTTATGACAGCCACATCAAGGCAGGCGCGAAGAAAGTCGTCATCTCCGCTCCTACGAAGGACGGCCCCGCGACCACGATCGTTCTCGGCGTCAACGACGAAGAACTCACCGCCGACAAGCAGTTCGTCTCCAACGCTTCCTGCACGACCAACTGCCTCGCGCCGGTCGCTAAGGTTCTTAACGACAACTTCGGCATCGTTAAGGGGTTCATGACCACGGTTCACTCCTACACGAACGACCAGGTCACGCTCGACAAGCCTTATAAGAACATCTATCGTGGTCGCGCCGCTGGCGTCAACATCATCCCGACCACGACGGGCGCCGCTAAGGCCGTCGGCCTCGTCATTCCTTCAGTCAAGGGCAAGCTCACCGGTATCTCCCTCCGCGTCCCGACGCCGACCGGATCCATCGTCGACCTCGTCGCCGTCACCGAAAAGAACGTCACTGTCGACGCCGTCAACGAAGCCGTCAAGGCCGCTTCCAAGACCGAACGTTTCCAGGGCATCCTTGATTACTGCGAAGATCCGATCGTCCTCGCCGACGTCGTTGGTCAGACCTACAGCTCCATCTTCGTTCCTGAATGGACCATGGTCATTGGCGACAACCTCGTCAAGATCCTCTCTTGGTACGACAACGAAAAGGGTTACAGCACCCGCGCCGCCGACCTCATCTATCGCATGGGCAACATGTGATTTGCCGCGGCCTAGCGCCGCTAGGAGTCTAAGTTCTTAGACCCCTTGACATACTGGGAGTCTCTTGCCTCAACAGGCCTGCTGACTCCCTTTTTTTATCCTATAGTCTTTTATCCTCTTCTTACGCCATGTCGCCTGATTTTGATATTTTACGCAACGCTTATATCCTCACCGCCGTCGCGAGCGTAACCTTTGGCGTTATCGGTTCCTTTGTCGTCGCGCGACGTATTGGCTACTTAACGGGCTCTATCGCTCATAGCGCGTTTGGCGGCGTCGGCGTCGGGTTATGGTTTAAGCAATGCGTGGAAACCGGCGCGTTGGGAATCGTCGGGCTTGCCGCATGCTTTGTTTCCACTGAAAAAGAAGCCCTCAATCTATGCCAAAAATGGAGCGGTTTTATCGATCCTGTCCTTTCCGCTCTCCTTTTCTCAATTCTCGCCGCCTTACTTGTCGACTGGGTGCAACGCAACGCCCATGAACGCGAAGAGACCATTCTTGGGGCAATTTGGGCGATCGGCGCCGCCACGGGACTCCTCTTTCTCGAACAAGTTAAAGGATACGTCTCTGCGACGACTTATCTCTTTGGCGACGTTCTACTCGTTTCCTCTCTCGACGTCAATTTAACGTTTATCCTCAGCGCGGTAATTCTTTTGCTCATACTCTTCAACTTTAAGAAACTTGAAGCCGTCTGTTTTGACGAAGAATACGCGGAGTTAAGGGGCGTCAACGTGCGCTCTCAGAATAGACTTCTTCTTGTACTCACGGCCACGACAGTCGTCCTTCTCATGCGCGTTGTTGGGATGGCGCTCATCGTCGCGCTACTCACCCTCCCCGCCGCAGCCGTCTGCCGATTCACAAAGCGCCTAGGATCGACGATTATCGGTTCGATCATCGTCTGCTTTGTCGGCTCATGGCTGGGAATTTGGATCAGCTACCTTTTGAATTGTTCCACGGGCCCCATGATCATTCTTGTAGTCGCTCTCTTTTACGTTACGGCGCTTGTTCTTCAGAAACCGTTGCAAGCGCTTTTAGCGTTTCGTCGTTAGAATATTCCCTCAAACCAAGAAAAACGAAGACGCGTCTTTAAGGACGCGTCTTTATATTTTATTCGCTTTTAGCGGATCCGCTAAAAGCGAGCTCGTTAACGAGTTATCGTTAAATCAAACTCATTCAGCGGGAACTTCGATAGCGTCTTCAGTAGG
>CAVGEG010000120.1:0-8003 GCA_963628165.1 Paratractidigestivibacter sp. | reverse complement strand
ACAGTTGACAGCGCTCGCTCAGAACGCGCAGAAAGTCCTCGACGCCGTCGGCGCCGAGTCGAAAGCCTCCCTCGCGCAGAAGGAGCTCTCTCAGATCGAGCTCCTCGCCAACGTCGTTCAGAACCTCCTCCACGTCAATATGGAGCTGGTCTCGCGTCTCAACGCCGTCGAAGCGAAGAACGCCGACGCCGCCAAGCCCGTCGCCAAAGAGAGACGCGCCAAGCGTGACGCCGCGCCGAAGGCCGCGTCTGCTCCTGCCCCTGCCCCCGCGACCGACGAAACGAGCCCCGCTCTCGTTCGCGACGAAGAGGAGAAGCCCGCGCCGAAAAAACGCGTGAAGCGCGACTTCGACGATCCGGTCGAAGATCAAATCTCCTACTGGGAGAATATCGAGGACGACGAGCCCGTCGAAGCGTCCCCCGCGCCTGAAGCAAAAAAAAAACCGGCGCGCGCCGAAACGCCGGTCGCGGTAAACGATCAGCCCGATAAAGGCAAGCGCCGCGCCGCCAAGAACGAGGCCGCGCCCAACGCCGACGTCGACGATCTCCCCGATTCGAACCCTCTCGAGAAGTTCGGAGAGCTGACTCTCAAGAAGCCGACCCTCAGAGCGCTTCAGGCGATGGGATATTCCGAGCCGACGCCGATCCAGGCGGGGTCGATACCTACCGTGCAGACTGGCGTCGACCTCATGGGGCAGGCGAAGACGGGAACGGGCAAGACCGCCGCGTTCATGATTCCGATCGTCGAGGGCGTCTCCGACTGCGAACCGGGAGACTCGCCTCTCGCGCTCGTCGTCGTGCCGACGCGCGAACTCGCCGTCCAAGTTCGCGACGAAGCCGTCCGCATCGCTAAGTTTTACGATATCTCCCTCGCCGCGTGTTACGGCGGCAGGCCCCTCGCCTCCCAGGTCGAGAAGTTGCGAAAGGGCGTCGATATTCTCGTCGGCACTCCCGGTCGCATCCTCGACCTCTCGAGTCGCGGCGCACTTTCTCTCGCTCGCGTCAAGTGGGTCGTTCTCGACGAAGCGGATCGCATGCTCGATATCGGGTTTCGCCCCGACGTCGAACGCATCTTGCGACTCACCCCGAATTCGCGACAGACGCTCCTCTTCAGCGCGACCTTGGCGCCCCCCGTTGTCAGCCTCGCGAAATCCTACATGAAGGATCCCGTTCAGGTTGACTTCAGTCAAAAGGACGTCTCTGCGGACACGATCGAACAGTTCTATGTCACCGTCGACCAGGATCGAAAATTCGACGCGCTCGTGAGACTCCTCGAAGTGCAAGAGCCGCGCCAAGCGATCGTCTTCTGCCGCACGAAGCGTTGCGTCGACCGTCTTACGCGCAAACTCGCCGATAAGTTCGACTCCGTCGAGGCGATCCACGGCGACCTCGCGCAGACGAAACGCGATCACATCATGCGCGATTTCCGCGCCGAAAAGATCCGCGTTATGGTCGCCACCGACGTCGTCGGACGCGGTATCGACGTCTCCTCCGTCTCCCATATCGTTAACTACGATATTCCCCAATATTGCGACGATTACGTGCATCGCGTGGGACGCGCCGGGCGCATGGGGCGCGAAGGCGTCGCCTTCACCCTGGTGACCGCCGAGGAAGGCTCCGAACTTACGCGCATCGAAATTCGAATTAATCGACTCCTAGAGCGTTACGACATACCCGGCTTCGAAGCGTTGACGCGTCACGTGGAAACCGACGACGAGGAGAAGGTCGAACGCAAGCCCGTCTTCGGCAAGACGGTGCGTCGCGCAAGACGCGCGCTCTGAGACGATTCTTTCACACGCGTTGCCTCACGCGACGCCGATTTTGCTTTTCACGCGCCTTAACGCGCGATTTAGGACATATGATCATGGGTGATTCGAACACGAAAGACAAGGTTCTTTGGTACGACGAAGCGGTCGCGCTTCAGCAAGAAGGCGAACTCGCCAAAGCTATTAGCGAAATCAAAGCCCTCTTGGAGGTCTATCCCGACTATGGGCTCGCGTGGCTCGCGCTCGCCGTCTTCTCGCAGGAGAAGGGGGACGAGGAGACGACCCTTGACGCCATGCAGAAAGCGTGCGAAATTGAACAGGACGATCCCTTCTATTTCACCGCCTTCAGCTCTTTGGCGATCAAGTGCGGAAATCATGAACGCGCGGAAGACGCCCTCATGAAGGCGCAAGAGCTTCGCTTCGCCTCTCAGCTCAAGAAGATGAACGAACTGAGAAAGAAGGAGATCGCTGAGCGCGAAAAGAACGCCGAAACCGCGCAAAACGCTCAGGAAGCGGATCCGAAAGCGCAAAAAGAACAAAACTAGTTGACGCCGACGTTTGATGAACGTTTAATGTTTTTACAAGGATTGATGTGATGACTGACGCACGAAAAAATCGTATTCTGATCGCCGACGACGAACCCTTTAATCGCGAACTCTTGGAAGCGTTCCTTTCCGAGGGGAATTACGAGCTTGAATACGCCGCCGACGGTCAGGAAACTCTCGACAAGACCGCGTCTTTCAAGCCCGATCTCGTTTTGCTTGACGTCATGATGCCCAAGCTCAGCGGCTTTGAAGTCTGCGAGAAGCTCAAGAAGGGGCCGGAAACCTCTTCCGTCATGGTTCTCATGGTCACCGCCTTGAACGATCTCGGGGACGTCGAACGTGCCGTCGCCGTCGGGTGCGATGATTTCCTGAGCAAACCGATTAACCAGATCGAGCTCCTCATCCGCGTCGAGAATCTTCTCAAGTTGCGTACTGTCACGAGCGAACTCGAACGCTTGCGACAGTACGTCGATTCGATGGAAGACGCTTTCGCCCCCAAGAAAAAGGCGTAGTCTCTTCCCCTGCGACAAGGAGACTCCTATGAATGATCAACTGCAAGAAACGAACGTCGCTTCACGTAAGCCTAATCCGGTCGTCGTGTGGCTTCAAGCCGCGCGTATCCCGACCCTCGTCGCGTCCCTTTCCCCCGTGATCGCGGCGCTCTCCCTCGCGTATCGCGATCTCCAACTCGACGAGATCCCCTTTGCGGTCGTCCCTGCGATCTGTTGCGTCGGCTTCGCCCTCTTCGCGCAGATTGCCGCCAACTTCATCAACGACTATTCCGACTTCAAGAAGGGCGCCGATACCGCCGAAAGAAAAGGTCCTCGTCGCGCCGTCGCGGAAGGATGGGTCACCCCGAAGCAGATGCTTGTCGCGACCTTCCTTATGCTCGGGATTGCGTGCGCTTTCGGGCTCGGCACGATCCCTTACGGGGGAATGAAGCTGGTTCCTGTGGGGGCGGTATGCGCGATCTTTTGTTTGCTGTATAGCGTCGGTCCCAAACCGCTGGCGTATATAGGGCTCGGGGACGTCCTTGTGATCGCCTTTTTCGGGCTCGTCGCGGTGGGGTTCACGTATTATTTGCAGACGGGAACCGTTTCGCGAGACGCGATCGTTTTGGGGCTCGCGATGGGGCTTGTCGTCGACAATATCCTCGTGGCGAACAACTACCGCGACCGCGACGAAGATCGCGCGCATCGTAAGTTTACGCTCGTCGCGCTCTTGGGAGAACGTTTCGGAAGGTATTTTTACCTCTTCAACGGTCTCGCGGCGACCTATCTTGTCGGAGTGTTGATTTATCGTCAGCTCTTTCCGCGCTTCGCGTTGTGCGCGGGGCTTTGTCTCTACTTGTATTTACATTGGAAGACGTGGAGGGAGATGTCGAGGATTCGCGAGGGAAAAGGCTTGGTTCGCATTCTCGGACTGAGCGCGCGCAATTTGCTCCTACTCGCCGTCATGCTGTCGGTAGGTTTCCCTATCTGATATTTTTGTTTTTCCGGTCTTATGAGGAATAATATGGCGTTCGTACGACCAAATATTCAAGCGATGGGGGGGTACGTCCCCGGCGAGCAACCCAAAGAGGGAGAAGCTGTCAAACTCAACACCAACGAGAATCCGTATCGCGCGTCGGAGAAGGCGTACGACGCGATCCGCGCGGTCGCGGACAGGGGCTTGTCTCGCTATCCAAACGCCGCGGGACAGGCGTTCCGCGAAGCCGCCGCGGCTCTCTACGGGGTCGAGCCCGACTGGATTATGTGCGGGAACGGAAGCGACGACGTGTTGACGATTCTGACGCGCACATTCGTCGGCGAAGGACAGCTCCTCAGGCTCCCTTATCCGAGTTATATCCTCTACAAGTCCCTTGCGGAGATTCAAGGCGCGCGCAGCGAAGAGGTGCGCTTCCTCGACGACTGGACTCTCCCGTCTTACTTCACGCAGGCGCCTGCGGAGACCCCCGAAGCGCAGTATCGCGTCTCTCCCTTGGAGGGGGTGAAGAAGGACGACCTCAAGCTCGTATATCTCCCGAATCCGAATAGTCCGTCGGGGACGCGCTTGTCGCCGGACGAAATCCTCAAGATCGCGGATTCGTTGCCTTGCCCGATCGTGATCGACGAAGCGTACGCCGACTTTGCGGGGGAAAACTGCATCGGTCTCGTGAAGAAGAATCCGCGGATTATCATTTCGCGAACGATGAGCAAGTCGTACGCGTTGGCGGGTTTGCGTTTCGGATTCATGATCGCGCGTCCTGAGACGATCGCGGAGACGTTCAAGGTGAAGGACTCGTACAACTGCGACGCGCTGTCGATCGCCGCCGCGACCGCCGCGATTCAGGATCAAGAATGGCTCGCCGCGACGACGAAGAAGATCGTCGCCACGCGCGAAAGACTCCAGAACCGCATGCGCGAACTCGGGTTCGTCGTCCCGACCTCCTACTCGAACTTCACTTGGAATCGATGGCCGAACGACGAACTCTCTCACGAGGAGCTCTACCTCTTCCTCAAGAAGAACGGCTATCTCGTGCGATACATGAACTACAAGGGGTACGGCGACGGTCTGAGAATCAGCGTTGGAACCGACGAAGACACGGATCGATGCTTGGCGCTCGTCGAAGCGTTTCTTAACGGAGCAAGGTAATGTCAATCGCTCCTGAGAGGGGCGGAGAAAGGAAGGGCGTCGTGCGAACGGCGGAAATTGTACGCAATACGAAGGAAACGCAGATTCAACTCAAGATCAACCTTGACGGCGACGGCGTTTCGAAGATCGACACGGGGCTCGGATTCTTCAACCATATGCTCACGCTGTTGTCGGCGCACTCGAAGATCGATCTGGAACTGACGGTTCACGGAGATCTCGACGTCGACGGTCACCATACGGTGGAAGACGTCGGGATCGCGCTCGGTCGGGCAGTCGCGAAGGCGCTTGGGGACAAGAAGGGGATTCGTCGTTACGGCTTCTTTATCTTGCCGATGGACGAGACGCTGGCACAGACGGCGATCGACTTCTCGGGGCGTCCCTATTTGGTTTACAACGCGACCTTCCCGGTGGAACGGGTCGGCAATTTCGATCTGGAGCTGGCGCGCGAATTCTGGCTTGGTTTCGTGAACGCGTCGGCGTGCAATCTTCATATCAACGTTCCGTACGGCCAGAACGGTCACCATATCTCGGAAGCGATCTTCAAGTCGACCGCGCGCGCGATGCGAGCGGCGGTGGAGAACGATCCGCGCCAGACGGGGGTTCCGAGCACGAAGGGGACTCTTTAATCCTCGCGCTCGACCGAGATTCGAGAGAATCGGCGTCGGGAAGGACGCGAACCAAGAAACGAAGAACCCGTTGCTTTGGCGAAAGCCGAGCAACGGTTTTTTTTGAGGGGGGGAGAAACGAAAGGACTCGATCAGAAGACAAGCCTTGCTTCGCCGATCGAGCCCGCTCCGGTGGGAGACGCTCCCGACGTGCTCCCCGCGCGGCGATATCCGGAAGGAGCGAGGATGACGCCCGCCTGAGAGACGCGCGTTTGAGTTTGCGGTTCGCGCGGAATCGGCACGTCCGACAGAGGCTGGACGCGCATGTCGCGCTCTTCTTCCGCGCGCGCAAGGCGCACCGGCTGCGACGTCTGTTCCGACGTGAGCGCGATCACGCGACTCTCATGCGTCGGCGAGGCGGACGTCCTTCCGGAGTCGAGCTGTTGCGACGCAACCTGGATTTCGTCGTTGGGTTCCGCGACGTCGACGGTTTTCGTTTCCGCGAAGTCGAATTCCTCCCACCATGAGGCGGGCAGATTAACTTCCGAGCCGAAGTCGACCGCGTGGTCTTCCGCGAGCGCGACCGTCGGATCAGGAAGGGGAAGATCCGCGAACTGCGCGCCTTGCCCGTCGGGAATAATCGTCGCTCCCGTATTGGCGAAGAAGACGGCGGAATCGGTCTCGAAGTTGTCGGCGAGGGATTTTTCGAACGCGTCGACTCGTTCCGTCGCGCTATCGTCGTCGGCGAAGATATTGAGAGTCGACGCGGGCGCGCAAGGATCGACGACGATCCCCGCTCCGGTCAGACAATCGTGTTTGACGCTCGCGTAATACGGGTCGTCGTCTCCGCGCGAAAAGAGGGGCCGCAGAGTTCGAAGAGTCTCCTGCGGCGCGGTCTCGGTCACATCGTAAAGTTTGAATGGCGCCGAGAAAGCCGCGCACGCTCCGATAACGCAAACAAGTCCCCCGAAAACAACGCAAAAGCGCTTCACGCCGCGAGTGTTTCGCGGTCGAGACGTCGTGCGTTGCGGCGCGCGACGCGTCGCTCTTGGTCGCGACGATGCTGTGCGAATTGGCGCCATATGGGAACCTCGAAGGGAACGAAACCTTTGTTCTACTCTAACGTGTAAAAGTACTTTGTGGTATATTATATCGGTTCATTCTTTATGACGAAAGACTTATTGCGCCGGTTTGCGCATATTTAAGGATTTTTTTCTTTTTGACGCTAGCAAAACCGTTAAATATTAGTTAAAGACTCTGTTTTGTGCAGAGTGTTATTTTGGAAATATCCGTAAAATACCGCCGCCTCGCAGAGGAGGCCATTTAGCGAAGGCCCCCGCGCGTCCCGTGGGTAGGCGGGACGCGCGATCAGTGTATAATGTCAGGTGAGAGTCGGCGCGACGCGCCGCGAGAGAATCATTGAGTCTTACTAAGGAACCAATCTATGACGTCGGACGAGCAGAACACAAACGGCGAAATTATACTGGTGTTGGACTTTGGATCGCAGTACACGCAACTTTTAGCGCAGCGCGTGCGTGAAAATCAGACCTACTGCGAGATCATTCCATGCGACGCGACGGCGCAGGAGATCGTCGCCCGAAAACCGATCGGGATCATTTTGTCGGGGGGGCCGTCGAGCGTTTACGACGAGAGCGCGCCGAAGATCGATCCGGAAATCTATAAGCTTGGCGTTCCGATCTTAGGCGTCTGCTACGGCATGCAGCTGACCTGCAAGCTTTTTGGCGCGGCGGTTGAATCTGCGGAACGACGCGAATACGGGCCCGCCGAGTTGACGGTCGGCGACGCGGGACGCGCGAACCCCTTGTTTGAAGGACTCTCCGCGACGTCGCAAGTCTGGATGAGCCACGGGGATCAAGCGACGCGCATGTCGGAGGACTTTGAGACGTTGGCGTCGACGTCGACGTGCCCGAACGCGGCAGTGCGCATGCGTTCGATCCCCTTCTACGGGATCCAGTTCCATCCTGAAGTGACGCACACGGCGGAGGGGCGTCAGCTTTTGACGAACTTCGTGGTGAAGATTTGCCGTTCGTCGTGCAAGTGGACGATGAAGAACTTCGTGGCGACGTCGATCGAGAAGATTCGCGCGAAGGTCGGTAAGGAGCGCGTGATTTGCGGACTCTCCGGGGGCGTCGACTCGGCGGTGGTCGCGGCGTTGATTTCGCGCGCGATCGGGAATCAGCTCACGTGCATCTGCGTCGACAACGGGATGATGCGCAAGAGCGAGATCGAGAACGTGGCGAAGGTATTTCGCGAGAATTTCGACGTGAATCTTGTGATCGCGGACGCGGAAGATCGTTTCCTCTCGTTGTTGGCGGGGGTCGACGATCCTCAGCAGAAGCGCAAGATCATCGGCAAGACGTTCATCGACGTTTTCTCGGAGGAAGCGAAGAAGATCGACGGGGCGAAGTTCCTCGCGCAAGGGACGATCTATCC
>CAVGEG010000119.1:5197-8022 GCA_963628165.1 Paratractidigestivibacter sp. | reverse complement strand
GGCTTCATTGAGGCTGCGTAAAGTAGAGGATGAAGGAATAGATATCCACGGCTTCCTCAACGATCTTCGCCGTCGGTTTTCCGGCTCCATGGCCCGCTTTCGATTCGATGCGAACGATAACGACGCTTGAAGGATCCGCCAATTCTTGCAAAGTTGCGCCGAATTTCATCGAGTGCGCGGGAACTACGCGGTCGTCGTGATCAGACGTCATAACCATTGTGGGCGGATACTTAACACCCTTTTTGACGTTATGGAGAGGCGAATAGGCGAGAAGATACTTGAACATTTCTTCGCTTTCCTCGCTGGTTCCATAGTCGGTCGCCCAGGCCCATCCGATCGTAAATTTGTGGTAGCGGAGCATGTCGAGCACGCCGACTTGAGGGACGGCGGCGGCAAAGAGGTCGGGACGTTGCGTTAGCGCAGTGCCGACGAGGAGACCGCCGTTGGAACCGCCGTTGATAGCGAGGGTTTCTTTAGAAGCGTAGCCTTCCTTGATGAGGAACTCTGCGGCGGCGATGAAGTCGTCGAAGACGTTTTGTTTCTGGAGTTTCGTGCCGGCCTTGTGCCAATCTTCTCCATATTCCCCACCGCCGCGCAGAACGGCGACCGCATAGACGCCCCCATGATTGAGGTAGGGGATGCGCGTCGGCTTGAAAGAAGGCGTCATGCTGATGTTAAACCCGCCGTAACCGTACAGGATCGTCGAGTTCTTTCCATTCTTCTGCATTCCCTTTTTATAGGTGATGAAGATCGGCGCTTTCGTTCCGTCCTTGCTGACGTACCATTGTCTTTCCGTCGTGTAATCCTCGGGATTGAAAGAGACTTTCGGCGCGCGCCAAAGGGTCGACGTTCCGGTCGTCAGATCATATCGATAAACGGTCGCTGGATAGACGAAAGAAGTGAAGGTGTAGAAGAATTCGGGATCGTCCTTCTTGCCGGAGAAACCTACGACGCCGAGGGTCGGAAGGAGTAATTCTTCGAGCTGTCGACCTTCGTAAGAATAGAAATAACATTCATCCGCCGCGTCTTTGAGATAGGTGACGATAAGACGATCGCCGATTGGTCGGACGCTTTCAAGGAGGTTTTCCGATTCCGGGATCACGTCGACCCAGTGTTCAGGTTCCGGCTGGTTAGGGTCAATTTTTACAAGACGACGATTCGAGGCTTGATAGTCGGTGGAAAGATAAAAGAGTCCGTCATGAACGGCGACGATTCCCGACTCCGCGGAAAAATCAGGGAAAAGAGTTTTGAAATTCAACTCTTTAAGATTGACGGAGTCGCTAAGTTCTGTGAAGACAACTCTCTGCCCATAGGTTGATTCATTCTGATAAACGAACAACCATTTTTCATCGTCGTCGACGTCGGCGACGCAATTTCTGGAAGGATTATCCATGTCGACGAAGACGAGAACGTCTTGATCTTGGGAATCGCCCAGCTTGTGGTAGAAAATCTTCTGATATTCGTTTTTCGCGGTGAATTCCTCGCCCTTTTTAGGCGCGTCATAACGACTGTAGAAGAACCCGTCGCCAAACCAGGCGATATTGGTGAACTTCGCCCACGAGATCGAGTCCTTTAGCTTTTCTTCCGTTTCGACGTCCATGACAAAAATATCGCGCCAGTCGGAACCGCTCGTCGAGATAGCGAAAGCCGCGTAGCGCCCATCTTTTGAGAAGGACACGTCGGAGAGAGCGACCGTGCCGTCGTCGGAAAGGGTGTTGGGATCGAGCAGGAGTTGTTCTTCTCCGTCAAGGGACGTCTTGAAGTAGAGAACCGACTGGTTCTGAAGCCCCGAGTTTTTAAAGTAAAAATATCTTGAACCGTGTTTGCTTGGAGCGCCTTGTTTTTCGTAATCGTAGCACTCGGTCATTTCCTTGCGAAGTTCGTTGCGTAAGGGGTTTTGATTGAGAACAGATTGCGTTAAAGCGTTTTCTTCGTCGATCCATTTTAGTATTTCCGGCGTTTTCTCCGTTTCCATCCAACGATAGGGATCAGCGACCGACGTACCGAAATAGACGTCCTTTTGGTCGCCTTTTTGCGCGACAGGTCTTTTCATATCAAACTCCTGTGAATAAACCGTTCGATTTGGCAAAAGCGAAACCGAGGTAAGAGCGCCTAAGAGTAAGGCAAACGCTTTCTTTTTAGAAGCGCCCAATGTGTTATATTGTTTCATAAAAGTCTCCTTGGAAACTACTTACAATAGATCGAGGGAAGATCAAAGCAATTGTTTTGCAAAGTCAAACAAAGCGCTTTCGAAGTCCACGCCATAATCCCTCGCGTTAGGATTGGCAACTGTCCTTCGAATAGAGTCGAGCGTAAAATCCGCCGCGATTTTAACCGCGTCGACGGTCGAACGCTCGCGTGTTATCGCCGCGACAACAGCGCTGGCAAAAATATCCCCTGTTCCATGAAACGCGCCTGGTATCCGTTCGTGGAAATACGTCGAGTACTCGTTTCGTTTCGAATCGTACGTAGCGACTCCAACTTTTCCGTCCTCGTAATCTATTCCCTTCAAAAGGACAATCTTCGGGCCTAAAGCCGCGAGTTCGTCAAGGATTTCTCGAATGTACGTTTCCTTATGACCCTTTTCTTGGAACGGCTTGTGAAGCATGAAAGAGGCTTCGGTTAAGTTCGGGGAAATGACGTCAGCGTGAGCGCATAATTGCGCCATTCGATCAGCGAAATTTTGGTCGAAACGGGCGTATAGAGAGCCTCCGTCTCCGAGGACTGGATCGACGAAAAAGAAGTTTTTCTCCGTTTTGAATTCTTGAACGAGTTTTTCGATGAGCTCCATTTGCCGAAAGGAACCCAAATAGCCGGTGTAGACG
>CAVGEG010000119.1:0-5187 GCA_963628165.1 Paratractidigestivibacter sp. | reverse complement strand
GTGTAGACGCCGTCAAACGTAATCCCTTCGGCTTTCCAAACGTCCATCGTAGGTTCAATTTCATCGGTTAAGTCAGCGAACGTGTACCTTTGAAAATGCGTATGGGTTGAAAGAACAGCGGTAGGCAAAACGCAGGTTTCAATCTGTGCCGCCGATATGATCGGAAGAGCGACTGTAAGGGAGCATTTGCCGACGCAAGAGACGTCCTGTATTGTGAGAATGCGTTTCATTGCCAGATGAAGCTTTCTTGAAGGGGAGAAGCCCAGGGAGGACTATTGCGTTCCCAGGCCCGTTTTCTAATGTATCGATCCTACATTATATCCCAAAAGCCTCTATTAGTCAGCCCGACGCTTTAGCGCGACGGGCTCTTGGGGGATTTGAGCGATTACCGCTCATAGTCCTTCGTGGGCTTAATTAGTTGACTCTCAATCCCTTTTTTGTATACTTCAATTGCTTGAATATTTGGTTCATTGCAACATTTAGGAGAATGTTATTCAAGGAGAATTCGCGACATGCATATTCCTGACAATTATTTGAGCGCGTCGACTTGCGTCGCATTGACAATTGCGACGATTCCAGTTTGGAGCGTTTCCATCAAGAAGATTACCAGGGAGTTTCCGAAGGAACGCTTTTCTGCGTTAGGTGTTGCCGCCGCGTTTTCCTTCCTAGCGATGATGTTTAACGTGCCTCTTCCTGGGGGGACGACGGGGCACGCCGTCGGCGGAGTTCTTCTGGCGATTCTTCTGGGGCCCGAAGCGGCGTGTTTGTCGGTGACGATCGCGCTAGCAATTCAAGCCCTCCTTTTTGGAGACGGCGGAATTCTCGCGTTTGGCTCCAACTGTTTCAATATCGCCTGCATTCTTCCGTTTAGCGGATATTTGACGTATTGCGCGTTGCGCAAGCTTCTTCGCGTTCAGACAGGCTCTCGCCGTGACGTCTTTTGTGTTGGCGTCGCGTCCTACGTCGGCTTGAACCTTGCGGCTCTTGCCGCGGCTGTTCAGTTCGGCGTCCAGCCGCTCCTCTTTCATACTCCCGAAGGTCAAGCGCTCTTCTGTCCGTATCCTCTTTCGGTTTCCGTCCCTGCGATGGCGATTGGGCATCTAACTCTCTTTGGGCTAGCGGAAATCCTCTTTTCTGTCGGCGTATACGTCTTTGTGATGCGCGCCGCGCCGGGTTTTGCGGCAAATCCCGCCTTTTTTGCTCCCGAGAAATCGTCTGAGAACGGATTGGAGTGGAAGAAGACGAACTCTTCCTTTAACTCCGTTTACATCCTTCTCGCCATTCTTGTGGCATTGACGCCCCTTGGGCTTCTAGCAGAAGGAACGGCATGGGGGGAATGGGGCGAAGATGAAATAGCGTCTATCGTCGTTGACGGGGAGGAATTAGGGTACGTTCCCGAGGGAATGACGACCGGTTTTCACTGGTCCGCTCTCGTTCCCGATTATTCCGCGCCGGGCGCTCCCGAATGGCTAAGTTACGTTCTTTCGGCTATATCGGGCGTCGCTCTTTCAATTCTCATTTTTAAATTGGCGACGCTTCTCAAACGGAACGACGTATCGGTCTGATTATGGACAAAAGTGAAACGCCGAGGTGGCTTATGACGAGCGAGAAGAGCGAGCCTTTGCGAGACGGGGGCGCGTTTTTACGCAAAAGCGCTAAGGGTCTTCTAGGCGTGTTGAAAAGCGTAAGGCGCGATCCGAATCCTCCCGGACGATTTGCTTTTTCTCCCCCGATGCGCCTTGCGCTCGCTTTTTTTTCGATTCTACTTGTTTCCGCGTCGTTTAACTTCGTTTTTGTCGAGATTATCGGAACGGTTTTACTTGTTTATTTGGCAACTTTAGACGCGCGCCAACTCGCGCGCATAATTGCGTTGCCCCTCGAAGCGTTTGCGGCGTCTCTTTTAATCCTAGCGCCTGCGGCGATCTTTTGGGATCAGACGCGCGCGCTTGTCGTTGTTCCATGCAAGACGCTAATCACTACGACTATTCTTTCCCTTCTCATTCAATCGATGAATTGGAATCGTTTGACGTGCGCGTTCAAGTTCTTCCGAACTCCAGACTCGTTCATCTTCATTTTTGACTTAACCATGAAGTACGTCGTCGTTTTGTGCGAGATTTGCCTCGAGACGATCGAGGCGGTTCTTTTGCGCTCGCCCGGACGTGATCGTCGTCCTGCTCGAACGCTTGGAGGCGTTGTCGGGGTTATTTTTTTACGCGCGCAAAAATCAGCGCAGGAACAGTTCGACGCCATGACGTGTCGATGTTTTTCCGGGGTCTATCGTCGTTACTGGGCGCCTTGGCGACGCGTCGATTATTTAGGCGTCGCGCTCTTGGCGGCGATGATCGTTCTCTTTATTTATTTTGAGTATGCAAAGCGATGTTTGACCTGAAGAACGTTACCTTTTCTTATGACGGCGCCAATAAAATACTAGACGACGTCTCATTGAAGATCGAGAAGGGCGTTGCAGCGGCAATAACGGGAGCCAACGGTTGCGGTAAAACGACGCTTCTTCGTTTGCTTAACGGCCTCTCTTTTCCCAACAAGGGGACGTATCTTTTCGACGGGAATGAGATAACGCGAAAAGCTCTATCCGATACTCGTTTTGCGAAAGTTTTTCATCGTCGCGTCGGATTCGTCTTTCAAAGCCCGGACGCGCAACTTTTTTGCGGTAGCGTCGAAGACGAGATCGCGTTCGGTCCGCGTCAACTTAATCTAGAAGAAACAGAAATTCGAACGCGAGTCGACGACTGCCTTTCCTTACTGGAGATTGCGCGTTTGCGTTATCGCGCTCCTTATTCTTTGTCCGGCGGAGAGAAACGACGCGTCGCGTTCGCGTGCGTTTTAGCGCTTAATCCAGACGCGCTTGTCGTCGACGAGCCTTTCGCTAGTTTGGACGCGTCGGGACAATCGATCGTCATGGATCTATTCCAAACGCTCAGGGACGCGGGGAAGACCGTCGTTTTTGCGTCCCATAGCGACACGCTTGTCAACAAAGTCGCCGACGTCGCGTTTAATATCGAGAAGGGGGTATGATCTTCTCGACAAGCGCCACAGAAGGCGACTCTTGTTGTTTAATTTAGCGAGCAAGTTCTTGAACTTGTTTCGCGGAGAGAGCCCATGAGAAAAGTCTGGCGCGCGAAATTTTGCCCAGAAAATAGTTCGTACCGGACATGCCGCGCGCAATGTCGCAACCAACGCAGAACCCTTGAGCGGAGGGATCGGTGGGATAGACAATCTTACCGTTGACGTCGAGTGTTTGAACGAGCTTGCCGTCCAGGTACAATTTGAGCGTCTTTCCGTCGTATGAACCAAGTGCGTCGACGAAACGTCCAAGAAGGACAGGGGCGCGCAAAATACGGTATTCTCCGTTTACGGAAGCCCAGAATTCGATCTGATCCTTGTTGATTTCTAGACTGACGCCCTTGCCTTCGGTGCATGAAAAGACTGACTGGGATTTTTCCGGCGCCTTCTCCAGAAGGAAACGCGCGGAGATGGTCATGGCGCCTAGTCTCGCGAAATCGCTCGACGTGAAGGGAATGACAAGACGCTGATCTCTTCCGTTGAAGGACGCGCTCTCTTGACCGTCCAGTTCTTCCTCTCGCCTAATCTGCAAAGCGCCTTCGACGCGGATTTCTTTGACGATTTGTTTGACGTTTTGAGCAAGATTTATCGGTTTACCGTCGACAAAAGCAACGTCTAAAACGTTAGGCGTAGGGCGAGGCGCGTCGGGATCGATCGGCGCATAGGGATTCGCGGGCGTCGTGAATTGGAGTTCAAGGAAACGTTCGCTTTCCTTGAGCCAAGGATTGAGGGCAAAAATCTTCGCGCGATATTGGGTCGACGAAGGGAGCGTGTCGATTTTCACTTGTAAGGGATTAGGATGATCCTTAAAGTAATATTGGGACCATGCGTATATTGGCGCGTCTTTTACCCACCGAACAGAGTCAGAGGTTTCGTCCTTTCTTTCTAAGTCGATGCGATAACTATGGACGACGTCGCTACAAGTCGCTTGGGGAATTGAGACGCAAAGGGTTGAGGAATCTTCCAAAATCGTTGAAGAGGCGGCGGCGCCGTCTTGCCAAGTAGGTCTCGCGCTTGTTTCTTCTCGCGCGTCCATGTAGGAGTAGGTGGAAGCGTTTCCCGGTTGCGGCAGGTAATAGACGTGTTCAAAGAACGAATTGGTGATAAGATCGTAGGGTTTAAACACGACGGAATTATCCTTGCGCACCTCGACGACGTACATCTGGGCGGCGTTTCCATGCCCTTCGGGGAATTTGTTGAATTTCCCACCTTCGCTACTCATTTCAAAATAGCTTAACGTGCCCGTTCCAAGGGCCGTGAACGCGCCTTGCCATATTGAGCGCGGGTCGTTGATTGGATAGTGGGAATGTCCAGAAAAATTGACGACTCGCGGTGCCTGTTGAAGCGTTTCGTAGAGATCTTTGATTCCCCAGGCGTCTTCGCCCTTGCTCCCATAAACGGTGGAGGAAATGTGATAATGCTGGAAAGTGAAAATCGGTTTTTTAGGGTCGTCGTCGAGGGCTTCGCGAAGCGCGTTTTTATACCAGTCGAGCGCGTATAAATAATCTCCGTTTTCACACGTTCCTCTTTCGGGAGAGACGCCGATAAAAGAAAAACCGTTGACTTTTGTCGCGACGTTGTCGTCGCGTTGAAATATTTCTCTCCAACGTGGTTTATTTCCGCTGTAGAACTCGTGGTTTCCCATGCACATGATCGTCTTGACGTCGCCGTGGATTTCTTCGTCCATCGTCTTTTTGAAGAGGAGGAGCTCTTCGTCTAAGCCATGATCCGAAACGTCGCCGGCAATGAGGAGGGCGTCAAATTTGGAATAGAGTTGTTGCGCGGAATAGTCGTACATGAACCGTATTGCGCGGCGAAACCGATCAACTTCTTTCGTGTCGGGGGAGGTTTTGAAATGGACGTCGCTTAGGACGCAAAATCTTAAAACGACGCCGTTGTTTTCTTCTTCCGCGTGGGATTCTGAAATCTTAAACATGGAAGCGGGGACGCAGAGAAGGCCCGCGCCAAGGACGCTATGCGAAAGAAATGAACGGCGGGAAAGTTGAACGCCGGAGCGATGTTTTGACATATCGTGTTCTCCTCGAATGTGTTAATGTCGATTAGACGCTGATTTAGCGTGCTAAGTTGTCCTTGGCTTCTTTGACG
>CAVGEG010000118.1:0-8055 GCA_963628165.1 Paratractidigestivibacter sp. | reverse complement strand
CGCGGGTCCAGCTACTCAAGAAGCCGACGGTCAGGACGACGTCCGCGTCCAAGATTTCGCCCGTCGCGGGATTGACTCGGCTCGGGCCGATGGAGAAACCGGTGAGGGTCGAGCTCCAACGAATCGCGTTGTAGTTAATGTCTTCAGGATCCCAATCGTCGTTGTCTTCTTGCTGGCGAACTTCGATCGCGTTATAGAAACCGGCCTTTTCGAACGCCTTGTTCCATTCGAGAACCGCGTCGCGCATCGCCTTGCGATACTCGAAAGGCGTCGCTTTATCAAGCCAATAGACGATAGGCTTCTTCGGGAGAGACATTTCGGCGTTCGGTTCAAGCTTCTGCAGATTCCAACGGTTGATATAGCGAACGAAGTTGTCGTCGACAGTCTTCTTGCTCACGTCGCGAACCGCCGAGTTGAAGTAACCGACGCGTTCGTCGGCGAGACGCGGTTTGTAGCCCGTGTCCTTCATCTTGCTGATCGAATAGTGAATATTGACTCCGATACCGCGCGTGTCGACAACCGTTTCCGAGCTACCATAGGGGCCTGCGTACGTCGCCGCGACTTCAAGTTCGATATTGTCTTTCAGAGCCTTCACTTTTTCCCACGTCGAACGGTCGCGCGCAAAGCTGTAACCGCCGAGGTAACGCGAACCGACCATCGAGAGAGAGTCGCTCATGAAGAGGCTCGTCACGTCGACGACGTCGCCCCCTTGAGGGCCGCGCGCTACGATCGGAAGACTGAAAACTACGCTGTCCGTGAACGCCACGCGAAGCGCCTCTTTATCCGGTCCGTCGTTCGCGCGATAGCGATAGTTGCGTCGCACGAGCTGCACGCGATCATCTACCTTGCGGAAACGCCAAATCATGTCGTTCCCGTACGCGATCGACTGCCCGCCGTAAACGTCCGACGTGCCAATACCGCGCGCGATCGAGATCACGCAGATATAATCGGCGTCGTACTGCGCGCCCGTCAATTCCCAGTAAAGCGAATCCTTCTTACGATACGTCGTAATCGTCCCGCCGAGACGCTCCGCTTCCGGAATGACCTGGCTCATCGGCGAATAATCCGCCGCAACCGTCTGTTCCGCCGTTACAGGACTCGCCTCAGTATTTTCAACCAACGCCTGTTCGCCCGTGTCCGGTACCGGCGTCGATTCCTGAGCCATCGCCGCGTGGAAAGAGAATCCCAATGATGCAAGAGCTAAAAAGTAATAATGAAGTTTCATTGAAAGACCTCGTGTCAGCGCCCCTCGAGAGGCGCATACTTATGAATCAGTCGCGGCAAATTTCGCAAAATCATTCGCGACACTCTTTTCTAACTTCATTATTTTACCCAAACAACGGATTTTACACAAGTATTTTTCGCAAACTCTCCCAGCATTCTCTCGCTTTACGTTTTTCTTTATCCCCTACAACTTGCACAAACGACATAAAAAAACATACGCACAACGCGTCTGCTCTCTTCTTAAACCAGCCCTCTTCATACAGCAAATGCTAGTCGATTGAAATTTCTCCAGAAACAATCCGTCGAACAATCGCCACGTTGTTCGTCAGAAAATCCTTGTCGACCAGGAGCGCGTCGAGGGAGCGCCATTCGTATCCCGCGACCTCCGCGCGGCGCACATGCAATTTCTCCAGCGCCCGCGTCCCGTCGACGCATTCCGCCACGAACCAATGTAGCGGAGCCCCCGCGGGGGTGCGATTCTCCGCGATCTTCTTGACGATGCGAACGTCGAGCCCTACTTCTTCGGCGAACTCGCGACGAACCGCCTCTTCGGGCGTCTCCCCCTCTTCGAGCCCCCCTCCTGGAAAACAGACGGCGCCCGGCGCGACGACCCGCGCTGAACGACGAATCACCAGCGTCTCGCGCTCCCCGACCGCGCCGACGGAGCCCGGTTTAAAGAGGATCGCCACCGCGCTCGCTCGCGCCGGGCCGACGTCCTTAGGGAAACGCGCGAAAACCCGCGCGCAAAGGAGCGTCGAAATCAAAAGACCCAAGTTCGATCCGACCGTATTCTGTATCATGTCCCCTATTTCGCAAGAACGCCCCGTATATCGCTGGAGAAATTCCGAACCGACGCTCCAGACCACGAGGAGAAAGGACCACAGCCAAACGTTCCACCGGAGTCGCGAAAAACCGACGAAGAGCCCCAAAAGGGTAAACGCAAGAAAATGGATGAACGAAAACGTATAATCGGGAATAAAACTCGTCGGCGGACATGGGTTGAGGAGCATGTACGCCATGAAGAGGAAGTAGAGAAATCCAAGTCGCGAAAGATTCCGTCGTAAAATTTCTTGGGTTGTTTTTTTCATGATTATAACGATTCTCCCTTTGCAATACGCCGCGACGTCCCATTATACAGCGCCGGACTACGCGACAAGGGGGGAACGCACCTTCCGAAAGTCGCCTTGCGTCGACGCGTGAAAGTGTCTACTATTCCCCTGCGTGCATTGAGGCACGCCTCTAATTGGACGTTTTACAGGGATCGTTATTCATGTCAGCCTTTATCAACACGTTTGTTTCCGCTATCGTCGGCGCTTTGGCGGCCATTGGAACCACATGGTATCTTTCTTCCGCGTCGTGCTCGGGAAATCTCGTGAAAACAGGGACGAACGTTCTTAAAGCGGACGAAATTGAAGTCGATCGTCTCATCGTCGGCGACGTCTTCACCCTCGTCGATTCCAAGACGCGCGAACCCTTGGTCGAAATCCGAAACGGTTCGATCTACGCCCAAAAGGGACTTTACGCTGAAAACGTCGGCGCATGGAAGATGACAAGCCGACAAATCCAAACCACTCCGGAAGACCCCCTCCGCCCGAACTCGCCCGTCTTTGGCGAACTCGGCGTCAACGACGAAGGGGGCGCTTATCTTTATATCAAGAGCCCGAAAGAAAATCATTCCGTCACAATCGGATTCGACGCTTCCGAGCGCGGGTGCGTCCTCTCGAAGAACTGCGCCGACGGTTACGCGGAAGCGCAAGCGATTTTCAACAAGCCGACGCCGCCGCGTCAAGCGAACGTCGCGCAGGTCGCCGCGACACGCAACGCGAACGCCGCGCCAAATCAAGGCGTCAAAAACGCCGTGAATTACGCCAAGTAATCGGGAACTTGTTTACGACCATCTCCCCCCGTTCGTTCGACGACAAAAGGATAAAACAGTGACGCGCCCTACGAAGAACCGCCTCCAAACGCTATGGGTTCTCATTGGCGCCGCATCCCTATTCGTCGCTCTCTGCCCTCTCGCGCAGTTGCGCGCCCAACAAATCCCATGCGACGGACGATGGCGCTGGGTCGACTTCGCCGCCGACGACTACGGATCGCCCCTCTTCGCGCTCGACTCCGCGTCGATCTTTCCCAACCTCGAGATCCCAATCGAGGAAGATTCCCCTTCTCTCCTCGACTTGCCGACGTTGGAATGCCTCTCTCTCTCTACGCCCCCATTCCTAGAAGGAGACGACTCCGCCGAATACGTCTATCGCGGACTCAACATGTCGAGCTTGAAGATCACGCCTTACGGGAAACGCGTCTTCGGCTATCTCGACGGTTCATTCGCTCGGCAGGACGCCCAAAAATCAAAGTACGATCAGCCGGGATTCAACGCCAATTCGTGGGGCGGAGGACTAGGAGGGGATTGGAACGTCCTCGATCACGGGGTCATCGGTTACGGGGCGCATGGGGCGTCGACGACGATAAAGCCTAAGAACGGGGGCGTGTATTCGGAGTCGATCGACTCCCTTGCGGGGAATCTACGCCTTGGGGTATACGGCGCGTTGTGGCGATTCGACGCGTTGTTTGGGATTGGTCGGAACTGGGTCGAACAGTTCGAGTACGCGACAGGGGCGCGCAATAAGTTCATGTCCTCGCAGTGGCTTTTGGACTTTGAGTTCGGGGCGCATTTCGACAAGGGATACACGCGAATCGACCCGTTCATGAATTTCCGAGTTCTTACGCTAAACGAGCCGCGTAGCGCGGAGGCGTTCTTAACGACGAAAAACTACACGACGAGCTTCTCCGACTCCTCTTTCCGCGCAAAGATTGGGTCGCGCGTCAGTTGGGAGCACGCTACGCCCCTGGCCACTCTCAAACCGTATCTTCTCGTCTCATGGGCGCACGAATTTGGCAAGCGAGAAATCTACGCCGCGGGGGAATCCTCCCCCTTTCCGATCGCGATGCGTTACGGAACGCATAAGATGGCGCGGGATCGACTCGACCTAGGCGGCGGCCTCGAGGCCGCGCTTCGGCAAACCTTGGATTTGTATATTCAATACGACGTCGTTTTTGCCAAAGAATATTCAGAATATCTGATCTTCGCAGGCTTCAACAAGAAGTTCTAAGCGCAAGGATCAAAAATGAATAAAGGGCGTTCCCAAGAGAGGGAGCCCTTCGTTACGATCGGTTTGTCGAATCGATCAAAGCGGGATCACTTCGATCGACGGATCGAGGCGACTTTGCAGTACGGCGGCGACGAGAAGTTCGATTGTCGTCGACGCGGAGTCGCAACTTTCGCACGCCCCGGTGAGAGAAACGTAGACAAGATTATCTTTGACGTCGACGATTTCAAGATCGCCCCCGTCGCGACGAAGAACCGGACGAATTTCCTTCTCGATCACCTCTTCGATGAGCTTCGCCCTCTTATACGGGGACGCGCTCGTGTACTCGGCTGTGCGATCCTCTCCCCCGTCCGCAGACGCGTTGAGCTGAGGTTGTTCGACGTATTCCCCCGACTTATTCGCGACGACCGTCGTGAGGGAGGTGAGCGCGTTCGCCGTCGACGTCGCGCTCGTCGCCGCGGGCGCTTCGGTCATTTTCGCCGATTCAACGCCCGTCGCGCAAGCGGACGCCTCTTCGCGTGCGCCCTTATTCGAGTCGCATCCGCACGACTGCGCCGCCCAGATCTCGTTCAAGACGTCTTGAATCTCGCCGCGGCACGTTCCGCACGCGCCCCCCGCCTTGATCGCCCCCGTCACGTCGTCAACCGTCTTGAGGGAGAGTTCCTTAATCTTACGACGCAAGTAAGGCTCCGTAATTCCGAAGCACTTGCAGATCAATCGCCCTTCATGCTCGTCCGCGTTGACCTGCTTGATTCCCAGCGCGGCCATATCGACTCCGCGTTTCGACGCCCAGTCGAAAACCGCCGTCTCAAGAGCTTCCGCTCCCATCACCGAGCAGTGAATCTTTTGCGTCGGAAGTCCTTCGAGATAATCGACGATATCCTGATTCGTCACCTTCAGTGCCTCGATCGGAGTGAGACCGCGCTCTTCGATAATGCGGCAGAGCGCCTCCGACGCGGCGATCGCCGACGTGCAACCGAAGGTCAAGAACTTCGCTTCGACTATTCGATCTCGCGTCGGATCTTCCTCGTTGCGCTTCACGCGGAACATGAATTTGAGCGCGTCTCCGCACGCCACTGATCCGTGTTCGCCAACGCCGTCCGCGTTTTCAAGCTCTCCGACATGCGTTCCGGATTTACCTTGAACCGCGTCCATAAAAAGACGCTTCGTCTTCTCGCTATACTGCCATCCCATTTTTGTTTATCTCCGAATATTTCGACCCTTAAGGTCTCTCTAGCGCGAATTTCGCGCCTCTCAAATATCATAACCTTATATCATGTCGCGCAAAGGGGGCGCGACTCCCTATCCTCGCAAATGCAACTTCGGCGCCAACTTATTGTATTTAAAGCCGCTCCTCCTCTCATTCGCGCCCGTTTACAATTTAATCGTTCCCGTTAGAATAAAACGAGTTATTTTCACCTTATTTCCACCTGAAAGGCGCCCTACAATGAGTGTTAATTTTGACGTTGTCAAGGAGATGACATGGCGCGGTCTGCTCAACCAGGCGACCGACGAAAAAATCAATGAAATTCTTTCGACCCCTCGCGTCGTCTATAACGGTTTTGACCCTACCGCTGATTCACTCCACGTCGGGCACCTCGTCGCGATCATGAATCTGCGAAGATTCCAGCGCGCTGGACACAAACCGATCGCTCTTGTCGGCGGCGCCACCGGCATGATCGGAGACCCGAGCGGACGAAGCTCCGAAAGAAATCTCCTCACTCTCGACCAGATCCAACACAACGTCGACTGCATCAAATCGCAAATGGCGCGTTTCATCAACTTTGAAGACGCCCAAAACGGCGCTCTCCTCGTCAACAACTACGACTGGCTCAAAGGATTCTCCTACCTCGAATTCCTCCGCGACGTCGGAAAGATGTTCCAGATCAACGTCATGTTGACGAAAGATTCCGTGAAGAGTCGTCTCGAAGCGGAAAACGGACTCAGTTACACCGAATTCAGCTACATGCTTCTCCAGTCGTACGACTTCGTCCATCTCAACAAGGCATACAATTGCGAAGTCCAGATCGGCGGTAGCGATCAGTGGGGAAATATCACCGCGGGAATCGATTTGGCGCGTAAGATGACCGGAGCCCAGCTCTACGGCCTCACGAGCAAGCTCCTTCTCAAGAGCGACGGGCAGAAAATGGGCAAGTCGACGGACGGCGCCTTGTGGCTCGACGCGAAGAAAACGAGCCCCTACCAGTTCTATCAGTACTGGATCAACGTCGACGACGCCGACGTCGAGAACGCCTTCAAATTCTTCACCGACCTTGGCGAAGAGGAAGCCAAAGCTCTCATTGAAGAACACCGCGCGAATCTCGGCAAGCGCATTCTTCAGAAGCAAGTCGCGACGGAACTCACCACCCTCGCCCACGGCGAAGAAGCCCTCAAGAGCGCTCAGAAGGCGACCGACATTTTCTTCGGCGCGGAAATCTCACAACTCTCCGACGCCGAACTGGGACAAATATTCGCCGACGTCCCCAGCGCCGAGCTCTCCCGCGAACAGCTCGATCATCGCGAAATTTCGATTCTCGACGCCTTCGTCCAAACGGGCCTCGCTAAAACGAAGAGCGACGCCCGTCGCGCCGTCCAGCAAGGCGGAGCATACGTCGACAACCGTCCCTGCAAAGACGTCGCCTACTTGCTCTCCCCCGTCGACTTGGCGAGCGAGACCGTCGTCGTCCTTCGAAGCGGCAAAAAACGATACGCGCTCCTTCGCTTCGTCTAATCGAAACGCCCGTCGCGTAATAAAGATCTTCCGCATATCGACGCCCCCGAGTTTAGAACTTCGAGGGCGTTCCTCATTTCTTGCGATTTCTGAGAAAGTTCGACAAAAGAAAGAACCGAGAAAATGGCGCCGACGCTCCGAGAATATCAAACCTCCGACGCGAAAGAAACCGCGACGCTCTTTTACGATACCGTGCATTCCGTCAATCTGGGGGACTACGCGCAATCCCAAGTCGACGCGTGGGCCCATCGATCGCGATTTGGAAGAATGGGATCGTTCTTTCAAGGACAAGGGGAAGCGTGCGTGCGTCGCCGTCGAGGGAGATTCGATCGTCGGATTCGGCGACGTCGACGTCTCAGGCTATCTCTATCGGCTGTGCGTTCGGCGCGATCGTCAACGCCAGGGAATCGCGACGGCGCTCTGCGACGCGTTGGAACCCCTCGTTGAATCCCCAACGGTCGCCACGTTCGCGTCGATCACCGCGAAGCCCTTCTTCGAGGCGCGAGGATACCGCGTCGTGAAAAGACAGGAAGTCGAGCGCAAAGGCGTCCGCCTTGTCAATTTTGTCATGGCGAAGAATCTGGACTATAAGGAAACCGCCTCTTCGAAACGCAATAAAAAAAACTCCCTCCGGAAGGCTCTCTGCTGATAGGACAATAAAATCATTTTTCTTGGAACAGGCATGATCTCGGTCATGCCTGTTCCGCTTTTCTCAGGTCATCCACGGGAATGTAGCCCGCAAAGTCGTACTCGATATGCACCTTCTGTCTGCGCTTGCCGCTGGATTGTCCTGGGCGTCTACATAGACCGCCTTGACAAGCTCTCTGAGGGCATAGGGGGTCAGCTCCGTGAGGGTGCTGTTCCTCTTTACCCGCTGAACAAACTGCTCTATATTCTCTGCCTGTTGTTCCTGTTCATGGATTTGCTGTTGCAGACCTTTGACCTCGGCTTTGAGGTCTTTCTGTTCCTCGGTGTAGTTCTTGCTCATCATGG
>CAVGEG010000117.1:0-8178 GCA_963628165.1 Paratractidigestivibacter sp. | reverse complement strand
CGTTTCGAACGACGAATGATTAACCAGTAACAGGCGTTGGTCAAAAAGTTGGTTAGTTGTCGTTTATTGCGAGTTTTGAGTGTTCTAGAGAGTTAAAGATTAGACAGTTGGTGATCAATGGATATTATTAGAGTTACGATGCCGGAAGATTTAAAAAGATTTATTGATTTACCTAAGAAAATATATAAAGATTGTCCCAACTGGACTCAACCTTTTGATTTTCAGATACGTGAAAAGTTAAATCGTAAGAAGAATCCTTTTTTTCAGCATGGATGGGCACAAGAGTTAATTGCAGTCGAAGGGAAGGAAACTTTAGCCCGAATTTTAGTTTCCGACGACGAGCGATTTAACCAAGAGAATCATGCAAACGTAGGAATGTTTGGTTTTTTTGAGTCCGTGAATGATCAGGCTGTCGTAAATGCTCTTCTTGACGAGGCTGTTCGTATTTTAAAAGAGGAAAGAAGGCGGGAGTCTTTGTTCGGTCCCGTTGAGTTTTCGACAAATTATGAATACGCGCTTTTGGTAGACGGTTTTGATTCGCCTGCGAAGGTTATGATGACGTATAATCCTCCGTACTACAAGGATCTATTAGAGAACTGGGGATTCCAAAAAAATAGGGATTTGTTTTCCTGGTATTTTGATAGTTCTGCTATGTTTGCGGACAATTGGCGCCCAATTGTCGATAGATTACGCTCGCGTTATCAGTTTTCTGTTCGACCGTTTTCAGAAAAAAACTTTTCGTCAGATGTTGACGAGTGTATGAAGATATACGACCATGTCCGTTCCGAGTGGTGGTGGGGATGTGTTTCTCTCACTAAGGACGAAATCGGAGCTTACGCTAATCTTTTGCATACCATAGCAGATCCTGAGCTGGTCTTAATCGCGGAGGATTCGCAAGGAAATCCGATAGGTTTCTCTATTACTATACCCGATTTTAATGAGGCTGCGCGTCCTCTCAGGGGAAAGTTGTCATGGATGGGAGTTCCCTATTTAGGTCTCCTACGTTTAAAATATCGACTTCGACATGTGAAGGGGGCGCGATTAATGGTACTTTGCGTTTTGCCTGAGTACCGTAGAAAGGGCGTTGCAGAAAGCCTAATCTTGCGCACCTTTGATTATGGGCGTTATGTTAAGAAGTACGACAATGCTGAATTGGGTTGGACCGACGAGTATAACGATAAAATATCGCACGTACTAGAACGTGTTGGCGCTAAAAGACTCAAACGCTATCGAGTATACCAGCGAGATTTATAAAAACACTTCTCGATTTTTATCACCTTATAGGCGTCTAACATAAATACGAGACTTTGAAGCCTGAGAGGGGGAAACGAGAATGATTGGAACTAGGGCAAGTATACTACTTGCCTTTTTTTTCTTTGATTAACGCAGTATACAGGGCGACGTGTTCATTGATCAAACGGTCGAGGGAATAATTGGCGAGAATAGTCTCGTGAGCTTGTCTTCCGAGTTTTTCTCTTACTTGTGATTTTTCCTTGTCTAGAATTCTTAGGGTTTCACGAGAAAAAGCTGTTCTTCGTCGCGTTTGATCTCCGTCAAATTCCGAAATCAATAGACCGTTATATCCGGGTTGTATCAGGTCGCGGTTACTTGGAATATCTGAAGCAATTACTGGAATACGATGGTACTGCGCTTCCAGGATAGTGTTTGATTGTCCTTCGTAGGAGCTACAATTCCAAAGGAGATCAAAGCAAGGGTATAATCGTTGGACGTCATGCCGCTCACCAATAAAAAACACTCTGTCCTGTAATTGTAGATCGTCTCGATATCGAAGTAATTTCTCCCTTTCCGGACCATCTCCAATAATAACGAGATAGAAGTTTAAAAGAGAAAATTTCAGTTGATCGGCTGCCCAGAGCGCGTCTTCAATTCTCTTTTGTGCCCAAAGGCGGGATACCATGCCTATGATCCACGGTGACCGGTTTTCTTCTCTGGAGAGATCTGTAATTGCAAGTTCTTGGAAAAGTTTACTTTTCTCCGGCAGTTCTGCGAGGTTAGGCGATTGTGTCAGAACGCCTAGATCTTTTAGGAATTGTTCTTTGGTAAGCGGCGACGACTCTGAGGGGGGAATCATCGCATTGGGAATAACAAAAAACTTATCGCTTGGCAAACCATTCTTGACGTAGAAGTCTTTTATAGCGGAACTATTAACAATATAGGCGTCGGTTTTCTTTTCCAATAAACGATCGATTTTATGATGGAAAGACGTTTTCCAGAGATCAACACAACGCTCTCCGCATACAACGACGGGAACGTTACATGCAAAAGCAGCTTTGCGACCGTACGAATTTCCAGCGAATAGCCACGTATGCACAAGGTCGGGGGAAAACGAGCGTATTATCTTCTTTAAATTGCAATATACTCCAAAAGAGATCTTAGATTTTTTATTCAAGCATTGAACAGTGATCCCCGAATTTTGAAGCTCTGACAAATACCAACCATTACGGGTTAAGGTTACAACACGTACTTCAAAAAGATCTCTTGGTAGATGTGTCGCTAGTAACGTTAACTGCTTTTCGGCTCCGCAATGATCTAGCGTTGGAATAATGTAGAGAACTTTATATCGCATTTGGGGAAAGAATTGTCTTGGAAAAGCAATATGGGAATATGAACCGAATGGCGCAAATGAATAAAGCTAGTATAAGCTTTGAAATATGGATAATCTCCCCAATTCAATGAAAGGGGGGATTATCCAGGCTTTTTAAGAATTATTGAACGGAGGGAGCCACAGATTCAGACGAGGTGTCTGCGGATTCTGACGCAATGCTTTCACTCCCGGTTCCGTAAATAAGGGCCGAGAGTGTTTGGGCGGTCTGTTCGGAGTCATCGCATGGCACGCTTACAAGCTCACCCATCATGGTGACGGCGGATACATGTTTTCCAAAGCATTCTGTTGGCCTATTGGGATTGAAGACAAATGTTTCTGGCTTTGTCCATTCCACCGCATGATTCGCATTAGCGTAAACAACAGAGAACGTGGAGTACGGATCGTCGACTGATTGTAACTTGAGTCCTTGAGGGTTGCGCCCGAAAGGAGTTTCAGGAGCGTTAAAGATCAGGAATCTTGTCATATTCTTGGAGGCAGAATCATTTTCCGTAACGAAGATTTCGGGAATTTGATCAAGCAACTGCAGATTGTGTTCGCTATTCCAAGGCTCGCTCAAGTTAAATTTATCGTATAAAGCTTTATATTGGCTCCCTAGCGCGGGGAGTATAGCGACTCTCCAACTCAACAACGGTTCGCCAGTCTCGTTACAAATGGGAGAAGGAAATACCTTGTTTTCTCGAGAATACCGGGTAAAAACATTGGCCAACGAAAGTAATTTTTGCTCCGGAATTTGGTATTGGGCACGTTCCAAAGCTAGACTTTGCGCTTCATTCATCCTTTTTATATTGGAGAGAACAAACTCCCTATTCTCGTCAGAGTTAGGCAAGATCGCTACGACGTCGTTAAGACTGGTCGAAAGATTTGCCGATTTGAGTAGCGCAACAAGACCTGTCAGCATTTGACTTGCTTCTTCGTTGGTAGCATTAGTCTTCGTTGTGTTAAGTTGCTCCAAGATTTGCAACAAGGACGAACTGATGGATTTGCGTAGATTCTTAGCTCCTTCTTCTGACCTCGAATTGATTGTAAGCGTCAGGAAATCCTTAGAGGTTGGATCAAGTTTCACGACAAATTGAAATGCGAGCGCGTCTTTCTGTATGACTTCCATTAGTTCAGGCGTGACAGGAACAGGAAGTTGAACAAGTTGCGTATTGGGAAATGAGGAGTCATAGTCGTACTGAATTGCAAGCGCCACGCTGTCCATCGGAATACGTGAAAGTCGTTGAGCCGCTATCCCTCTTGCGTCACCCGAAGCGTCGCTAAAGAAGTTTTGAATTGCGGATGATGAACCAGAGATAAAGAGAACAGAATCCTCCGAGGGAAAACAAAGACCTGCGCGCATACAATCGATTACGCCCACTTTCTGCCCTTGTTGGTCTAGAGGAACTAAGAGATTGTTTTCAAAGAGAGTAACGTCGTTTTCCCCAAAGCGTTTGCTAACCAACTGGTTTGACTCAATTCCGCTAAAAACATTCTGTTTGATTTTATCTACGTCCACAGGCGCATGGGTTTTTATGTAGATAACTTCAACAGGCGCCGGAAAATTGTCGTGAACGACAGTTTTCTTTTGATTATCTTGTAGCTCTTTTAGCTCCTCAAACGTATAACCTCTGCTTAGGAGAATGAGCTGGGCGTCCTGAATCGCTTCTGAAACTGGAAGTTGAGTTACGTTATTTTCAATATACGACAGGAAGGAGGAGTCCTTGTCAAACTCTTTCAGGGTATCTGGATACACTACTTGGGCATAATGTGATCCTGGGAAGATAAACTCACTAGGAACATCATTAATATCTCCTAGTTTCTTAAGATCTTCGTCTGAAAGTGAACGAATGTCCTTACTAAATTCAGGAAAAGTAGCTGCTGAAGAATCCGTCGAAGTTGTCGAATTCTCTGATGTCGGAGAATTGTTGTCCTGCTCTGGGTGACAGCCGCCGAAAGTTACCATTAGTACGACAGCCGGAAGGATTCGTAGAAATTTTTTTATCAAAGAGTCTTTTATGTCCATAGCGCCGCTCAAATATGATCGTTAGTACAAATATAAGGCTTCGTAAAACACATCCCCTCAAGCAATCAATAAAATTTAGCGTTGGGGACGTCGTGCGTTCGATTGGTTGGATTGGGAGGTACGAGCTCCACGAGTTGGTTTGTGTATCTTTTTAGACGATCGTTTATCAAGATCTGCGGGGGCATTTTGATAAAAATCCTTCTTTTTTCCCGCCCAGCCCTTGGGAACCTTAACGTCATTGCCAGTGCGACGATCACGTTGGTGTTTAGAGTCTGTAGAAGTCCTGTTGAAGTCTCTACGAGACTTGGCTTGTGGATGAGAGATCGACGGTTTAGTAGACGCTTCAGGAAGACGTTGCCGATTATCCACTCGAAGATCTTCTACGGCCCCATCGTATGGTTTTCCTTCGGATAAATCGGCAGCTCGTTGTTTAATTTCTTCCAATTTGTTTTTACGACAAACCTGTAAAATCACGCTGTTAAAGCTTTCGTTTCCTGATTGAACAGAATATTCGTCAATTTTTCTCAAAGCTAGCGTATTGAAAAGGTTGTAATGTCTAGCTTCTCCACGTTCTTCAGGCCACCTAGGCCCCTTAATCATCAAGATCCTGTTGTAACAGTGCCACGTGTTTGAAAACATTTGTAGCAACTTTCGCATTTTATCCACTGCTCGAATTGTAAGAGTGTGGAAGTGTCTCTGCTTCACCAGATCTTCTGCTTTTGAATACCAAACAGGAATGTCCAAATCCAAAGCCTCTGTGATTTTCGCTAAAGCGTCAGCCTTTTTTCCAGTTGCTTCGCAAAGTTCAACAAAGACGTCTGGACGCAGAATCGCCACGATTAGACCTGGAACTCCTCCTCCAGATCCAACGTCAAGAATGTGTTCGCCTTTTTGAAGATGCGAGGCAAGACGAAGGGAATCAATAAGATCCCTTGAGACAAACTTTTCGTAAGTTGTGTGGCGCGTGAGATTAAGCTTCTCGTTCCAGATCCACAGTTGCTCGCAGTAGCTGTTTAACAAGTCGACTTGTTTTTCCGGAAGGGAAATGTGGTACTTCTCCAAGGCCTCATTTAAATTCCTTGACGTATTATCGGAGCGATCGCCGATAATAGCCTCCTTTTTGTAGGCAAGAGGGGACTGAGACTCCGAAGATAAGGTGGAACCTTCCTCATTGGACAGATCCAGATCATCCATTAGGGCGGTGGCGTCGAGTGATTTTGAGGATTTTCTTCCGCTTGTTTCCATATCCTGATTGTTATTGGGGGAATTCAAAGACAATATCTCCTTATTATCAAGAAGGCTAGCTTAGCGCTCGTCTAAATAGTGGCTCTTGTGTTTCTATGGATACATTTGATCCTAAATTCTTGGGATCAGAAGTCTAAGTTAAAACCTAGATTTTACTACCTTTTACTTTTTTTACGACTCCCCCCTTGATAAGGTAATGGTTGGTATATTTTTGTATAACCTGATAGGTATTGCAAGTTTTGGTAATTCCATCCTTGACGCTCCGAAAACTGGTTTTTATAATGTGAGGACGGACTCGGGGAGAAGGTAGAGAGTCGCCTTGAAAGCTCCTTTTGCTGTGTTTTTTGGGTTTTTTGACTATTATGGGACGGTTGTCTATGGAAAAAGCGACGTACAAAAGTTCTGGAGTGGATTTGGATATTTATGCTGAGTCCATGTCACGTTTGCCTAAATTAGTTTCAAAAACATTTTCTCCTCGCGTGTTGCGTCTTGACGGTGGATTTGCAGGTCTTTTTCAACTGAATGGGGAATTAGCTTCCGGAGCTCGTCGACGGTACAAAGATCCCGTGCTTGTAAGCTGTACCGACGGGGTTGGAACGAAGATCAAAATCGCGTGTCAGGCTAACCGACACGAGGGTGTCGGTATTGATCTTGTGGCGATGAGCGTTAATGACGCCGTTTGTTGCGGCGCCGAGCCTCTGTTCTTCCTGGATTATGTCGCGTGCCCTAAGGACGATCCTGATTTGCTTGAAGTGTTGGTTGCTGGGATTGCCGAGGGATGCAAGGAAGTCGGATGTGCGTTGATTGGAGGAGAGACAGCCATTCTATCCGACATGTATAACCCTGGAGAATACGATTTGGCAGGCTTCTGCGTCGGGGTTGCGGAACGAGATAAGGTCATCGACGGCAAGTCAATTGAAAAAGACGACGTCTTGATTGGCGTGGCTTCCAGCGGTTGCCATTCCAATGGTTTTTCATTGGTTCGTAAGGTGGTATTCGATATTGCCGATCTTAAACTCACTGACTATGTTCCCGAATTGGGCAAGACCGTTGCTGATGAATTATTGACGCCTACTCGACTCTACGTTCGTCCAGCTCTTAAACTGCTTGACATGTTTGGCGCTAACGACGGAATACGTGGAATCGCCCATATTACAGGGGGCGGTTTAGAGGAGAATCTCTCTAGAATCCTGCCGACGGGTCTAAAAAGTGAAATTGTCGAAGGGTCGTGGCCAATCTTGCCCGTCTTCAAATGGTTACAGAAGCTCGGTTCAATTGACGATTCCGAAATGAGCCGTGTATTCAATATGGGATTGGGATTGGTACTTGTCGTAAAACAAGACAAGGCGTCCGAGGTATGCAAGGCTTTGTCTGAAATGAACTTAGGAAACTGGGTAATCGGAAAAATTACCAATGTCTAAATAACTGAGTCCACATGATATTGAGAGCGGGAATCTTGTTAGAATTCCCGTTCTTTTATTATACCAACGGGGAAAATATTTATTTACGCATCATAGTCCAATTTGAAGATTACCTCGGAATGAAGGCCAAAAGAACTACTTGGATTTTTGAAAAAGACGTCGATAGAGGATAAGCGCGTTTATTCCTGATACTAGACTTTCCGTATCAGCGATTCTCAAGGCGTTCAGATTATCGGTCGAATTAAGAGTCTGATCTGCATATGCGCAGAGAAGTCTCATTTCCTTTTCTATATTTTCATTTTCGAGCTCATTAGGGGAGGAGACTAGTATCAGCCATTGTAAAAGCCTTCCCTTGATACCAATCTTACGGGAAAGAGAATTGGTCGGTTGGACGTCGCTAAAGAATAGCGAGTTCTCCAGCTGATCTGTTGAGATCAACTTGAGAAGCCATTGTTTTACTGAACACAAGAAGGTTTCTGTTTGGTTTATCGTATTTACGAGGGTCGAAGAAGGAGACGACGCCTTTTTTAATTTAGCGAGTAGATACGTCAATGCTATTAATTTGTTTGTTGATTCTTCCGTGTTCCAATCTATAGGGCGGGATATTTCTTGAGTTAGTATTCGTGATAGGGACCATTCTTGACCTGAAAAATTGTCCCAAGTTTCATCCGGATCTTCGAGATAATATGATAGACCCACCGCTACGAGTGAAAGATTGGCGTATTCCGAGCAAGAGTATTTTTCCCATTCAACGAGATCTTTTATCGTATAAATTTTACCATCTACATTTAATTCAAAGTTCTGATTTATTTTGGCCCGTGCTAATGTAGCCAGAAATTCACCTCGCTGACTTTGAAAACTGAACCCAACGGTAGGAACAGGCA
>CAVGEG010000116.1:0-8192 GCA_963628165.1 Paratractidigestivibacter sp. | reverse complement strand
ATCTACAACGCCCCCGCGCTTGCGGACGAACTCGGCAAATAAACCGACGCGAAGAAGAACCGCGCGCGACCTTTTCCGCGTGGTTCTTCCTCTTTTTGATTAACAATGAAGGCGAAAATATGACGATAGAACGCGTGCCATACGTCGTTTTTGGGACGGGCAACAAGAATAAGGGAATCGAAGCGACGCGAATCGTAGTGCCGTCGGGAGTCGTCTTGGCGACGCTTGCGGAGATTCCCAACGCGATCGAAATAGAAGAAGACGGCGCGACGTTCGGCGAAAACGCGCGTAAGAAGGCGGTCGAACAGGCGAAACACCTTGGCGAATGGACCCTTGCGGAAGATTCGGGAATCTGCGTCGATTATCTCGACGGTCGTCCCGGCGTCTTTTCAGCGCGTTACGCGGACTCGGAACATCCCGACGACAAGCTCAACAACGCGAAGCTTCTTCGAGAACTCGAGGGGGTTCCTCTCGAAAAGCGCGGGGCGCATTACGCGTGCCACATGGTTCTTTCGGATCCGCGCGGCGAGGTCGTCTTCGAATGCGAAGAGTATTGCCGCGGTCGAATTCTCTTCGCGGAAAGCGGCTCGAACGGGTTCGGTTACGATCCCCTTTTCGAGGTCGTGGAATATCATCAGACGTTCGGCGATTTGGCTCCGGAACTCAAGAGCGCGATCAGCCACCGCGCGCGCGCGACGCGTCGCCTTGTTCCAACGCTCTGCGACCTCGCGGCGCAAGGCGTTCTCCCGACGCGCGAACGCCAAATCAACTAACCTCGCACCCCTTTACTCAACATAGAGACACACATGACGACATTTAATTTAAGCGAATACTGCGTCGACATAGCGCGTCGCGCGAAGAAAGCGTCGCGCGAGCTTGCGTCGACGCCCGGTTCGGTCAAGAACGCTTGGCTGCGTCGCGTCGCGGAACTCCTTCAAGAACGCGAGTCTGATCTTCTGAAGGCGAACGCGCTCGATCTCGAAGCGGGTCGCGCGGCGGGACTCTCCGCGGCGATGATCGATCGCCTAACCCTCTCGAACAAAACCCTCGCGGGCATGGCGCAAGCGCTACGCGAAATCGCGACCTTCCCCGATCCGATCGGTTCTGTCGTGAGCTCGACGACGCGTCCGCAAGGCTTCGAGGTGCGCAAGGTTCGCGCGCCCCTTGGCGTCGTCTTCTTCACCTACGAGTCGCGCCCGAACGTGACGACCGACGCCGCGGCGATCTGCGTCAAAAGCGGGAACGCCGTCGTTTTGCGCGGCGGAAAAGAAGCGATTCACTCGAATATGGCGCTCGGCGAACTCCTCGCGGAAGCGGCGCGCGAAACGGGACTTCCCGTCGACGCCGCGCAACTCCTGAGCACGACCGATCGCAACGCCGTCGACGAGTTCCTCCATCTGCCCGAATACGTCGACGTGGCGATTCCGCGAGGAGGATACTCCCTCATTAAGCGCGTGACGGAAGAGGCGCGCATGCCGGTGATCAAACACTTCGCGGGGAACTGCCACGTGTACGTGGACGCGGAAGCGGATCTCGACGTCGCGGAAAAGGTCGTTTTGAACTCGAAACTCCAGCGTCTCGGGACGTGCAATACGGCGGAATCCCTCGTCGTTCACTCGAAGATCGCCCCCGTCGCGCTTCCGCGTCTTCTCGGCGCGCTCGTGAAAGGGGGTTGCGAAATTCGCGGCGACGAAGCGACCCTCGCGCTCGCGGGGCCCGGCGTCGACGCGAAGAGAGCGACGGAGGAAGATTACTTCACGGAATATCTCGCGGCGATCATCTCCGTCAAGGTCGTCGACTCGATCGAAGAAGCGATCGAGCATATCAACGAGCATAGTTCGGGGCACACGGAAACGATTTTGACGCGCGACCTGAACGCGGCGCGTCGCTTCACAGCGGCGATCGACTCCGCGGCGGTCATGGTGAACGCGAGCACGCGTCTTCACGACGGCGGACAGTTCGGTCTGGGCGCCGAAATCGGAATCAGCACGGACAAGTTCCACGTGCGCGGTCCGTGCGGAGTCAACGAACTGACCAGTTACAAGTATGTAGTGATCGGGGACGGCGCAATCCGCGAATAACGAACGTCACCCATAGGCGCGGCGCCGCAAACGACGTCGCGCCCGTTGTATATTACCTTAACGCATCGCATCCATCCAATTATGAAGTCCGACTCGACTAGTAGATTTGTTCCCTCGCAAAACTCAATCCGCAACGCGCGCCGCAAATTGTCGAAGGCGCGCACTCGCGACTACGAACCGCTCCGTCGCAACCTTGAAAAACTAGAACGCGAATTTGAACGCCTCGCCCAAGAAAACGCCAAACGCCAGGAAACGCCCGGCGCGGAGCCCGTCTCCTTCGAAGAATGGGAGAAGAAATTAAACGACGCGACGCTCGCGATCGAAAAATCTGTCGAGGAAGTCGAGAAACGTCGACGCGAGATCCCGCGTCTAAATTACGACGAAACCCTGCCCGTGTGCGAACGCCGCGAAGAGATTAAAAAACTCATTGCGGAAAACCAGGTCGTCGTCGTCTGCGGCGAAACGGGTAGCGGTAAGTCGACGCAACTTCCGAAGCTGTGCCTCGAGCTCGGACTCGGCGCGCGCGGACTCGTCGGTCACACGCAGCCGCGGCGCATCGCCGCGCGGTCGATCGCCCAGCGCGTCGCGGAAGAACTCGGAACATCCGTCGGCGACAAGGTCGGCTTTAAGATTCGTTTCACCGACGAAACCTCCGACAAGACCTTCGTCAAACTCATGACGGACGGTATCCTCCTGGCGGAAACGCAAACGGATCGTTTTTTCAACGCGTACGAAGTCATCATCATCGACGAAGCGCACGAACGCTCTCTCAATATCGACTTCCTCCTCGGGATTTTGCGGCGCACGTTGCGCCGTCGTCGCGACCTCAAGGTGATCGTCACCTCCGCGACGATCGACGCCGAACGCTTCGCCGAACATTTCGCCGGTCCAAAGGGCCCCGCCCCGATCGTGACCGTCTCGGGACGAACGTACCCGATCGACGTGATCTATAGGCCGGTGGACGAGCTCAGAGCGCGGCGTTTGGAAGAGGCGGAAGCGTCGGGCTCGACGCGAGTCAAAGAGCTCGACGACGAAGACGCGTTCGAAACGACGCTCGTCGAGACGATCCAAGAGCTCGCGCGAAAGGGACCCGGCGACATGCTCGTCTTCATGCCGACGGAACGCGATATTTTCGAGACGGCGAAGCTCCTCAAAGGGGTCTCGATCCCCGGCGGTCGACCGGCGGAGATTCTCCCCCTCTACGCGCGCCTACCGGGCGAAGAACAGCAAAAGATCTTCGGCAAGACGGCGGGACGTAAGATCGTCGTGGCGACAAACGTCGCGGAATCGTCTTTGACCGTGCCGGGAATCACGTACGTCGTCGACACGGGGACGGCGCGCATCAGCCGTTATTCGGCGCGGTCGATGACTCAGCGCCTGCCGATCGAATCAATCTCGCAAGCGAGCGCGGATCAACGCGCGGGACGTTGCGGACGCGTCGGGCCAGGCGTCTGCGCAAGGCTTTATAGCGAGCGGGACTACCAGTCTCGACCACGGTATACGACGCCTGAAATTCAGCGCACGAACCTTGCGTCGATCATTCTGCAAACGAAGGCGCTCCGCCTCGGCGACGTCGAACGCTTCCCCTTCATCGATCCTCCGCGACGCGCGGCGATCGAAGACGGATACCGCACCCTCTTTGAGCTCGGGGCGATCGACGAGAACCGCGAACTCACCGACGTGGGGCGGACGCTGAGCAAACTTCCCGTCGACCCGCGCATCGGTCGCATAATACTCGCGGCGAACGAAGCGGGAGCGCTCCGCGAAACGCTCCCGATCGCCGCGGCGCTCGAAATTCAAGACCCGCGCGAACGTCCGCGAGAAAAGCAAGAGGCGGCGGACCTCAAACACGCCCCCTTTCAGGACGAGAACTCCGACTTCCTCTCCTTCCTCAAACTTTGGGACTTCTGGCAGGAGCTCAAGGAGAAGCTCAGCAAGAATCAACTGCGCAAAGCGTGCCGCGAGAACTTCCTTTCGTTCAACCGTATGCGCGAATGGTCGGACGTTTACGTGCAGCTCCTGCAAATGCTCCGCGGGCTCGACATGCGCCTGGGGCCGCGTCGCGACGATTACGCGGCGGTTCATCGGTCGATCTTAACGGGACTCCTGTACGGAATCGCGCAGAAATCGGAAGTCGGCGCGGAATATAGCGCGACAAACTCGGGTAAATTCGTGATCTGGCCCGGCTCGGGACTCAAGAAGAAGTCGCAGTGGGTCGTGGGCGCGGAACGTCTGGAAACGACGCGCGCGTACCTCCATACGGTCGCGAAGATCGATCCGAACTGGATCGAAGAAATCGGCGCGCATTTGCTCAAACGCACGCGCAAAGATCCATTCTGGAATCGAGAAACGGGGTACGTCCACGCGTATGAACGCGCGACGCTTTACGGGCTGACGATCGTTCCGCGGCGTCGAATCAATTACGGGCCGTTGGATCCTGCGCGGGCGCGCGAGCTCTTCATCTACGGGGCGCTCGTGAATCGCGAATTCGACTGTACGCTCCCGTTCTTCGAACACAACGGTCAGGTGGAAGAGGAGGCGAAACGCCTTGGGGACAAGTTGCGCAAGTACGATTTCGTGAAGGCGTACGACGCGATTTACGAATTTTACGACGCGCGGATTCCGGCGACGGTCTACGACTCCGTAACGCTCAAGCAGTGGTATAAGAAAGCGCCGTCGGAAGAGCGTCGTCGACTTTTCGCGACGCTGACGGACTTTTGCGCGGCGGACGATCTGGACGAACAGGCGATCGCGAGCTTTCCCGACGAACTCGAGCTCGACGAACAAACGCGTTTTCACCTCGAGTACCGCTTCAACCCCGGCGGGGAAGACGACGGGGTGTCGATCATCGCGCCTCTGGAAGGGTTGCGTCAACTCGATTCGCGGCGGATCGGCTGGCTCGTGCCGGGTCTTTTGGAGCAACGCGTGGAGGCGCTCCTTCGCACGCTCCCGAAGGAGATTCGTCGTGAACTCGTTCCGATTCCGGAGACGGCGCGCGAGATCGTCAAGAAGCTCAACTACGGCGAAGGCGAGCTCGAAGAGCTCGTGGCGTACGAGGCGCGGCGTCGCTCGGGTCGCGCGGTTTCGGCGGACGATTTCGATATGGAACGCGTGCCGCTCGAATTGCGCTTCAACGTTCGCGTCGTCGACGAGACGGGCAAGATTCTCGCGGAAGGTCGGCGCCCGGACGATCTTAGGAAGGAGCTTGGGGTCGAGATGAACCGTTCGATCGGGGCGGCGAACGATCCTAAGTGGAATCGCGACGGTCTGAATAAATGGGACTTCGGCGAGTTGAAAGAGAGCGTTCCCCTCAAGAGGGGGGGGCTTGCGGCGACGGCGTTTCCGGCAGTTTGCGATCCGCGCTTCCTCCCGGCGGAATTCTCCCCTTCTGGGGACGTCGAGAAGACGGTCGCGCTTCGTCTCTTCGACTCGAAGGACGTCGCGCTCAAGCAAACGGCGCTGGGAATCGCGCGTCTCTTCACGCTCTCGAATATGCGCGACTTGAAGACGCAAGCGCGTTGGCTTCCGGGGGCGGAACGTCTCCGCGTCTTCGCGCAGTCGATTCCCGACTTCGACTTCGATCGCAACCTCGCGGAAGTGATCGGCGCGTGGGCGCTCAACTTAGATCCGACGAATCCCCCTCGCAACGAAGGCGAGTACAACCGGGCGGCGCAGGCGGGTCGGGAAAATATCGGACTCGCCGTGCAAGAGCTAACGGGATGGACGACGCGCTTCTTCACGTCGTATCACGAGGCGCGACTCGCGATCGAGAAGTATCGTCGCGGCCCGGCGGATTACGTAGCGGCGGACGCGCAGGCTCAGCTTGATCGTCTCCTCGCGACTCGCTTCTACCTGACGACGCCGCGAAACTGGTTGAAGGAGTATCCGCGGTATTTCAAGGCGATCCAATTGCGGTTCGAAAAGTTTTTCAACGGAGGAGCGAAGACGGATCGTCAGTTTACGTCGGAACTTCGGGAATATTGGGAGCGTTACGAGTCGGCGTCGGCGGACGCGGAGACCGCGGGGATCGTCGACGAAGAGCTGGAGAATTTTCGTTGGGCGCTTGAGGAGTATCGCGTCTCTCTCTTTGCGCAGAAGCTGGGAACGGCGATCAAAGTGTCGCCGACGCGCCTCGAGAAGATTTGGGACAAGGTTTTACGCTAAGACGCGCGGCGCGTTAAGTCGCGTCGTCGCCTTTCAGTCGACAAAGGAGTGGAAAGATGAGACAGGGTTATCTGCACGTATGCGCCCTTTTGGACGCGTCGCAATCGATGCGCGAACGTCGCGAAGCGGTTCTTGAAGCGCTCCGAGAGTTCGTGTCCGCGCGTCGCGAGGAGGTGAAATCGGGACGCCGCGGGACGATGCGGATCGACGTCTTCTTCTTCTCCGACCGTCTCGAACGCGTCGTGCGCGACGCCGACCCCGCCTCGCTGGACTTCGCCCAACTCGACGCGCAATATCGTCCTCAGGGGCGCACGGCGCTTTGCGACGCCTTTTGCGACGCCGTCGACGCTCTCGGCGACGATTTCTCTCATAGGCCGTACGAAGAACAGCCCTCCGAAGTCTGGTTCCTCTTCGCGACCGACGGACGCGACAACGCGAGCGTTCGACATTCCCTCAACGACCTCTGGAGTCGCTACGATCTCCAACACAACGTCTACAGCTGGCGCTTTGATTTTCTCCACGCGCGTCCCGAAGCGCTCCGCGAAAACTGCCCCGACGACGAAACCTCCGCGTTCGAAGAACTGCGACAAGCGTGGCGACAAACGAGCGTCGAAGCCCCAGGACTCACCGACGCGACCCCGTCGCAAACCGTCGGCGCCGAGACCGTCGCGACCCCAACCCAGTCTGTAATCGTCGACGCGCCCCCCGCGCTGGCGGAACGCGTCGACGCCGACGCCAACGCCCAGCCGGAATTCGAAGCTCCCGCGCCGACCGAAGACGCCTTTTCCTCAACGCCTGCCGACGACGTCGCGGACGATTTCACCGAACGCGTCGACGCCCCCGAGCTTCCCGACGCGACCCTCGCGCAAGACGCCCCCTTGGAGCCCGCCGACCCCGCGATCGTCGTCAACGCCCCTCTTCCCTCCCGCGTCGAAGAAACGAACGTCGTTGCCGAAACGCATGCCCCCCAAGAAGATAAGCCGACTATAAAAGAAGAGCCGACGCACAAAGAAGCCCAGACGCTCGACGAGGAATCCATTCAAGACGAGAAGTCGGCCCTTCACCCCGCGCTTAACGAAGCGGCGCAGAACGTCGCCGACGCGGACGCCGAATTCTCCGACGCCGCTCCTCAAGACGCGCTCGACGACGAAACGCTCGGGGAGCACGTCGACGTCGCGATCTCCGCGAACGCGCCGGAAAGCGTCGAATCGCTAGACGACGAAGAAGACGACGAAGAAGACGACGAAGAAGAAGACGAAGAGGAAGAAGAGGACGCCGAACCCTTAGGAGACGTTCACGCGCCCCTCTTCGACGAAACGACGCCCGAAGAATCCCCCGTAGACGCCCCCGACCGCGTCGACGCGCCGGAACCGTACGTTGACATTCCCGAAGACGTTCCCCTCGGCGAAGTCTCTCTCAACGCCACCGACGACGACGCGTCCGTCCCTGACGACGACGCCGACTCCGACGACGATACCGCGCTTCCCGACGCCCCCGAAGACGCCGTCGGCGAGATTCTCCCCCCGCCCCCCGTCGCCGTCGCGCCGATCTCCCTCCATGCGCTTGACGACGAGGCCGACTTCGAAGAAGAGGAAGGCGTGAACGTTGAATCGGAAGACGAGCCCGAAGAGATCGACGAAACCGACGAAGAAGAGCAAGACGCCGACATTGAATCGGAAGACCAGCCTGAAGAAATCGACGAAGCCGACGTCGAAGAGCAAGACGCCAACGTTGAATCGGAAGACGAGCCCGAAGAGATCGACGAAACCGACGAAGAAGAGCACGACGCCAACGTTGAATCGGAAGACGAGCCCGAAGAGATTGACGAGGCCGACGTCGAAGAGTACGACGCCAACGTTGAATCGGAAGACCAATCCGAAGAGATTGACGAGGCCGACGTCGAAGAGTACGACGCCGACATTGAATCGGAGGACGAATCCGAAGAGA
>CAVGEG010000115.1:6444-8261 GCA_963628165.1 Paratractidigestivibacter sp. | reverse complement strand
TTCGTTTCACCGTAGACCAAAGGATTTCCCGAAGTAGCAATAATCTGAGAGGTCATTTCCAGCTTTGAGGACAAAAAACTGGATAGCCACTCAGCGGCCTTTTGCATATCAGGTTTATGCTCTTTTAGGGCGCTAATACTTGGAATTTGAAGAATCTCAAACCATTGAGAAAGAAACTTTTTTTCGTTTTCTTTAATGTAGTTTAGATAGTTTTTCATTTCTTAGGTTCCATTGTTGGTATACCAGGGGGTATCTCGCGACAAGTTTAGGCGTTTACCCTGGCGGCCACGAAAAATCCCGTCCTCCTAAAAGATGAAAATGAAGATGGAGGACTGTTTGACATGCCCGACTACCGCAGTTCGAAACTAAGCGATATCCATCTTCCGCAATCCCCAATTGGGCGGCGATTTGAGGAACCATCATAAAAATATGCCCAATAATTTTCTCCGCCTCCTTCGAGTTAACGTCGTTCAGAGACGTCAGGCTTGTGTCTTTCGGGATGATTAAGACGTGAACCGGCGCTTGAGGCGCAACATCATGAAACGCAAGACAAACATCATCTTCATAGACAATATTGGCAGGAATCTCACGATCAATGATCTTTTTAAAGATTGTTTTTGTCTTTTCGCACATAAGAACACCACAAAGTACAAAGGTATTGAATGGGGTGGGGCCCGAATAGATTTTCGTGCACTACAACCTCATCTTTGGGGATAATATACATTCTTTTACGAGTTGAGTCAATTGACGGTTAGGTTCATGCTTGTCTTTTCTTTATATAAGAACGAAAACTCTGAAAAGAGTCCTGGGTTGTAGATAACACTCCTCCTGGAATCATTTTTCTAGGAGGAAAGGTTTGAGATTGAGAAGACGTTGGGGGACAGCATGGATTAACCAACAACCCTAGTATAGCGGTCGCGATAGCGTCAAAAGAATCTTCGATAAAACCATACGACGCCAATCGTCGTAATTTAAATTTCGCAAACTTTTCTTCTATAAGTCTTTTTAGCAGAGTATTTTGTAAAGAAGCCCCCGTGGTAATAATTGGGCATGAGGAAGAGAAACAATCAAGGTTCTCAACTAAGCTGTTTTCGAGATTTTGAACAATCCAATGAGAGGCTGCGCATAAAACGTCGAGAGAAGAGGAGTTGTTCAATGCTTCACGTTGTGCCTCTGTGTAAAAGGATTCGTTTAAGAGATAGGGAGAATAGTGGGATTGAAAATAATGGTATTTAGATTCCCATAAGGAAAGAAGGCGTCTTGAAACCTTCCCCTGTATAGATAAATTCCCCCCCTCGTCGAAGTCTTGTTTTCCCCGAGTTATCTCTTGAGTAATGGCGTCCAACAACGATCCGCAACCGATAACATCGCGATATTTTATTTCGACTTGAAGCGGTGAATCGTTACCTGTCGGAGGAAGGTAAAACCAACGTAATGATTTACCAAAGTCTATAAATAATTGGCCAGTCGTCTTATCTGAAAGTAATAACCAATACGCGAGGGAGAACGGATGACAATCAAACTCCTGATTTAAGTTTTCGAAAAAGAAGGAGTGAACAACATTAGCATGTAACTTTTTCGCGAGTTCTTCTCCGTCGTTTACATCGAAGTAACGCGGAGTTTCGCATATTCCTTTTGGACAAAAAACAAACCCGGTATTAGCAAGGGTTACCGCTGTAATTTCAGCGATAGAAAGCTGAGTTTCGTGTAACAGTTCGCGAACAGCCTCTTCCTGCACTGAAACAATCAAAGAACGCAACAATAGAACTTCACGGTCTTCACATAGATCTAAGTTATCGTTGATGTCAATCTTAGCT
>CAVGEG010000115.1:0-6434 GCA_963628165.1 Paratractidigestivibacter sp. | reverse complement strand
GAAGTAGACCTACTGCTTTTCTCTGAATTTTGAAGCCTGTGTTTGATCTTTCTATACGCTTCGCAGATCTCTCGAGGAAGGTCGAACGACATACTCTTAATTAGCGTAATAGGGGCTCCAGGAGAGGGGGAATCAACTTGGATCATCGCTATTTCGAGTTTGTTGACGGACGAAGCAATGTTTATTCCTATAAAGAGATATGGAGAAGACGAGGATTGGGAAATATTCCTAGGGATAAATGAAAGCATCGTTTGTCCTTGTACGAGTTTACCTTGGGGATTATTGCGTTCTCTTTCAATATAAAAAAGAGAGACTCTCTTGAAAAGAGTATTAAAAAAGGGATATTCCACATGAAATATCCCCTTAATACCTAATTAACAATAGAACCGTAAACTAGCGAAGGTCTCTACTGACTTTTACAGATAGTTTTTCGCAATGGTTTCTGGAAATTCTCTTCAGAGAGCTCTTTTCTCTGGGCTTATCAGTGAGCATATTGAGGCCCACTTCATCGTAATAATTCACGCCGGCAATAAATTTACCGAATAATTGCTGATCAAGATCCGTCGCTGTAAGTCTCGATTCCGGATGAAACTGAACGCCAAATGCGAACCAGTCGTCAATGTTTGATTCAATGGCCTCGACTACTGAACCGTCAGACAGAACATACGAATTACTTAACGTTTCCTTATGATCAGATTTGAAACCTGGACAGTACGCAGAGGCGATAAAGCCAGCGGCGACGTCGTCTATAGACATGTGGTGATTGCTGTTAACTCTCACTTCATTGTCCCCATAGACAGAATAAAGTAACGAACCCTTTTCGACGCATAGTCTGTGTCGGAGCGGCGACGTTGGATGCAGATCGTAATGAGGAACAGCTCGTGGAAGATCTTCGGGAATGTGATAATACAGAGTGCCGCCCGCAACGACATTTAGTAGCTGCAAACCTACGCCAACCCCCATAACGGGAATATGCTTACTGACAATTTCATTCATCAGTAACCTGTCGAATGTTTCTCGTTTTGACGACATCAAACGAACTTCGGTATGTCGTTCAAAGTTATCATTAATTGGGTCTAAGTCCGGACCGCCGATAAACAAGAAACCGGAACAAAGCTCAACGTATTCCTTTACAAGCTCAGCATCGCCGACTGGCGGAAGCAAAAGAGAAATCCCTCCCGCTCTTACGATCGCATCCGTATAGTCGTTAGAAATAAAGCTGAACCCTGGCATACTTCCAGATGCTGGTCTGTGTTCAAGATTGATACCAATAACCGGCTTTTTAGAAGACAACACCATACCAATACACTCCCGAACGCTACTCTCCAATGAAGACGAACGTCGAAACATTTCAACAAAACAAGGCAAAAACAAGGCAAAAACAAAAAAATGACAACTAAACTAAAGTTTTGCTACAGCCCTGTCGAAAATGTTATGTCGAGGCGTACGAATATCTACTCCAAAGGAGACCACAGTGACAAACTCGAGCGAGTCTCCAAAGCCGCGCTACAACTTGAACACACGCCAAAGCGTCAAAATACTTAAAAATCTCGCAAGTGAGATCGGAATGCAGATTAATTATCATTCTATACGAAAAAAGCGGAAAACAAGGTTGAACATTGTATTTTGTAGTTGAGTGGGTTTTTGCTCTATATAGGCCTTTGAGTTCGCTATGACGATTTGGTTCTATGACTATCTTGGGGACAAGAAACATCGTGTGATTGATTTCTATGAAGTATTCCTATTTGGTGCCGACGCGCAAGGAATTCTGAGCGTCGAATCTCCTCCATATTATGAATCTGGTTTTCTAGCGAAGGATATAAAGATTGCTTTCCGTCGGTATCCTTGTCGCAACTAAGGTATGAGATAGAATCGATTGAACGGGGCTGAAGTAAGATATTTTCGTGATCCTTAAAGATGGATGTTCGTTAGGGAGTTGTGCTTATGGGCGTCATTTTTGATGTGGATGGCGTTTTGATTGATAGTAATAAGGCGCATTTGCTCAGTTGGGAGGGCGTCGCTGGAGAGTCGGGCGTAGTCTTTACCGAGAAGATGTTTTGGGATACCGTAGGAATGAGATCCGAAAGTATTGTTGAAAGGTATTGGCCCCAACCTTTGACGGCGCAAGAAGTTTCAGAGATTGTCGACAGAAAAGAGAATCTTTTTCTTGAGCGCTGTGAAGAAGGCGTTTTTCTGATTCCCGGCGTTGTCGAATCTATTGAAATTGAATATTTGTGTAAGAATAAGGGAAAGATAGCGCTTGGATCTTCTGCTCCGCGCAAGAACGTCGATACATATTCTTGTGAACTTTGGATTGCAAAAATACTTTGGGTCTAGTGTTGCCGCGGGGAATGAGGTTTATAAGGGGAAGCCTTTCCCTTATATTTTTCTACGTGCCGGCAAAAGACGGGCGAGTCTCCTGCTGAATGCGTAGTTATAGAAGATTCCATTAGTGGCATTGTCGCAGGGAAACGGGCTGGTATGCGGACAATTGCTTTTGTAAGCGCGGGGCATGAGAGAGAAGAGTATCAAGGGGCTGATAGAATAGTTTCCTCCTTTGAGGAGATAGAAAACTTTTTGAGTATAGGCGAGAAGCAACGTATTGCCTTTTCGTGATATTTATTCCGATTTCACTGTTGATTTTATTGTTCATAGGAGAGTAGGTGAATGAGGTATTCCATTGGTATTGACTTAGGCACAACTAATACAGAATTGTCCTATTGTCTATTAGATCATCCTACCGGAAGTCAACTGAATCCCGATATGATGAAGATACCTCAGTTTGTTGAGCCGTCCATTATTGAAAATCGAATTTGTCTTCCTTCCTGCATTTACGTTGGTTCAGAGGAAGAAAAACAAATGGCAAACTGGACTTTGCCGTGGGAAGATTCGGCTTCATTATTTGCACAGAAGAATCTCGGTAACGAAAACGAGAGTAAGAAGAAGGACGAAGGGAAGACTAGTTTTTTAAAAAAAGTTTTTGGCTTGTCCGGACGCTCTAAAGATCAAACGATGGAGGCTAGACCGCGCGGTTTGTCTTTGGTTGGAGAGATCGCTTATAGACGTTTAAAAAGCCATCCTGAAAGAACGATTGTTTCGTCCAAATCTTGGTTTACTTGTTCTAAGGTTGATCGGCATGAGCCGATTCTTCCTTGGAATCTCTCTGGTTCTAGTGAAAAAATATCGCCAGTCGACGCGGCGAGGCTTATTCTTTCTCATTTAGTTTCAGCATGGAATCATCAATTTCCCGAAGATCTTCTATACGACCAAAAGGTTGTTCTGACTGTTCCAGCTTCTTTTGACGCAAGCGCTCGTGAATTGACATGCGAAGCAGCCGCCCTAGCTGGAATAAATTTAGAGACGTTATCCTTTTTGGAAGAACCTCAGGCTGCTTTGTATTCTTGGCTGGCTCATTGTGGGGATGAGTGGAGAAGCGAGTTGAAGTTAGGAGACGTCGTTTTAGTTTGTGACGTTGGAGGAGGAACCACAGATCTTTCATTGCTCAACGTGGAGGAAGAAAATGGTCTGCTAGTTCTGAACCGTTTGGCCGTGGGAAGAAGACTTCTCCTTGGCGGTGATAATATGGATCTTGCTCTTGCCTATCGAGCCGCTTCGTTGTTTGCTGAACAAGGGGTAATTTTGAACCCGTGGCAGTCTTCTGTCTTGAGGACGCAATGTCGTTCCGCGAAAGAGACGTTACTTGACGACACAAACGGTCAGGATAGTTGCCGTATTTCTATCGCAGGAGAAGCTCGTCATATACTGAGGGACGCAGTTTCTATTTTGTTTCCGAAGGAAGAGGCATGGAAGCTAATTGTTGAAGGCTTTTTCCCATTCTGTTCTTCCGACGAACTTCCCATTAAGAGACGTCGCTTCGGGATCAAGGAGTCTGGATTAGACTATGAAACAGACGTTGCAATTACAAGGCACATTGCTGACTTTTTAAGAACTAACGGCGCATTTGAAGAGGGGAAAAGACCCACGAAGTTTCTACTTAACGGCGGGGTTTTCAAATCGGAACTGTTACAAAAAAGATTGCAGGAACAATTAGGACAATGGTTTCCTGACGCTCCCCCTACGAATCTGTGTCCTGACGCAGATTTGTCAAATTCTGTGGCAAGAGGCGCCTCGTACTACGGTTGTGTTAAGCATGGGAAGGGTATTTCCATTAGAGGCGCTTTACCGCGATCGTATTATGTTGGAGTCGAATGCTCTGGTCTTGCCATACCCGGATACTCTCGTCCGTTGAATGCTCTATGCGTGGCGCCTATGGGAATGGAAGAAGGTACTGAATGCCTCGTGTCTTCCACTCCGTTTGAGTTGTTAGTCGGCGAGACGACTTCCTTCCGTTTTTTCTCGTCAAATAATAGACGAGACGATAAGCCTGGAGATATTATAAATTGTGTCTCTACGCCAGCGGAGAAGTCTTGCGCTCCTTCTCAAACCCTCTTAGAGGAAACGGATCCTTTGGAACTTTGCCTTGACTCCGATTGCGGTTCCGGCGAGCCAACGGATAATGAGGAACATTACGTTCTAGTTACTTTCCAAACTCATTTTACGGCTATTGGAACTCTAGAGATTTGGTGTCAGGAGGTAAACGGCGAAGGAAAATGGAAGTTGGAATTTGACGTCAGAGGAAAGTGAGTTTTTCACTGACGACGGATTGGCGGGAGTATAGGCTGTTCCTGCAGAGCGACAGTTCATTTCGAGGAAGTTTTTCAGTCTCAAGGCGATTGTTATGCGCATTGGTTAATAATAAGGGTTAGTGAAAATGAATCATCGATATGTGGTTAATGTTACGGCAATAGACCGTCCGGGTATTGTCGCTGGCGTGAGTTCTGTTATCACACGTTTGAAAGGTAACATCGAATCCTGTAGCCAGACGGTGCTCGAGGGCTACTTTACCTTGATTTTGACCTTTTCAACGGACGAACAATACGCAACCGACTTTTTGAAGGAACAAATTCTTTCGGAAAAGGGTATGGAGGCGTGTGAAGCGATCGTTCTTCCTGTTTCTGAGAACATGATTAAGAGCGAGACTTCTGATACTAATTCGTATGTCATATCGGCATTTGGCCGAGACTGCGAAGGCGTCGTTTCTCAATTTACGCGTTATTTATGTAGCAAAGAAATTAATATCGTAGACCTATATGCCAACATTACCCCTGAGGGAAAGTTTGTGCTTATTTGTCAGGTTCAAATTGCTCCGAGCTTGGATCTGAAAAACATCCAATACGATCTTGAGGCCTTGGGAGAACAGGCTGGTTTTACCGTCCGCATTCAACATAACAACGTGTTTGTTGCCACCAATCAAATACGTTTGGATCGTTGACAACACAATTTAATTGGAATGTGAATCAAGTATTTCAACTACTGTTGAGTGACATATGGCTGACGAACATTTATCTGAAACACAGCTTCGACAATTGGAGCGCATGAAATCTGACACGTTCATATGCGACGTAGTTGGCGTCAGATTAACCAATCTTTACGCTGGCAAGGCAACCGCTGAATTGGCATTAACTGAGAGGCATCTTAACGGCGTTGGTATTTGTCAAGGCGGAGTGATTTTGTCAATTGCCGATTATGCGCTGGCGGCAGCTTGCAACTATACGGAAGAGCCGGTTGTTTCGGTCGAGATTTCAGCGTCCTTCTGTCGTTCAATCTCTACTGGGAAAATAATCGCCAAAGCTAAAGAGATCGTTAGAACGCGTTCTGCGTCGGTTGGCGAAGTCTTGGTTTCGGACGAAGACGGCAATATCCTCGCTCTCGTTCGGGGGAGAGGATGTGTTCTGAAATCACGCGCCTAAGGGATTTAATTTATTAGGAATCTATTGGTGGGGCGACTTGTTTGTTTGAAGAAAATCGTTGTTGATCTTGGTTTTGTAATCGATAGCGGTTCATTGAGTATATTTTGTCAACTCTCTTGTTAGAGCGTGTTATATCGATAATGATAGAAAGGGATGTAATGGATCCTCAAGTTAAGCGTGCGTTAATTAGCGTAAGTGATAAAATGAGATTATCCGACTTCGCTAATGGCTTGGTGGCTGCTGGCGTTCAGATTTTTAGTACTGGCGGGACAATGCGTTATCTGGAGGCCAATGGGATTCCAGTTACCGACGTTACTGCGTATACCGGATTTCCTGAGATGATGAGCGGTCGGTTGAAGACTTTACATCCAAAAGTTCATGGCGGAATTCTTTGCCGTCGCGACGACCCAGAAGACATGGCGTCTGCCGGCGAGTACGGAATCGAACCTTTTGAACTCGTCGTCGTCAATCTCTATCCGTTCGAGGCAACGGTCGCCAAAGAGAATGTGACCGACGCCGAAGCCATCGAAAACATTGATATTGGCGGTCCGACGATGGTTCGTGCCGCCGCCAAGAATCATAAATTCGTCGGAGTTGTTACGAGCCCATCTCAGTATTCTCACG
>CAVGEG010000114.1:0-8393 GCA_963628165.1 Paratractidigestivibacter sp. | reverse complement strand
GTCGACGAAGCGATCGCGCTTATCGAACTGCTCCGCGCGAAAACGTCGGGGGACGACGTCGCGCTTTCTCCCGAGGCGGAGCAACTCCAAAAGCGCTGGAAAGACTATTCCCTTTTTGACGAAGTTTCGGTCGGAGACGACGCCCTTAGCGTCCTTGCGCATCCTCTCTCCGACGGCGCGCTGGGTCAAATCGACTTCCAGTCGCTACTGCGCGATTCGCGCGAACGGAACGTCAAAGAGGTTCTCATGATGATCGGGCCTGCGGGAGGCTTCTCTCACGACGAGGTGAGATTGGCCGCGGCGCGCGGATGGACGCCCCTCGATCTTGGACGCCAGGTATATCGCGTTGAAACTGCGGCGTTGGTCGCCGCGACGCTCTTTACGCACATGCACTGACGCGCGTTCGCTTTCTCTATCTCATATACCGAAAAACCTCGTCCTCAGAACGCGCCGTCCTCATATCGGCGCAATCTAGCGCAATCTAAACTATCATGAACACGCTAAAAACGGGCTTCGCGCCATCTGGAAGCGCGTGCCTTAACGGAAACGCCGCAGGCGTTTTACACTTTGTCGTTTTGGAAAAATTGGTTTACGCGTCCGAGCGACGGGTGGGAGAAAATCGTCTAATAGAGGAATCTCCCGCGTCGCCCAATTGAGAAGAAAGGAGGGTAAAAATGGTTGAGCGTTTCAACGTCGAAAAGATCTCTGTCTCCTCGATCAACGAATGGTTTAAGCGTCCTTGCGGCGGCTTAGAAGTCTTTCGCGTAGGTCTCCCGATCGTCGTGTCGTCGACGACCTTCGCGCTCATGCTCTTCGCCGACCGCCTCTTCCTCACATGGTACGACCAACGCGCGATGTCCGCCGCGTTCCAAGCGGGCATGCTCATGTGGCTTCTCACAACCTTTCCGACGGCGATCGCCGCGTTTACGAACACCTTCGTCTCGCAGTACAACGGAGCGAAGCAGTACGAAAAGATCGGGGAAAACGTCTGGCAAGGCGTCTATTTCGGTCTCACGACAGGGCTCCTTTTCATCGCGGCGACGCCCCTCGTCGCTCCATTTTTGAAACTCTTGGGGACGGAAACCGAACTTGCGCTCGTCTCAAGAGACTACTGGTTCTACATGTCCCTGGGCGCAAGCGCGGCGATCGCCAACGAACCCCTTACCGCGTATTTTTGCGGTCGAAAAGATACGAAAACCGTCATGTGGAGCGGCCTTGTGGCGGTTCTCCTCAACACGGCGCTCGATCCTCTTTTCATCTTCGGAATCAACGGCCATATGCGCTGGGGAGTGAAAGGCGCGGCGATCGCGTCGGCGATTGCCCTCTGGATTAAGTTCATCGTCTACATTTTCCTCGCGCTTCACCGCGACAAGACGTGGCGCTGCGGCCTGCGCGAACGGTACGCGCTTCGTTTGCGCGAGATGGGGCGACTCGTGCGCTTCGGCGGAATGGGCGCGATCCAGTGCTTCGCGGAAAATGCGTGCTACACTTTCGTCGTCCTCTTCATGAGCCGTTACGGGGACGGCCCCGCGGCGGCGGCGGGGATCGCGTACAATCTCGACGCGCTCGTCTTCTATCCGATGGCGGGGCTCGGAATCGCAACGACGACCCTTGTGGGGAATCAAGTGGGCGCGGGGCGTTTCGATCTTGCGGCGCGAGCGATTCGGTCGGCGTTAACCCTTTCGCTTGCGTTCACAAGCGTCTTCGTCGTCGCCTTTGTCGCGATCCCGAACGAAATATTAGACGTTTACGCGCGGAATAATCCAGAAGAATTTGAGAAGATCCGCACGATTACGGTCTATTCGCTTCGTTTCATTTCGATCAGTCTTTTCTTCGAGACGATCAACGCAATTTTGGCGGCGGCGCTACGCGGAGCGGGAGACGTGCGATTCATTATGATCGCGACGTTTACGATCTCGGGGCTCTCCCTCGTCGCGCTCGTGCTAGGGACGTACGTCTGGTCCTTCGGCTACCTCTGGCTCTGGATCTGCATGTGCGGCTACTCGACGTCGAACGCAGTCGTCTTCACGGCGCGGGTTCTCCGCGGCGGCTGGAAGAAGAGTCGTCTGATAGAATCGGAACCTCGGCGCGACGCGACCGCGACGTCTTGACGCCGACGCGCTTTTCCGGCAAAATGACCCGCGTCGTCGCGCCCCTTTGCGCGACGGCGCTTCTTTTATGATCCACCGCGACGAACGGCCATGAAACTAAAAAAACTTAGCGAAGGAAATCCGCCGATTGAACTGAATTTGACGTCGATGATCGACGTCATCTTCCTCCTCCTCATCTTCTTCGTGTGCACCTCAAGCTTCGACGAGCCCGAGAAAAAACTCCCCACGAAGATCGCCAGTCAGGGCCCCGCGCAAACGCGTCAACGCCCCCAGGAAGAACGCGACCTTGAAGATATCGTCGTTCAAATCAACGCCGATCCGTCCTCTGGGGTTCAATACGCGATCGACGGAAAGAATTATGCGTCCCTTCGCGAAGTCGAAAAAACCCTCGACGCGCTACGCGAAATCGATCCGAACTCCCCCGTCGTTCTCAATCCGGACAAGAGCGTCCCGATCGAGAGCGTTCTCGACGTCTACGACGCGTCGCGTCGCGTCGGGCTTGGAAAAATTAGCTTCACCGCCTCGCCGTCGTCGTTAGCGTTGTAACCGCCATCCAGTCCCACTTCACCCTTTTTCGAAGGAATCGCGCGAATGATTCGCCGCCGCGTCTTGCGTTCATCCCTTATTTTTGCCGCGCTTTTTGCCGCGTCGACGATTCTTTGCGCGCGTTCGGGGATCGCCGACGACTCGGCGCCGCGCGTCCAGTGGAGAGCCTTTTCGACGTCGCCGACGCGCCTCGCCCTCGACGTCGCGGAAGAGCTCCTTTCCCGCGGCGCGTATTCCCTCGCCGAACGCAAACTTGACGAAGCGCGCGACGCTCTCGCCGAGGATCCCCGCGCCGACGCCGCCGATCGCTTCCGCTACGGAACCCTCGCGCTTCAATCCGCGCTCCAGAACGTCGACGTCTCCTCCGCGCAAGGTCGCGCCGCCCTCGCTCAGCGCGTCGACGCCCTTCGTCGCGTCGCGGAACAAGGCGACGACGACTTCTTTCGCGATCCTCCTTCCCTCTCGGAAGACGCGCGAAATTACGCGCTCGCTCTCGTCAAGACGCTCTACGAAGTCGGAACTCTCGAACTCATCGACTCCGAACGCTCCCCTTCTCTGGAACGCGCGATCACCCTCTCCAAAGAAATGGCGCGCGCGCTCCCCAAACGCGACGCGCGGCCCTACCTATACTGGCTCGCCAAAGGAACCCTCGCCTACACCGTCATGACGAATCGCCTTTCAACCGCGGAAAAGTTCGTCGCGGCGTTAGAAAAGGCGTCGGAGAACCCTCGCGACGAATTTTGGTTCTTCTCTCAGCCCCTCCTGATTGCGATCGCGCGAGAATCGGGGGACTATCAACTCGCGTCGAAACGCATAGCGCAAGCGCTCCAGGCGCTGAAGGAGACGCCCGACGCGCCGCGTGAAATCGCCGTCGCCCTCGTCTCTCAAGAAGCGCTCCTCCTCGAAGCGGAAGGGAAACGCGACGACGCCATCCGCCAAGCGTCGAAGAACGTCGATCTTCTCGACGAAGCTTTCGTCAAAGACTTGAAACGATGGGACTCCCTTTTTTATAACGTTTACGACGAACTCCTCTTCGTTCGAGCGTCTCTGTGCTGGCGCGGGACGCCCGACGCGCCGACGAAGGACGAAAAAGAACTCGGCGACGCCGCGTTTGACAAAGAAACGCTCGCCGCGGAAGCGCAACGCGCGACGAAAGCGCTCCTCTCGAATCCTCTCCGCGCGTTAAGCGGTCAGTTCGCCGCGGCGGCGGGAGCCCAGGCGCAAGATTGGTCGACGCTCGAGATGGTCGCGCAGAATCTATTCCGCGACGAAAAGTACGACGACGCGCTCGCCGCGTACGATCGCGCGACGGAAAGCGCGACGCTCGGTTCTAACCCCGACGAAGCGTACCGTCTCCGATGCGTCGCCGCCGCGGTCGCGAACAAGGCGCTCGACACGGATCGAACGCCGGAACGCGTCGACGAATCTTCCCGACGCTTCCTCGAAATCGCGCGAGAACGACCGGCGGAGGACTCTTCGCGCGTCTTCTTCCTCGGCGCTATCGATCGCCTTGAAGAACTCGGCAAAGCCGACTTTGCCTTGCGTTACGAATACCTGACGCTCTTCCCCGCGGCGCCGGATCGCGCGTCGTACGCGGTCAAACTCGCGGCCCGCGCTATCGACGCCGGGGAGCAAGACGCCGCGCGACAAGCGCTCGATTGCGTCGACGCGAGCTCCCCCGAGGCGGAGCTCGACGCCGCGCTTCAACTCGAACGCGCTTTGCGCAACGCGGACGCTTCGTCCGACGCCCTCTGCGTCGCTCTCGATCGCATTCTTAACAAAATATCCCCCGCGACTTCGACGGCGTCTCCGACCTTATCCGCGCTCGCCGGTCGACTCAACCAGACGCCCCCGGCGGAGACGCGCGGCGAAAGGCAAACGCTCCTGGCGTTTTTCACGTTGGCGCTCGAAGAAGGCGCAAGCGCCGACCTTCTCTTCTCGAAGAGCGCGAAAGCGTTCCTAGACGCGGAGAGCGAACGCGCCGACGACGCGCAAGTTCGCGCTCAGATCGACGCGCTTCGGCTGTCTCTCGCCATTTCGTCGGGGGACGCGGATCGCGTCGAGGAGTTGACGCGCGGTTCGAACGCGGCGGAAACAGCGAGCGTCGCGACACTCCAAAGCGCGCTCGATCTCGCGCAAAAAACGCAAGGAAACGCGCGAACCAAGCTCGCTCAATTCGTCCTCGACACGCTCAACGCGCGACATGCGGAGTTTAAAAACCGCGAGGGGACTCTTCTTCGCGCGAACGCGTTGCGCCTCCTTGATCGCGGACAGGAATCCCTCAATCTTTTCGCGACGGCGTTGCGCGATCGTCCGAAAGACCCGGAGGTCGCGCTTGGAATCGCGCGGCTTTTGAGCGCGCAGAAGGACGAAACCGCGCTACGACGCGCGTTGCCCTATTGGAGCGACGTCGCCGACGCGCGCGCCACGGGATCCAAAGAATGGTGGGACGCAAAGGAAGAAACGTTCATGACGTACCTTAAACTTGGGGAACGCGCACAATGCGAAAAGCTCCTCAAGACCCTTTGGCTCACGCGCGACGACCCGAACGATCCGAATCGCCGCCGCCGATGGGAACGCGCGCTTGAAACGACCCCGTAACGTTTGCGACGTTGTCGCGGAGGGATCGCGCGTCGGTCTTTTCAAGATCCGCATAATTGATATAATAAGAAGACGGTAGCGTCGCGTCATGACGCCGCCGTAGTAGCACGCCAAGAGCGCGTCCCAAGAAAACCAAGCGCGTTCGATATCGTTACAGGACATTACCTATGCTTGACCGGAAATTCATTTTAGAAAACGTCGAAGCCGTTAAACTCAACTGCAAAAATCGCAACGTCGTCGCGGACGTTGATCGTTTCGTCGAGCTTGAAAACTCCCGTCGTGAAAAGCAACGCGAGGTCGAAGCGCTCAATCAAGAAGCGAACGTCGTCTCCAAGTCGATCGGCAAATGCAAGACTCCTGAAGAACGCGAAGCCAAGAAGGAGGAGGGGCGTCTCGTCCGCGAGAAGCTCGCCGCCGTTCAACAAGTTCTCAAAGAAATTGAAACGAAACTCGACGCCGTTCAACGCTCCATCCCGAATATGGCGCACCCGGACTGCCCCGTCGGGGACGACGACGCCAAGAATACGGTAGTCGCTTACGGCAAGACCCCGTTGCCTCAGTGGCCCGAAGGTTTTAAGCCCCTCGATCACGTCGAACTCGCTGAAAAACTCGACCTCATCGACTTTGAAGGCGGAGCGCGCGTCGCGGGCGCGGGCTTCTACTTCCTCAAAAACGAAGCCGTTTTGCTGGAATTGGCGCTCGAACAGTTCGCGGTCAATAAACTCGTTCAAAAGGGTTTCGTTCCGACGATCACCCCCGACTTGGCGAAGAATAGCGTCCTGCAAGGCGCCGGTTACATTCCGCGCGGCAACGAAACGCAAATCTATTCGATCGAAAACACCGACCTGAGCCTCATCGCGACGGCGGAAATCACCCTCGGCGGTCTTCTCGCCGACGAGACGATCGACGCGGACAAGCTCCCTCTGAAATTCTGCGGCGTCAGCCACTGCTTCCGCACTGAGGCGGGAGCCGCGGGTCGCGCTTCGCGCGGGCTCTATCGCGTTCACCAATTCTCCAAGGTCGAAATGTTCGTCTTCTGCCGTCCTGAAGAGAGCGAAGCGTTCCATCAAGAGCTCCTCGGAATCGAGTGCGAAATCTTCGACGAACTTGAAGTCCCCTACCAAGTCGTCGACACGGCGACGGGTGATCTCGGCGGCCCCGCGTATCGCAAGTACGACATTGAAGCGTGGATGCCCGGTCGCGACGCTTACGGGGAAGTCACGAGCACGTCGAACTGCACGGACTACCAGGCGCGTCGTTTGAACGCGCGCTTCAAGGTCAAGGGCGAGAAGGGAACGAACTTCCTTCACACCCTCAACGGCACGGCGGTCGCGATCAGCCGCGCGCTCCTCACCGTTCTCGAGATGGGTCAGCAACCCGACGGCACGATCGTCGTTCCGAAGGCGCTACGTCCCTACGTTCCCTTCGAACGTATTCTCCCGAAGAACTGACCTAAGACCTGAAATCACGCCGCGCCGCGTCCCTTTTGCGCGGCGCGATTCTTTGGAGTTCCATCGTGTTAGACGCATCCCTCCCTTTCGGTTTGCTCTCGTTTCCGCAGATTTGGCTTGCGCTTCCTCTTGCGCTCGCCTTTTCCTTCTGTTATGCAGCCACTCGTTCTGAAAACGCCTTCGTCATCGTCTCAAGCGCGTTGAAGAACTTTTTTTGGCTTTGTGTTTTCCTCACGCTCGGCGGCGTCATTCTCTATTTTGCGATCTAACCGCGTAAAATAGCAAGTCGCGTAGCATTCTCGCGCGTCCGTCACGCGAACGCGCGCCATTTTCCCCTCGCTAAGCGCTCTCTGGGCGACTAACGCACGATCGACGACGTCCAGCGGCGCAGGAGTTCGCCATGTCGTCCTCAAACAACGCGTTTCGTCGCGCTTTACTACCCATTATGCGCTTTTGCGGCTCCATCTCCCTAGGTATCGTCCTCATGATCGCGCTTGCCGTCGTCATGAGTTGGGCAACCTTCCTAGAACGCGATATGGGAACCCCCGCCGCGCAATTCATCGTCTATGCCTCTCCGTGGTTCTATCTCCTCGTCGCCGCGCTCTGCTTCAACATCGTTTGCGCCGCGATACTTCGCCTTCCCAAAATCTTCCGACGCGACGGCGAAAAGAAACGTTTCTCCTCTCTCCTCTTCCCCTTCTTCCTTGCGCACTTAGCCGTCGTCTTACTCGCGATCGGGTGCCTCGTCACCGCCGATAAGAGCTCCAAAGCGCGCGTCGTCATTCCCGAAGGCACGGCGGCGGAGAAGGCGGTCGACGTCGACTCGCGCTCGATCGAAATCGCTCTCAGTTCCAACGCCGATCCCAGCGCCGACGCCAACATCGATCTTCCTTTCGTCGGCGGCCCGATGAACTGGCGAAACTTCGAGTCTCTCGAGCGATGGGAAGAAGAAGTCGCGCAGCCGATTCTCGACCAGAAGGGGGAGAAGAAATTCTTCAACCGCCTCGGTAAAAAGGCCTCCGCGCTGAGTCAACGCTTCGCTTACCGCGCCGCGCTACTGGGCAAGCGCAATAAGCCCGGCGTCTTATACGACAAGGACGGCCTAAAAATCGAAGCGCTCGAATACGCCGTCAACGCCGATTACGCCCCCGTCCCGGATCTTAAAGGGACGATTCAAACGCGCGACGCCGACGGAAAAACGCGCGATCTTCCCCTCCTCGTCACTCTTCCCTTCTCCGGATCCTTCCTCGGCGGCGATCCCCTCGCGACGACTCGAAAATCTCAGCGCGTCACCCTCGACAACGGTCTTCGTTTCACCTATGTCGTCGCCGATACGGACGCCGAATTCAACGCCTTCGTCCAGCTCGTCCCGCAAAAAGACGAAACGAATCGGCTCCTCCTCTCTCTTGACTCGCAACAATATTCCCTCCCCGTCGAATCCCTCGAGCTCCTCTCCCAATACGGCGATCTCGAAGGGCAGCTCTTAACGCTACAAACCCAGCGCGAAGAGATCGAGCGACGATTAGCGGTCGAACGCGACTACATCCAAAACACACCCGAACCGGTCGAGCCCGTTCAGGAAGAATCTACCGATGACGCCGAGCCTGCTCAGGAAGAAACGACCGAAGCCGCCGAGCCTGCTCAGGAAGAAACGACCGAAGCCGCCGAGCCTGCTCAGGAAGAA
>CAVGEG010000113.1:0-8638 GCA_963628165.1 Paratractidigestivibacter sp. | reverse complement strand
CAGCGACCTTTTGACCCCCAGTCAAACGCGCTAAACCAGACTGCGCCATGCCCCGTAAAATTAAAATCGGGGCAACTGGATTCGAACCAGCGACCTTTTGACCCCCAGTCAAACGCGCTAAACCAGACTGCGCCATGCCCCGCAACACAAAAAAGTTTAATCCGTTTTTGACTTTGTTCAAGCCCCTTTTTATTTTATTCTTTAGGCTTGTCTTTAGACTGCGCTATTTTCAACTATCGTTACCAATATAAAATTAACCTGTTACGTTGTTTTATTGAATGGGAGAAAGTGGTGGCTTTGCTTTTTAAAGACTACGAGTTGCTTGACTATGGCAATGGACGAAAGCTTGAACGTTTCGGCGAGTTAACTCTTGATCGCCCGTCCCCAGTTGCATTAGGCGAGAAAATTACGCAACACGCATTATGGAACAGCGCGGACGTCCGTTTTGTAGATTTTTCTCGAGAAACGTCGAAGGGAGATAGGAAGGCGTCGTCTGCCTCGGGGCAACAAAGTCGTGGTCAATGGGTTCCTTGTTCGGAGAAGGGCGCTTCTTTTTTTGACATATCAGAGGAGAAATCGGAGAATAATAATTCCGTCTCGTGTCGCTCATGGATTCTTCCTTTTTCAGACGCTTTTGTTTTAGAGTTGAAGGGATCTCCTTTTGGACACATAGGAGTTTTTCCCGAGCAGGCGGAGAACTGGGAACGTATTCGCCAGTTGTGTTGTCAAGGTCAAAATGCATTGGGGCGACCTTTAAAAATTCTGAACCTCTTTGGATATACGGGAGGAAGCGCTTTAGCGGCTCTTTCTGCTGGGGCGGAAACAACTCACCTTGACGCTGCAAGAACGGTGGTTGCTCAGGCGCGGAGGAATTGGCAAATTTCTATGGAGCGTCTCAATATCAAGCCGGAAGAAACTTGCGCTCGATGGATTGTGGACGACGCTATGAAGTTTGTCAAAAGGGAGGTCAATCGCGGATCCGTTTATGACGGCGTCATTTTGGATCCGCCAACGTATGGTCATGGCGCTCGAGGAGAAGTCTGGCGTTTTTCACGGGATATAGAGCCGTTCCTTTCTCTTTGTCTCAAATTATTGAAAAGTGATTTCAGATTTGTGCTTCTTTCTGGGCATACCCCTCGATTCGAATATTCCACCCTTAAGAAAATTATACAGTCTTCAATCCAAGACTGTTGCGGACGATCAATCAAGATACAATGCCTCGCGAAAGCTTTGGAAATTAAAGCCTCTACGGGGAAGAAACTGTTTGCTGGAGATATGGTTTTGGCGACTTTTTAATAATTGGAAATGGCGAACGCAGGAAAGGAATTTAAAGCGTTCCTCCCCTGCGTTTTAGATGGATCAAGAAGAGCGTTTGATTTTAATGATATATTTAATTCCCTGGTAGAAGAGTTTTCTATAGTATTGGTTCGTAAACGCTCCTCCTGCGTCTCCCTGAATTATGCCTAAAATAGGCGATTTTTTATACTGCCATGTCCACAACACAGGACGATCTCCCTCTGGATGGTCTGTTCTGGCGAGTACGTCGATATGTGGATTGTAGTAGACGTTTTTGAAAACCTCGTCGGTGATGGTAAAATCTGGCACGCCGTCCGTAATTGGGTGTTGACGGTGGGCGATGTAGATATTGACCTCGGTTGGATGCAGGTAAGACGACGCGGGATAAACTCGATTGTCGATATTGGCGTCCTTTAAAAGATACTGCGCTCCAAATAAATCCCTAAAAAAGGGATATTCAGGATGAGAAATAAATGAATGGTGGAGCATAACAGTCGGGATTCCCTCTTCGCCGAATAGTTTCTCCAAGTTGTCTTTTTGGTCGCTGGATAACTCAAAGAACGACTGGTCGTGAAATACCACGACGTCATAGTTCTGCGAGAGACCCGGTTTCAGGATATCTTGCTGTTCCGGAATCGTAATCTCATCGAATGTTACCGAAGGAAAACTACTTAACATTTCGTGTAAATTTTTTCGGTCGTACCCATGTCCTCCAACCACAAGTAACATTTTAATGGGAGGCTCAGGCGTCGTCGAAGGACCGACTTCATTTCCATTAAGAAGACCTGAATGAACCACATCTTTATTAAGCGCACTGAAAATAAGACCTGATGTGCAAATAAGGCCGAAGTCTCTTCTGTTCATAGAATTCTCCATCTTGTTTTGAAGTGAGACAGCCGTGATATGAGTATGGTGAATGATAACAAAGTTTGGCTGTCGGTTCAACTGGCGGCAAAACAGACTCTGTCAATAACTTGAATCTGATTTCAAACCTTTTTATAATGCAAACGTTCAAGTTTTTTAGCGCTTTCTCATTCGGAATAGGTTTAAATTGCAAGGGCGTCTTATGAAACGGTTTGGTTTCTTTCTAACGTTAATTACAGGGTTGTTTTCATTTTACTTCGCGAGTTCGTGTGTTGCGCAGGATCTAAAAAACTCAGAGGATCCACTAGAAGCGAATATGTACTCGAGTGAGGATATCTTGGGGAAAGAATCCATTCTCAAGTTAGATTCTAACCCTGAAACAAGGGAATGGCTTTCAAGACCATTCAACTTTCCCTCGAGAAAGTTGTTTCGGTTAAGTTATAAAGCGATCATGTCAAGAGACGGCACAAAGGGTTGTTTTTGCGCCGGAACGAACTGGTTTAACATAGATCACAATTGGTTGCCTTACGACCTGGACGCGTGTAGGGAAAAATCCGTTATTTTTTTTACAGGCGACGGAAATGAGGGAAGGAGCGAGGAGGCTGTTCGTTTTGCCAAATGGGAGTCGAACGCTGAATATACTGTTTGCTTGCCTCGAGTAAACGAGGTTTGTCCCATATATTCGGCTCTTTCGTGCGAAAATTCAGAAGATCTTTTCTCAAGAGAAGTCTTGATTCTTGGCGATGGAGAATCAATCAATCAGCAGGGAGAATATTCGTTTACTTCTTTTAGCGATTCTGAGATAACAAATTTTGATAGACCTCTCGTTTCGACAAACTGCCATTATAATAGCGGACGGTGGATATTCGGTCATGAGAACTACTCTGTTTATCGCTTTTCCTTCAATCCCCAACGTCTAGGTTCTTGTAATAACGACGGAGTGGGGCAAGTATCTAAAGGCAAGGCTATTCCGTTCGCGCCTCGAACTGTATCTGTCGACGTCGGTTATTATGTTGGTGGAAGGCTCATTGTTGAAGCAAGTTCCGATGGTGAGAATTGGAAAACTCTAGGACAAATAGAGAAGTTGACTGCCGAAACATTTGATTTATCGGGTCTCGGTAGCGACACAGAATTAGATAGCCTCTATATTCGTTTGCGAGGAGAGAAGACAGAAGAGGCCGAATGCCTTTTGCAGGTTTATTCTATTAAGGCCAACTTAGATTTGTTGCAAACTGAAGATTCGGCTTTTGTTGGAGAAGGCGACACAATTTTTGCCGACCTAACAGACGAATATCACGATTCGGGAGTCGACGCTTCTCCTTGCTTTTTTGATTCACAAGGAATCTGGGCGTTGACGTCTTCGCATGATTCATATGTGTTTTATGCGTGGAATTCTGAAGGACTAGAACGTAAGGGAACCGCAGAAAATTTGGAAGAGGAGAGGGCTCTGTCTTTTAAGTATGTGTTAAATACGAAACGCGTTGTTTCCTTAGAACGGCGTATCCCTTCTTTCTTAATACAAAACTACACTAAGAAAATAAACGGCGTCAAGGCGACGACAGGCGTTGATGTTTCATGGTGTGAAGCGGATTATAGCGTTCCTAGAACTCCATTGACCCGTGATATTCTTGACGACCAATCGATAATCCTTCGTTCCGCTGGCAACGACTATCAATCATTCCAGATCGTTTTGAATGGAAACAATAAAGCTATTCACGGTCTTTCAGCTAGAATTTTAGATGATTTAAAAAACAAGGATGGAAAAATTCTTCCGAAAGAGAATGTGCAGCTGAGATACGCCTATTATCACTACGTCTCAGAAATCTCGGACAAGACTTGTGTAAAGGGATTTTATCCTGACGCTCTTATCCCCCTTGAAAAGGGAGCCGATGGTTTAGGGGCTCCGATTCAAGTGAAGAGGGGGGACAATTTTCCCATTTGGGTAACCGTTTATACGCCGTCTGGAACGGAAAAGGGAACTTACAAGGGCAAGGTTGCTATTAGTGGAAACGACGGTTCATTTTATGTTGAAGCGCCCTTTGCCGTAAAGGTTTGGGGATTTGAGTTACCCGAAAAGAATACGTTTGAAACGGCGTATGGAATGTCCTTCAACAATATTTGGACTTACCATAATTGTAAAACAGAAGAAGAAAAAAGGCTAGTCTTAGAGTCATATCTGGAAGCTTTTGGAAAATATAGAATTAGTACCTACAGGCCGGCTCCGCTAGATCCGATTCAAATTAAGTGGCGTCCTGATACAAATCCTCCAAGTTGCGATCTTGATTTTACAGCCTTCGATAAGGAAATGCTCAGGGTCTTTGACAAATACCATTTCACAAACTTTACGGTTGCTGTACCGGGGGTTGGTTATGGTAATCAAGAAGCGCGGTACGAAGGGGAAATTGCTGGATTCAAGTCTAACACCCCAGAATACAACTCTATGATGAGTGACTTTGGAAATAAGCTACAAAACCACTTGCAAGAGATAGGCCTACTTCAGGCGGCTTATACTTACAATTTTGACGAACCGGAGGAGAAAGATTTCGAGTTTGTGGCCAAAGAGTTGGCTAGGATTGGGAAGTATCTTCCTTTAGTTTCCAGAATGTTAACCGAAGAACCTTCGCAAAAGTTTGAAGAAATTTTGGATCAATATGGCGGAGACATTTCTATTTGGTGTCCAATTAGTAACGCGTATAATTCAAATGCGTCGATGAAGCAGAGACGTAAAGGCAATCGCTTTTGGTGGTATGTTTGCACTGGGCCTAAGGCGCCGTATTGCACCGAGTTTATCGATCATCCGACGCAGGAATTGCGAATTTGGCATTGGCAGGCCTTCCAAAGGGATATTGTCGGTAGTTTAATTTGGGACACGACTTACTGGACAAGCCCAACAGGATTTATTGACTCTTACCAAAATCCCTACGCTGATCCCATGAGCTATCAAACAGGATATGGGCTTGGAAAAGGTATGAAAAGGGGATGGGGAAACGGCGACGGACGATTTATCTATCCTCCGCTTTCCGCGGCAGTTCCTGGAATGAACGATGGAAAAGTCGTTTTGGACAAGCCGAATGTGAGTATTCGATGGGAAATGATTCGTTCAGGAATTCAAGACATAGAAATGTTCTATATTCTAAGAGAACTCTTTGAAAAGAATAAAGAGAAGATTTCTCTTGAGAGACAAGTCGCTATCGAGAATTTATTGGATTTTACTCCAATAACAAAGGATGCGACTCACTTCTCTCAAGACCCACAAGTCCTGTTAAAGCGACGAAATCAAATCGGGAACGCCATTGAATACTTATTAGAACTATAAGGCTTACTTTGCGAGGAATTAGAGTCTTGTAGGAGCGAGGAAGAACGGCGTTCGTTCCAGTGGAATTTCAAGAACGCATAGAATGAGCGCCGACTCCGCTTCTTTTGAGGAGTTCGATTCCCATAGTCCTGTAGAAGATCTACGTTCTGCTATTTCTCTTTTATAGTTTTCGAAAAATACGTTCCAAATATTTTGTCTTTCAGGATCTGTCTTTAAACGCCATAGAGCAAGCGCCGTATAGAATTGACCATAGGCCCAATAAGCCGGTTGGTTTGCCGAAGGAAGTTCCTCGTCTTTTCTCAATACATATCGTTTTAGATAATCTAACGCACGTTCCAGTTTCGGGGTTTGACGTATACCCGTAACCTGTAAGGCATGAATTGCCGCTGCCGTTCTACTGTAGCCGCTCGGTCCATGTTGAGCTGTATAGCGAAAGCCGCCGTCTTCGTTTTGAAGGGCTAAGATGTAATCCTGCGCTTTTCCTATGACCTCTGAAGGTATGGCGATTCCCACGTTCGCCGCTGCTCTGAGAGCCGACAGAATACAAGTCGACACGGAAATATCTGCTAGAAGCGCGGGTTGAGGAAGATAACGCCATCCTCCAGCCGAATTTTGCGTACGTATGATTAGGCCTACTGCGTTCTTAATCGTCGTAAAAACATCTTCTCGAGGAAAGGCGCTGTAAGCTTCGCATAAAAAAAGAACCGAATACCCATGTCCGTACAAAGTCTTTTCTCCATGAGTTTGCACATTAGCAATTAGACCGCTGGCTTCAGAAAGGGTAAGGTGATTTCTTGTCAAATAGGCGTTCAGAGCCAAAGGCGTTGTTTGCTGATTAGGTGAATCAGAGGTATTGTCCGATGGTTTTATAGAGCATGATAGGATGAAATCTATTATACGATTGATTTCAACTGCATACCGACCTCTTCCTGGAGAACTCCCAGAACCTAAGAATGACAAACCGCATAGGGCGGAGACTGCGGGATCACATCCAAATAAATCCGTAACCGTTCCAAAAGAACCGTTGCTATTTTGGTGTTTGGACAGTTTATCGAGTCCATCGAATAGGAGGCGACTATAATCTTGAGGCACGCCAGCCGACGAGTTGTCGGCGAACAAATAAGAGCTGGACGACGTTTGGACTATAAAGGGGATGAAACAGTCTAAAAATATCTTTTTTAGAAAGCTACGTCGTTGCATTCAACACCTGCCTCTTGGGAAAGCTGGAAAACTCAATAAGAGGAAGTCTTATTCATTGGATAAATCCGGTGAAAGAAGTTTTTCGACAGGAATTCCTATTCCTCCTAAATGAAGTTCCCCTAGATATTGTTTTGCGTTTTCTGTAACTAATCCCTTTTTGACCACTGCAAGCGTTGTCGTTAAAGTAGCGCGCACTGCTTCTGAATCAGTTGCGCCTGAATCTGAGTCTAATCCGCTTGGCACGTCGATTGAATAGATGGGCTTTTTAGATTCGTTTATACTAGAGATTACAACGTCATAGATAGAATTGGGACGGCTCTTAGCGCCTGTTCCTAACAAGGCGTCGACGATCCAGTCGCACCAATCTGTTTCTTGGGAAAGTTTATCCTTAACGTCGCATGCACTATCATAATAGGAAATTTTCTCGGGGGAGTCGGCAAATGTTTTTCGAAGAATATCTAGATTGATTTTTGCGTCACCCTGATATTGATCGAAGGGAGTAAAGGTCGCCACATGGCATTCTAAACCCTGAAGCTCAAGTAGTCTGGCTAGAGCAAAACCATCTCCTCCATTATTGCCCTTTCCTGCCACAACGAGAACTTTTTTAGGAAGAACATTTTTGTTCAGTCTTGGCGCATTTTCTAAAAATACTTTTAGAAGAGAGTGCGCTGCATTTTCCATGAGTAGAAGCGTAGGTACGTTCCACTTTTTTTTGGCGTCTTGATCTATTAAACGGGCCTGTTTAGTTTCAACTGGGGATTGAGCGTTGTTACGCTCTTGATTTTGCGCTTTGCAACATGCGTAAGCTCGCACAAAGGTGTAGTCGTCGTATATTCCTTCGATTTGCAACCCTACTTTTCGAATGAGTTCTTCAAGATACCAGGAAAAAGAGCTAAATTCGGATGAAACGTGTTTTTTCGCCTCGTGTCCTGCCGCTGATTCCATATCGTCGAGTAATCTTTGGATCCCGTGTTGCCAGTTTTCGATAGGGAAGGTGTAGATCACGTCATACAGGTAAAACCTACCGTCCGGCTTGAGAACGTCGGCTATGTTTTTTAAAGCTACCGCTTTCCATACGTCGGGTAAGTGATGCAGTGCTAATGAGGAAACGACTACGTCAAACTTTTGTTCGCTAGGGATATGATTTCTGAAGGAGAGAAAACCAGCGTGACAGAGCGTAACGTTGGATACTTTAGACGATTCAAGCTTTTCTTGCAGGAGTCCAAGCATTCCAGAGGAAACGTCAACTCCGTAGATGTGCTTGCAATTTCGACTAGCGGGCATAATGAAGGCGCCTGTGCCGCATCCGACGTCCAGAACCTCGTCTGTGGGTTTTAAGGAAACTCTTTGTTTAATCAATTCAAATTCTTTGTTGAAATCCCGGAAATTCTGGTGACGTTTCTCAAATTGTCTAACAACTTCTTTGTCCGAATAATCGACGCCGCTTGCCGAAAACTCATTGTAAATCCAATCTGGAATAAACATTATTATCTACACTCATCAATTAGGATTTGGTCGCGTAAATTATACGCTTATATTCAAAATGTTCTAAACCGTTTCTTCGGGCTGAGGAGTTCAGCAACGATCAGCGGTAAACATTAAAAAGAGATAAAGACCTTGTCGACCACGCAAAAGTGTTCAAAAAGATTATCCCACTGAGTCTTCAATTTAAGATGAGCAAATTATTGATTGCTCGTTTTTCCAATTTTTGGGAATTCTATCAAAGTTAGGGATAAAAACAAGGAGAAGACGGCGGCAACGAAGTTGTTCGAGCTCGATTGAACAGGTAAGTATAAATCCAACGTCATTTCATTTTATGTGGGGAAAAAGCCAATTAAGGAAAGTGGGCTACTATGCGACGTCGGCTCGTAATATTAGGAAGAATGGAGCCTATATTGTTTTACGAATATGCTTTAAACGAGAGGAATCTTGACTCAAGCTTTATCATTCTGGGGACTTTCG
>CAVGEG010000112.1:1327-8674 GCA_963628165.1 Paratractidigestivibacter sp. | reverse complement strand
CTCGTCAGGAGAAAGGGGAATACGCGCTCGTGTATCCTTCGTCGTCGGCAAGCGCGCGGACGTCGCGCGGCGCGGCGCGGCCCGTCGCGGAGTCGGGGAACGAATACGACGTGGAGACGCCCCTGGGTCAGGTGCGGCTGGTCGTCGACACGCTCGAGGAGTTGCGCGCCGGTCAGCGCGAAACGACGGAACGCCTCGCGGGGATCGCCGACCGCTTCAACGCGGGGTGGCGGGAGAGAACGGACGAGCTCGCGGCGTCGATCGAAGCTCTCGGCGACCGCGTCTCCGGAATGGAGCGCCGGATGGAGGAGCTCGCGCGACTGGGAGAACGGCGCGCGGAGTCTGAGTCGAGCCGCGTTCCGACGCCCGTTCCGACGCCCGTTCCGACGCCCGTTCCGACGCCGTCGCCGTCGCGCGTCGTCGCGGTCGAGCAGACGCGCGATTGCGGGCCGTCCCTCTGGCGGTCGATCGCGTTCGCCGCGGTCGCGGTGATCGCGACGGAGCTCTTCCGCCGAATCGCCGCGTCTTGCTCCGCTCAGCGACGCGGCTGAGTTTTGGAAATATCAGGTCTTTAAGAAGAATAAGAAAAAGAAGTAAGGAGTCGAAATGAAAGAAGAGCAAACGCGTTTCATTACGAAGGTTTACGACGGGGAAGAGGCGATCGTCATCACGCTCTTGGCGCGGAATCCGGACGGATCGGCGCTCCTCGATTCGCAGTTGGAGCTGGCGACGCAGATGGCGAAGCACGTGGTTCAGACGACGGGAGCGGAGGTGAACGCGTCGGGATCGCTGGTGAGCTTCGCGCCCGCGGCGGTCGCGTCGGGGGGCGTCGCGCGACTCGACGTCGCGTTGACGATCGTCCCCCCGGAAGAAAACTAAGGAGACCCAATGGCGACTCTTTATATTACGAACACAAACGCGACGGGTTCGGGAACTCTCGTCGCGGCGATCGCGGCGGCGCAAGACGGGGACGCGATCGTCCCCGATCCGGAGGTCTTCGCCGTCGGAGAGAGGGTCGAGATAACCGTCGCGAGCCTTTTGAAATTCCCCGTCGCGGTCACGCTCGACGCGGGGAAGACGCGCCTTGTTTTGCGTCGACCGGGGAACCTGCTCCTGGAGAATCGCGAACAGACGGGTTTCAGCGACTTGCGGATGCGCGGGGCGACGCTCGTCGGTCGCGTTTTGGTCGGGGGGAGCGCGAGCAGACGCGTGAATTGCGTCTTTGAGAAGTGCGTCTTCGGGGGCTTTGCGAACGTTTACAACATCTTTCAGACGAGCGGGTACGCGGACGTGTCGATGACCGACTGCGCGTTCGTCGGGGGGCTTGCGAACGGGGCGTACCTTGCGGGCGCGGAGAATTTCGTCAAGTTCACGCGGTGCACGATTGCGGCGAATAAGGGCGAAAATACCCTTGCGACGGAGTCGAACTCGGAGTTTGTCGACTGCGTGGTGAATCCGCCGCTTGAGAGCGCGGGGTTCTGCGACGTTCCTGCTTCTGTCGCGGAGTATTCGACGGAGAATCCGATCCCGTGGAGCGAGTGGAATTTCGCGCTTCGAGCGGACTCTCCGTACGCGACGGGCGGCGCGACGTGCGCGGGGGAGACGGATCTCCTGGGCGCTCCGCGCGGATGGGACGACGACGCGGGAGAGAGGCGGTACGCGCTTGGGGCGTACGAAGTCGTTCGCGCGGAGTATTATCTTGCGAAGGACGCGGGGGAGTCCGGACGGTTTGGAGATCCGGCGCAGTGGCGCACGTCGCGCGGCGGTTCCGAGGCTCCGGAGAGCGTCGGCGCGGGGGTCTTCTATCTCGACGCGACGGTCGATTGGCTCGACGCGCCCCCCGCGGGTTCTTCGCTGATCGCGACGGGTCCGAGCGCGTGCGCGATTCCCGCGGTTCAGGCGTCGTTTCTTCGCGTGGGGTCGCGTTCGACGCTGACGCTCGCTGGGGGCGCGGAGTGCGCGGAGTGCGCGCGGATCGAGGTCGCGTCGGAGGGAACGCTGCGGATTGAGTCGAACGCGCGTACGGAGACGCTGAGCGTCGCGCCGTCGGGGCGCGTCGAGTTTGTCGGAGAGGATCGCGTTCTCGCCGCGTCTGGGGGCGTTCTTTGCGCGGGGTCGATTCTTAGCGCGTCGAGTCGGGGGTACCTTTCGCTTGGCGCGTCGGGCGCGGACGCGGGGGCGGTTTGCGAGGGCGTCGTTCTGCGCGGTTTGGGCGGCGCGGTCGCGGATTTTCGCGCCGTTGCGACGCGGCCGCGCGAGGCGGCGTTGACGTGGCGCGTCGCGGACGACTCCGCCGGGGAAGGAACGGCGCGCGTCGAACGGCGCCTGACCGACGGATCGTGGGGCGTCGTCGACGACGCGCTCCCTATCGCCGCGCTGACCGCGACGGTTCCGATCCCTTCGGGGCGATCCGTCTATCGCCTCTTCGACGGATGGGAGTTCCATTACGACGACGCGTGGAGCTTCTCGGGGGTGCAATTCAGCGTCGTAACGAGCGCGACGCCGCGTTTCGAGACGCCGCGCGTTCACTGGGAGGCGACGACTCAATTGGCGACGACGAACGATCAGGTGTATTTAGGACAGGGCGTCACGATCTTGGCGCGTATTTACGATTCTTTCGACGCAACGTCGCTCCTCTTGGCGAAGGACGATCTCGTCCAAGAGGCGCGTTACACGTGCCGCTACGTCTCCAAAGGCCTCTTCGACGAGACGGTCGAGCCCGTGCCGGGTCACGAAAACGTCGTCGTACCCGTCGAGACGGTTCTCGAAGCGGCGCAAATCTCCGACGCATGGACGCGCGACGACGGCGGATACACCTTCGCGCTCACCCCCGATATTCGCGAATATCCGCTCTTTGAACGCGCCGGAAAGTACGTCTTCCAGATCGAGATCGTTCTCAAAGACGCGAACCCCGTCGTCTTCTACGTCAACGTCGAAGCGATCGAAGAATGACGCCCCTTGCGCGCCGCAAAAAGAAAGGCCCTTCCGCGATACCGGAGGGCCTTTTTTTACCGCGCGTCGGAGCGCCGTTTTATTACAGCGAGAGGAGATACTCGACGAGATCGTCGCATTCCTCTTCCGTCATATCGTTCACTTCGCCGAGGACGTCGCCGTGCCCGCCGTCAAGGAAGACGTCGTGAAGATCGACGTAACGACCGTCATGGAGGTAAGGGGGCGTGCGCCAAATTCCAAGAAGGGTCGGCGTGTCGAATTCGCCCTGATGGTCGTAGTCCGCGCGCGAGCCGACGTCGTGCATCTTCTGATCCGTGAAGTACTTGCCCGAATGGCAGTGGGCGCAGGCGTACTTAGGATTCTCGAAGACGGCCTTTCCGCGGAGCGCCTTTTCGCTGAGCTGCCCGTCGACAAGTCGAGGGCTCGGAACTTCCTCGAGGCTCTTCAAGTATTCTTCGACGTCGACGCACGTGTCTTCGGAAACGTTCGCAAAGCAGATGAACTTGAAGCCGGTGCGGATCGCGTATTCCGCGGTGACGCGCACCCCGTGCCACATCGCGGGGGGCACGGCGATGGAGTAAACCATCGCTTTAGCGTTCTTGGGGTTGCCCATTCCGTCGTTGAGGAGATCCCAGTTAAGAGCGTCGGAGCGCGCTTCGGGGTGGCAGCTTGCGCAGCTTTGCCACGTCTGGAAGCAGAGGAGAGCGTCGTTCCAGGCGAGTTCGCCGCGTCGGACCGCGTCCATCTCCGGCTCGGGGCCGAGCTTGACGAATTCGACCGCCTTAGGACGCCGCGCGCTGAGATCGACGCTTATGATGTTGTCCGTGAAATACATGCCGGCGTAGACTTTGTCGCCGACGACAGCGAGAGCGCGCGGCGCGCGTCCGTTGAGCTTGCGGCTGTAGAGCTTCACGCGCGTCTTGAGACCGACTAGGAACGCCAAAAGCTGAGGAACCTGATCTGCGGTCGTCGCGTTCGCCAAGCCGCGCTCCTTCGCCTCTTCCGCGTTCTTCGGAAGCCCCGCGAGCTTTTCGTGCGTCTTCACCGCGTCGACGATCGCCAACTCGTGAGAGCCCGCGAGACCGACGCAAATCTTCGTATTGTCGGGCGTGACGACGATCGGCCACGGGTTCGCCGCGCCCGAGTCGACGTCGTCGAGAAGAACCGTGTTCACGAATTCGCGCTTCTCCGCGTCGATAATGCTGAAGCCGTTCGTGTTCATCCAGCCGCGTTCGACCTGAGTCGTAGGGAGCTGGTAACGCGCGAGGATCGCCGTCGTGTAGACGTATTTGCCGTCCGGCGAGAGGGTGATGTGGTGCATGCTCGAGCTGCCGTTGGGGAGACGAATCTGCTTCGTTTCTCCCGTCGCCGTGTCGAGGCACGTGATTTCCGCCGCGACGTTCGCCCCGTCGGAAGGATCGAGGGGGAGGAAGTTCGCCGCGTAGTAGCTCTTGTCGTCGAGGGTCAGAACCGCGTCGCAAGGCTCGTGCAACGCGGGGTAGAGCGCTTCGACTTTGAAGTCGGGAAGGCTGATCTTCGCGAGCTTCCAGTCGTGGCGAAGGCACGCGTAGATCGTCGACCCGTCCGACGTGACGCACAGCCCGCAAGGAGTGTGCCCGACGACGCCTTCCGCCGTCACGGCGCCCGTCGCGAGGTCGACCGCGCAAATCTTACCCTGATAGTCCCCGTAACCGACGTACATCGTCTTCTCGTCCTTCGACAAACACATGTCGTTCGGAACCCCCGGAAGAGGGATCGTCTTCTCGACCTTCGCTTCCGCGACGTTGACAAACGCGATTTCCTTCGCGTCCATATTCAGAGAGTAAAGCGTCGCCCCGTCTTTCGTCGGAATTAGCTTGATAGGGCCTTTATATTCGCCCGCGACGCCCGCGGAAAGGGCGGTCGCGAGGATAATGAGCGAGGCGACGAACTGTGTGATGAGACTTCGCGCGGTCATGGTTACTGTGAAACTCCTGCATCGTATGGTGAAGAACGCGCGTGGGACGCGGCGCTCCAAATAGGCGACGATAAATAGCCGACCTTTACCCAGTTTTTTACGATTATCTTTTTTCCCAGTGAGAAAATCAAGCCTATTCGCCGTAAAGGGCCCTTTTTTTTGACTCTTTTTTGTAATTCTGGAAATTGTGAGACTTTGCAATCGACGCAAGAAAAGAAAAACGCGCTAAGCTTACCGCCTGCGCGTCATACCGAAGAAAGGACTCGAACCTTCACCCCCAATAACGGGGACTAGGACCTGAACCTAGCGCGTCTGCCAATTCCGCCACTCCGGCCTACTACCCGTCATTCTATCAGAACCGCGCGCTTTGAAAAGACGCCAACCGTCGTTTTTTGGAAATTTCGGCCATCCGCGATTTTTTACCAAATTTTCCCCCCGCGTTTTACCGAATCAACTCCGCGCCGCGAACTCTTTTTGGATCCTTCGCGACTTTTTTTGGGTTCTAAATTTCGGCTTAACGGGTATTATTAAACGCGCCCCCGCCGACGGCCCGCCGAGGCCCGCCGAGGCCCGCCGAGGGCGGGTTTTACACCGGGCCGTTTTCGACGCCGGATTGTCGGGGTCGTGAAAACGGTTTCCCTTCGTACCCCGCGTTAGCATTTCATCGCTAACGCTTGCCCGTCGAGAGAGGGTTTTAATACTTTTCGCCAGCGATAACTCTTCGGCGGGGCCGTCTGATTATAGAACTCTTCCTTGTCTCTTTCATTTCAACAACAACGACCATAGGACTGTGTTTTCGTTTCTAAGACTTGACGCGAAAAGAAAGGAGGCGCGTATGGAAGAGAAGCCTTTATATCGACCGACGCGAGCTCAGCTTGCGCTTCGCGAGCTCGTGGAGCAAAAGTCGAAGATTCTCGCCTACGGGGGATCGCGATCGGGGAAAACTTTTGAGTTCTGCCATGCGTTGGCGGATTTCGGGCGTCGGTTTGGCGGACGTTACGCCGTCTTTCGCCGCTATTTCAACTCGGTGCGATACTCCGTCTTCGACGACACCTTTCCTAAGATGCTCGAACTCGCGTTCCCCGACATGGAGTATAAGAGAAGTCTTTCGGATACGAAAATCCTTCTTCCTGAGACGGGGGCGGAGTTCTGGTTTGTCGGGCTCGACAACGAAAGGAGGGTGGAGAAGATCCTTGGTCGCGAATACGCGGCGATCTATTTCAACGAGTGTTCCGAGATCGCGTATTCCGCCGTCGAGATCGCGACGACGCGTCTTGCGCAGCGCCTTGTCGACGCCAAGGGACGCGTCATGCGAAACCGCGCGTTTTTCGACTGCAACCCGCCGGGAAAAACGCACTGGACGTACCGCCTCTTTCTCGAAGGGATCAACCCGACGACGCGCGCTCGCGTCAACGATCCCCAAGAATACGGGGTGATCCAGATCAACCCTGGGGACAACCTCGAGAATCTGCCCGCGCAGTATATCGAATCGACCCTTGCCGCGGGCTCCGAAAAGATGAAGAAGCGTTTCCTCTACGGCGAATTCTCCAACGACATGGAGAACGCGCTCTGGAGGCAGGAGACGATCGACGCGCAAAGAATTCTCGACCCCCCTCGCGGGCTTGAAAGGATCGTCGTGGGCGTCGACCCCGCCGTGACCGCGCACGACTCGAGCGACAATACGGGAATCGTCGTCGCGGGACGTTCCCTCGCGCTCGACGGGCGCCCCTTCTTCTACGTCCTCGACGACCGCTCTTTGTGCGCGCCCCCGGAACGCTGGGCGCGGGAGGTCGTCGAAGCGTTTCGCTTTTGGCAGGGGGACGCCGTCGTCGTCGAGACGAACCAGGGCGGGGATCTCGTCGCCTCCGCGTTGCGGCAGATCGACCCGAATCTGCCGATCCGAACCGTTCGCGCGACGCGCGGAAAGATTCTTCGCGCCGAACCGATTTCGATCCTCTACGAGCACGGGCGGGTGAGCCACGTCGGCGTCATGCGCGAGCTCGAAGAGGAGATGACGCGTTACGCGGGCCCGTCGACCCCCGACCAAACGGCGGACCGTCTGGACGCCCTCGTCTGGGCGTTGACGGAACTCGCCAACTATTCCGGGGATTGCGTCGGAGGATTTTTCGGAATCTGACGCGCTCCCCGTCTCTGTTGTTCTCTGGTTTACCTACGTAAATTAAGTTTTCTTAGCGTTTTTCCCGCTTTCAACTAAGAATCGCGCGACCTGTGTCCTCTCGGCGCGCGTGGAAGGATCTTTTTATGGCTATTAACCTTGACGGAACGATGACGAAGAACGGAAAGGTCGCGCGATTCGAACGCGCGACAAGCGCGGAGATTGAACGCCACGCGGCGATCGTGCGCAAGATGATCTCCCTATACGACTACGGGACGGCGATGACGTACGACGAAAAGTTCGCCGCGGGACTCCTCGGGGT
>CAVGEG010000112.1:0-1317 GCA_963628165.1 Paratractidigestivibacter sp. | reverse complement strand
CCTCGGGGTCGCGTGCGCGATCGAGTGCTTCGATCCGCGGCGGAACGTGAAATTCTCCTTCTGGCTCGCGTATCAGGTCGACAAGACGATCCGCAACGAAGCGCGCGCGGCGCGGCGTCAGTTCCTGCGCGCCCCCGCGTCCCTCGACGAAGCGCTCGACGTCTTTGACGAAAACGCGCTCGATCTCCCTGAAAAGCGCGAAGAAGAACGCCGCCGCGCCAAGCTCTTCGCCGCGGCGAAGAAGGCGCTCGAGCGCCTCGACGCGAAGTCCCGACGCGTCGTCTCCGCGCTCTTCTTCGAAGGAAAGACGCAGCGCGAAGTCGCCGAAGAACTAGGACGCTCACAGTCGTGGACGAGTCGGTTCGCCGCCGCCGCTCTGCGCGACATACGATACGAACTCGTCAAAGAAGGCTTGGCGTAGTCGAGAGAACGCGGACCCGACCCCACGGATCGCCCCGCAAGAGGTTTGCGCGCGACGTTCGCCGTTATTGACCCCAGTTTGGAAAAATCGACGCGCCTTTGAAGAGAATTGTCGGATTAAATCAATCGTTAATAGCTAAAACCGCGTTTCGTCTTCCTTGAGACGGAGCGCGTTTTTTATTTCTCGACGCCCGCCGAGGCCCGCCGAGGGCGGGTTTTACACCGGGCCGTTTCCGATCCCGGATTGGTCGGGTTATGAAAACGGTTTCCCTTCGCAATCCCCTTCGCATTGCATGGCCCGCCGAGGGCGGGTTTTACACCGGGCCGTTTCCGATCCCGGATTGGTCGGGTTATGAAAACGGTTTCCCTTCGCAATCCCCTTCGCATTGCATGGCCCGCCGAGGGCGGGTTTTACACCGGGCCGTTTCCGATCCCGGATTGGTCGGGTTATGAAAACGGTTTCCCTTCGTACCCCGCGTTAGCATTTCATGGCTAACGCTTGCCCGTCGACGGCGCGTCTCTCGGGGGGAATTACTCGCCGATTTTCCGAATTTTTTCGGCGCCCCGACTCCCTCGAGACGCGACAACGAGCGTCCTTTTCGGCGTCCTTCAAAATTTCTCGCCGCGTAAATTCCGTGGCGAGACGTTTTTCTTCGAGTCCTTAATTCCCCTTGAGCGTCGCCGCGGCAAGATTTGAAGGCTTCGTTTTTTCTGATATAATGACGAAGATTTCGCCGCGAAGAACGACGGCGCGCCGCCCGTACGCAGAGATTGAGCCGGGGACAAAGCAATACGAAGATTACAGAGATAAACTGTCGGCCTTCAAGGAGCGGTAAACAAAGGAGGCCGCCGCATGAGCGCGTATAACGGCGTTGCCGTCGGCAACGGGAAATCGTT
>CAVGEG010000111.1:7751-8725 GCA_963628165.1 Paratractidigestivibacter sp. | reverse complement strand
ATCTTCAACAGCCTTACTTCCCCCTTTGTTAGGATCAGACATATCTTCAAAAAAAACGCCGATTGACCCCCTCAACGTTTCAAGATCAAAAACAACGGGAGATTGCTGAGTCTGGGCGTTTGACACGTTGTCCTTAGCTCGAAAGGCAAACGCCAAAAAAAAGCCAATTACCGCTAAACAAAGAATCGTCGAATACCGCCTTTTCATTGATTCCTCCATTTTTCTCATTCAAACAGCCAATGCGCGACGCTCTGAGTTAAACTATCAAACCTTACGCATGACGTCAAGAATAGGCCTTGCAAGAAAGCTCCACCTTTTTCGCAAAACTTCTAAAGTAACAAAAAAGAAGTTAGTCCTCGTCAATTTTAACATACGATATACTAAAACAGAATAAGCTTCATTTTCTTAAACAACATTCAATTGGGGGGTAACAATGGAATTTAAATTTTGTGGAGCAGTTGGTAGCGTCACAGGTTCAAAACATCTTGTCACTTGTAACTCGTTTCAGTTTTTAGTCGACTGCGGCATGTTTCAGGAACGTTCTCGCCAAGAACTTAACTGGCAGCCTTTTCTAGAGGCGCCCCGTGAACTCAACGCCGTTCTCCTTACGCACGCGCACCTAGATCACTGCGGTCTCCTCCCTAAACTAGTGGCGGACGGCTTCCGCGGACATATCTATGCGACCCCCGCGACGTTAGATTTAACGGAACTCATTCTTCGCGATTCCGCCCATATTCAAGAAGAAGACGCGGCGTTCAAAAGAAAGCGACATGAGAGAGAAAAACGTACTCCTCCGCGCCCCGTGACAACATTGTATTCGACCGCTGATGTTGAAAAAACCCTTGCCTATTTCAAGCCCGTCAATTACAGCGTTCCCACAACAATCGCCGATGGGGTACAGATCACATTCCGAGAAGCCGGACATATTCTGGGCTCTTCCTTCATAGAGGTTCTTCTCACGCGCCCCCAAATAG
>CAVGEG010000111.1:0-7700 GCA_963628165.1 Paratractidigestivibacter sp. | reverse complement strand
CCCAAATAGACGAAGAAACTCCGAGACGAATCCTCTTTTCAGGAGATCTGGGACGCGCCAACCGCCCGATATTGCGCGATCCAGAAAATTATACTTTAGACGAACCGGTCTCAAATCTGTTTATTGAATCCACCTACGGCGATCGCGTTTCGCCGCCCCTCGAAACGGTTGACGCCCAGCTCGCTGATATAATTTCACGAACAGCAGAACGAGGCGGCAAAGTCATTATTCCGGTTTTTGCGGTCGAACGAGCGCAAGAGACCCTCTATCGACTTGCGAGACTTAGGGGGGAAAAAAAGATTGATTCCAACGTTCCAATCTTTCTTGATTCGCCCATGGCTGTTGAAGCCACTCATATATTCATGAAACACAAAGAGTGTTTCGACGAAGAAACCTTAGAATCTATCCGTCGAACAAATGGAAAGCTTGACAATCTTGAACTCCTAAAAACCAAGGATGAATCGAAACGATTAAACACCATGAGCGGACCGGCAATTATCATGGCTTCGGCTGGGATGTGCAATGCAGGCCGAATTAAGCATCACTTAGCCAATCACATTTCAAGTCCGAAAAACACAATCTGCTTCATGGGATATCAGGCGACGGGAACTCTAGGACGTATCATCCTAAGTGGAACTTCCCCCGTTCGTATACTTGGCCAAATGTATCCTGTGCGAGCGGAAATAGCGCAAGTAAAAGGCGTTTCGGGACACGCGGATCAAAACGAGTTGATCAGTTGGTACCAATCAATACCTCAAACGCCCAAAACCACTTTTGTCGTACATGGAGAACCGGCGGCGTCAAATTCCTTGGCGACCAAATTAAAGGAACTTGAACCTCAAACGACTATTCACGTTCCCCAACTGGGAGAAGTTTATAAAGACTAACAGAAAAGAGGCCGACGTTCGATCCCGTCGGCCTCTTGTTCAGAAACACTTCAGCAATGCTGTTATCGGTTGTCAGTTGGAACTCGAAGTCCTTCTGCTCGAACGTCGCTTAACGCTTGGGCTTTTACGAGAACCTTCTTCATTCTTGCAGTATTCCCAATAACCATTGGATCTTCTCACGAAGAGTTCAGGATCTCCCTTCAACGCACTGTCTATCGTTTCCTTCGGGATGAACAGAACGTCGGCTAATTCTTCCAAGCGCTTCCCCGACTCTTTAAGCCCTCCGGAATGGCAAATTTCTTCCCTAAGCCTCTCGTCTATCGTGCGCGTACGATCCTCTTTCGCTTCAAAATACAGATCGGAAAACGCGTAAGTCGGATAATACTTCTTTAATCTGTTAACCAGAACGTTGACTGAAGGAATGGGCGGTACGTCTGATCCGTCAAACTCTTCGCAAAGACGATTAAACAAAGAGGAGTAAAATATCAAGCGACCGCCGCCGTCAAACCATTGATCCACACGTTTCATGACGGCCTCTTTGGTTTTCTTGGAAACGATATACACGCGACCGTCGCATAGAAAACCAATTCTGTGCTGTAAAAGATCCGCCAATTCCTCGTCAGATTCGAGCACGGCAAACTTGCCGAGCTCCTCCACTTTAGTCCGGAAGTTTAACACCTCCTGCTTATCCGTCAAATCAAGACCTAATTTGTAATTGACCGCCAGAGCCTTCGCAAAAACATTCAATTTCTCACGGCTGAGCGGCTTCTTCGGTGTTTCAGTCTCTGTTTTGTCGATTGTTATTTCCTTCTCAACCTCTACTTCTTGGATAAGAGAAGGTTCTGGAGCTACTTCCTGTTTCTGGTTCGTCTTCGTTGTGTTGTTGTCAACGACGGGCTCTTCTTTCAACAGGGAAAGACGAGCAGACGCCGTCGTTGCCTCGGTCGATCGAACGGGCTTACCGTCGACATACAACTTTTTGCTTCGTTCCTTCAGGATCGGCGTCAACTCTTTACCGTTGCATCCCCATTGAACGTCAGTTTCTTCCGACTTGAACCGCTTAGCGAACTCCTCCTCAAGCGAAACGTCATGTTGAGAGTTAGGCTCGCCTTTTTGAAAAGAGCCGTCGCCAGCCGGTTGAAAATACCCGTCGTTATTGAGCACAAATAGAACGCGTTCCAAAGGAATATAGACCTTGCTCGATAGTTCTTCGACAGTAAACGCTTGGCGAATACCCCAAAAACGATCGATTTCGTTACGGATTTTCATGTTTTCCGAAAGGATTTGCGAAGGATCGGCGGGGACTTTCTCCAAATAGTATTCATAGAAGACAAACTCTTTACAACAACTGGCCAGGAGAGTTCGTAAAACACGCCAATTAACAACATTGTTTTGGAGCGAGATCGACGATTCGTTCTTTTTGAAAAAATCTTCATAGTATACAATCGAACCGTAGTTCATGAAAACGGCGATCGCCTGCTTAATCTTGGCCTTAACCAGTTCAGGTACTGAATAAGCGAAACCGTCTACGACTATTGCATATCGACAAATATCGCCACGCAACGCTTGATCATCTTTCTCAAGACTAGCAACGTCATAATGGCGTCCCCATTCTCTAAAACCTTCCAAAGCGGCGGTGGAGGTAATATTTAATCCTTGAGGATATTCCTCGCACAAAATTCTCCTTATGAAATCAGGACGAGATAAATCCTGTATACTACGGCGCTCCTGAATCGATTCAGGAGAAAAAACGCCGTCGGCTCGCAAGAGGATTCTTTCAAGCTCGCGTTTGGTTACAAGGTTTGGATCGCCCACTTCTTTGATAAAAAGCTGATAGAAAGAATCGACAGCCGCACTATCGTCGACGTCAATGAGTTTTCCGCCATAGGCTTTGGAAATTATAGAAGTCGCGAGAACCGAATAGGCCGCGCTGAAGTCGGAGTCAGAAGAGATTTCCTCAATTTCAAATTGAGGCCTCATTAGTCTTTCAAAGCAAGTAAGAGCGTATGCCGTGATGGAGTCAAACTCACTCTCTTCAACGTCGCCAAGGTTCGTTACTTCATTCAGATTCTCATAGAAGGACGAAAGCGTCTGAAGATCAAAACAGCGAGAATCCTTGAAAGCTACGTCTACAGCGTTAGCGATTTGATCTATCAAGGAACCGTCCAACGACTCACTAGAAACGTCGCCCCAAGAGAAATAAAGGAGGCGTCGCAAAACGGATAAATCATCCGCTGTTAAATTGGAAATATCAGTAAAATACTTACGCGCTTCCTTTTCAACCTCTCGAAGAGCTTCTTCCCAAGGCACGGACTTTTGCGGTAAAGGACTAGTCTCTGTGAAAACGGCGGTAGACGCGCTTTCACCGCAAAGATCGCCGACTCCGCACGCAGAGTGGAATGAAGAAACCGCGTTTTCATCAGCGTCGGCAACAATAGAAGAAACGTCGCCTTCAGCCCCCTTCTCGGCAACATAATCTTTTTTCACAGAAGGATGCTTGCTGAGGTAGAAATCGCGCTCCGCATGACGTTCCTCTCTCGGTTTCAAAACGCCGACAAGCGTGCCGCCGCAATAGAAAAACAAGATCTTCAACACGCCGTCGACGGCAAACTGAGCCTGGTAGTCTCCTTCTTTGTTGGCCTTACGAAGCAAATCAATAAGATCAGAATCCCTGACATTAGGTTCGGAGCCATAATTACCGAATACTTTTTCACAAAACAAATCAAACTCAACGGCAGCAATAAGCGTTTTGTGTGGGAAATCTTTATTCAAAACAAGATTTACCTTATTGAGGAGCGGTTCCAAAGCTTTCTGGGAAAAATTCTGCCCCAAAATATCGTTGACGTCTTTCAAAAGTCCTTGAACTTTGTTGCCGCCTCTCTCATTAACTGGTCGGAAGCCAGCCCCTCCGGAAAGAGAACCGACATTACGTACGCCAACGTTACGCCCCGCGTTCACTACGCGCGCTTGATCCTGCGTTTTATGGGAAACATCAAACGAAGAACCATCGTTCCTACCATTTTCATCGCTACTGCTATGCATTGGGCACACTCGTCAAAAAGCAAACGCGAACGTCCGCGCATTCTAATTAAGGAATCGCAAACGCCTAATATTAAGGAAATACGCCGTCAAGCGCACATCTGAGTCAAACCAACGACGAGCAATGTCTATTATTCGCTAAGGCTTCTATGAAAAACTCAATTATGACGGGAAGAAAACACATCTTCATGTCGCCCGTTGAAACTAAATCAGAGCCAGAGCCCCAACATCTATACGTCAAAGCGTCAAAACTCGCCGTAATCTCTTTCGTAGAATTCTATAATGAAGAGTTTCCATGTCAAGGGGAATCAGAATACCTTTATTATAGAGAATAATAAAAAGCCGTCGCCACCAAAGGGGACGGCTTTTACACTCGGCAAAGCGTCATTTCAACATTGACGAAGCATCCGGTCTCTCCGCAGTCATTGTTTCAACGTCGACCGTGCGATTCTCGCGTGTGCTATTGAGGCGTCTTGCGTAACAATAAGTCGTCTCTTCGCTTAACAAACTCACGTCTTCCGCAGTAGACTGCAACATGGCTTGAACCTTTTGATTCCCAGGGGCAAGAGCCTCCGCCTCGATTCGAAACGCCACGGATTCTCCTGCGCGAAGACAATCAATCTTCTTAAAGAGGACTTTCGAATCCTTTTCATAAACGTAACCGCGTTCGTTTTCGACTTCAATCGGCTTCATACCGGCCCCAAGAAAGATTCCGGTGTTAATATCACACGCGTCTTTGGTGCCGTTATTTTCAACGACTAACTCGTAAACGCACCGCCGACCTACGGCAACCGGTTCTTTCGGCGCGTTGACGCGCATTGCCAGAACGGCGATTGATTCCACGTTAACGGTCGAGCGCGCTTGTGCGACCAGTCCGGATTGATCGACCGCAACCGCCTCAAACTTGGCCGTTCCAGCATTCATAATCCGGCAACGAAGACTGAACGTCGTTTCTTCATTAGGTCTGATAAAGGGCGCAATCCAATATACGCGGCGCTTTTCGTCGTTACGACGCGCCTGATTCGAACAGCTGAGGATCTCGACTCCGACGGGAATCTGAGCGACTACGTCCACGTTTTGAAGCGTAGCGTTTCCGATATTCGTCACGTGAACAAGCGCTTCAAACTCTCCCTCGACAAACTGAAGATCAGGAGTTTCAACTTCAACGTTCAGCTCGCCTCTTAAAGTCGCGACTCTCTTATTGGCAACGGCGGCGACTCCATATGCTCCAACAGCTTCCACATTAATCGTAAAGAATTCATTAGAGACCGTTTTCACGCTCATCTCGACAATTTTTTCTTCCCCGGCTTTTAAAACGCCGAGCATTTGCGACGCGTTGTTCTCGCCCGTCGAAACGTTTAGTCGCACGTCCTCCGCATCGCCGTTTCCAATGTTGCGAATACGAATTCTATATCGATCTTCAACGCCCCATTCTATGGAGTCGCGTCCTTCGATCAACGCTTCCAATATCGGTTCTTGAACTTCAACCTCCGCGCTAACGGTAGACCTTTCGAAATCGAAGTTGCTCACAAGTCCAAACGCCGCTCGTCTCGTTGGCTTTAAAGTCAGCGCCAGCGTTTGCTCTTCGCCAGGCCCCAAGACGCCGACTTCCCACACGCAAGCACGACCAGCCCCGTGAGAGCTACTCGTCTGGAAAGAAGCCTCTCCAACGCTTGGATTCGCTTTCAAATCGCTCGCCGATTCTGGAAGCTCCGTTGTCACCACGAGTTTGCGCGCACTTTCAGAACCTACGTTTCTAACTCTCAACGTATACGTGGAGGCCTGTCCTACCGTAAGTTTTTTGGGTCCTAAGGTATTGATCTCAATATTGGGAGTTCGACCGAGAGAAATCGCGTCCTCTCGCGCTTTCATCCTCTGAAACGTTTCATTGTTTCTCTTCCAAGTCAACGCGTTTGAAGAGGGCGTAAGAACGCTGTCAAGCTGGTCGTCAATCCGATCAAAGGGCTTCGTTTCAGAGCTGAGTTCGTTCGCATTCGGCAATTTATCATTCTGGAAAGACAACCGTGACGGAGAATCGTCCGCGACCGTCTCCTCAATAGCGTCGTGAGAATCGGGTACGATCGCGGGACTCATGTCGTCAATCTCCCCATCCTCGGATATATCTTCCGCGTACGCGTCCAAAGACGAAGCCGGTTCATATTCGTCGTTCTCTTCGTCTTCCGTCGAGATAACGGCTACTTTAGAGCCAGATCGCCCCTGTGATTTCCCTTCGACGTCAGATTCTGAAGAGTCGGCATTCTCGCCTGCCTCGCCGCTCTCATCAGATAAAAGCTCTAGGGAAGAGGGAAAAGCGTCGCTTCTAAGGCTATTTCTTACAGGCTTACGCGTCTCGCTTTGAGCTTTAGCAGTAGTCGGCGTTTCTTGAAGTTCGTTCTCTTGGTCTTCTTCCAGTTCGTCAAGGAGAAGCGAAGCAACGCCGCCTGTCGACGTTCGGGAGGATTGCGCGCGCTTAGCGGAAGAAGCGCTACCGGCGCCTGCCAAGCCTCGTCTCAACGATAGCGCGGTGTTGCCTACGCTTGCTTCTGGAACGGATGGAGTCGTCGTTGCTGGAAATTTAGGAGTTGGCGTCGACGGTACTGCAACCCTTAACGTAGACTCCGTCGGATAAGTTCTCGGCGCGACAAGCGAATTGGGCGGCATGTTTGTGGCCACTGGTTGAGAAATCGTCGTCGAATCGATCAAGGGAACCTCGGACTCCGCAGTTCGACTAAACGGATTAAGAGACGAAAGAAAACTCTTCCGCGATCCGCTTTCCGCCATGGCGGGCGCTTCTGAACGAGATTGGGCAAAACCAGCCGCCTGTCCCCAGCAATTCTCAACGCCGGTTGGCGCCGTCAAGAGCAACGACAAGAATGCTGCAATTTGCACGTTGCGCCGCTTATTTAACGTATTCCTGATCATGATGCGACTTCTTCCTCTAACGATTTGTTAGAAAACGATTCTTGCTTTCTGTCTGAAGAACTTGCGTTCCCAGAAACCAATTTGCCAAGCCTCCAAAGCAGGCCTATCGTTGTTATCGTCTTCAACAGATATTTCGATTAGATATTTTTTAAGGTTTATTCCGATTATTGTTAAACTGACTGTATTTTCAATTACCCCAATATTAGCAGACAAGAGCGTCTCGAATTTAACTCCGTCTATGAGGTTGGCGTTGCTTGTACGGTTAATTGAAAAAAAGCTCCGTTCGTATATAATCGGTCGAATCACAGGGAGCTTCGTCTAAAAGCTTTCAGTTCCTAAGTTACACTAGGCGTGTAGATTATGAAGATTTAGACTGTTAGCGCTCGACAACAGAGGTTCTATGGTATGTTTTTTACGGTTTTTTTGCTATTTCCATTTATTGAGATTGCCGCTTTTCTGTTGGTTGCCCACGCAACCTCTTGGAGTACGGCGATCCTGATAAGTCTGTGTACTTCAGCGCTTGGATTTTGCGTAGCAAAGCTCCAACGAAAGGGGCCTTTATTCTGCTCCTCTCAGTCTCCTGCCAACATACTAAAGAGCTATCTTTTTGGTAATCTCGGGGCGTTTGCCCTCATTATGCCTGGCTTTGTCAGCGACGTCCTTGGTATTTTACTTCTGATCCCCTTCACGCGATCTTTACTCTTAAAGCTAATCAAGTGGAGCAAAGTGGATCTCTATGGCGGCGCTAACGGAGCTTTTTCAGTCTTCAGAACGTGGAGTTTTAAAACGGACGACGCCGGGAGTGAGATCAACTCTCAACGTTATCTGGATTATGACGCCAACACGCATGAT
>CAVGEG010000110.1:0-8763 GCA_963628165.1 Paratractidigestivibacter sp. | reverse complement strand
CCGTAATCGCGCGCTTCCTCCGCGGACATGAAGTTGTCGCGGTCGGTGTCGCGACGAATCTCTTCGAGAGTGCGACCGGAGTGCTTGAGAAGGATTTGGTTGATCTTCTCTTTAATGAATCGGAACTCCTTGGCGTGGATCATGATTTCTTCGGCGGTGCCTTCCATCCCGGCGAGGGGTTGGTGGATCATGACGCGCGAGTTGGGGAGCGCGTAGCGTTTGCCAGGAGCGCCCGCGGTGAGGAGGACGGCGCCCATCGACGCGCACTGCCCGATGCAATAGGTCGCGACGTCGCAACTGATATACTGCATCGTGTCGTAGATGGCGAGACCCGCGGTCACGCTGCCGCCGGGGGAGTTGATATACAGGTGCACGTCCGCGGCGGGATCGACGGACTGCAGGTAGAGAAGCTGCGCGACGACCGCGTTGGCGCTTTCGTCCGTAACTTGCGTTCCGAGGAAGACGACGCGATCTTGCAGAAGACGGCTGTAGATGTCCATCGCGCGTTCTTCGCGACCGTTTTTATCGATAACTATCGGAATGAGGGACACTGGAGTTTCCTTCTGATATAAGTAAGCGAAAAGGGACGAAACACGACGACGCGCGTCATTCGGCGACGGGCGTATGCGTCAAGATCTTGTCGACGAGACCGTATGCGAGCGCTTCTTCCGCGTTGAGGTAGAAGTCGCGATCGATATCTTTCGCGATCTGCTCGACCGTTTTGCCCGTGCTTTCCGCGAGGATTTCGTTGAGCGTTTGGCGATCCTTCAGGATTTCGTTCGCTTGGATCTCGATATCGGAGACCTGTCCGCCGACGCCCCCCCACGGCTGATGGATCATGACCTTGCAGTGCGGGAGCGCGTGGCGCTTGCCTTTCGCGCCCCCTGCGAGGAGGATCGCGCCGCCGCTCGCGGCAAGACCGACGCAGTACGTCGCGACCGGACACGACAGCAGTTTCATCGTGTCGTAGATCGCTAACATAGAGGAAACGCTTCCGCCGGGAGAGTTGATATAGAAGTGAATTTCCTTCCGGCGATTCACGCTTTGCAGATAGAGGAGCTTCATCACCAGATCGTTCGCCGACAGGTTGTTGATCTCACCCTGAAGGAAGACGATGCGGTTGTCGAGGAGAAGATCCCCGATACCCATCGTGCGTTGACGCTGATAATCCTGATAGCCGGCGTTCATGGTGCCCGTAGGCGCTTCGTATCTCATAGGCTTTCTATCGAAGTAAGGAGTGAAAGCGACGCGCAAGGAGCGAGTCGCGGCGCGCGCCGCGTACCTTGGCAGTTTTTTCTAAAAACAATGCAAACGCGGCGCCAAAAAGAGAAGCCGCCGCGTTTCTGCGGCGTCTCCTCGGCGCGAGCAGGAGTAGAGAGGGGACTCCCGCTCGCGTCAAGTCGCAAGACCTAAAATCACTTCACGCGACGGAGCATGATGCGCGCGTCCGCGACGGAGCAACCCTTGCCCGCTTCGTGCACGATGAGCGGGTTGATATCGCATTCGGCGATTTCAGGATGGTTGACGAGCATCGTCGCGAAGCTAAGGAGCGTCGCTTCGAGCTTGGCGACGTCGCACTTAGGCGCGCCGCGGAAACCGTCGAGCATCTTGAACGTCTTGATCTGGCGAACCATGCGTTCGGCGGAGACCTTCTGCATCGGCGCGAGGCGGAACGCCACGTCCTTCCAGAGTTCCGCGTAGGTGCCGCCGTGACCGATCATGACGAGCGGACCGAACTTCGCGTCGCGGTTGCAGCCGAGGATGACTTCGACGCCCTTTTCCGCCATCTGTTCGATGAGGATCGAGTCGATCTTCGCGCCAGGAACGTTCTTTTCGACGTTCTCGTAGATCTTCGCGTACGCGGCCTTCGCGGCTTCCGCTCCTTCGACGTTTAGGATGACCCCGCCGGCGTCGAACTTATGCTTCACGTCGTCGGACATGACCTTCATGACGACCTTGGCGCCGATCTTTTCGACGATCGCCGCCGCTTCGTCCGCGCTCTTCGCTACGCCGCTCGCCAAAAGCGGGAGGTTGTAGCATTCGAAGATCGGGCGGCAGTCCGCCTGGGTGAGGTACTTCGAATCGGCGTCGCCAAGGAAGTCGGCGACGAGCTTCTTCGCCTTTTCGACGTCGCATTCGGCGGCGTCCATGTATTCGCGACCTTCAAGGTTGCGGAATTCGGCGAGCTTCACGTAAGAACCGAGCGCCGCGACCGCCGTTTCGGGGAACGCGTAGTTCGGAACGCCCTGCGAAACGAGGTTGTGAACGCCTTTCGCGACGGCGCTCGCGCCCATGAACGCGCAGACGACGGGCTTGCCGCACGCCTGGATGACTTTCGGGATATCGCGACCGATGTTGTCGGTATCCGTCATCGATTGAGGGGTGAGGAGGACGAGCCCGAGGTCGACGTTCGGGTCGGCCATGACCGCTTCGGTCGCGGCTTGGTAACGATCGCTATGCGCGTCGCCGAGGACGTCGACGGGGTTGCGCAGCGACGCGGCGGCGGGCATTGTTTCCTTGAGCTTCGCCTTGGTTTCGTCGGAGAGCTGCGCGAGCTTCAGACCGGCGTTGACCGCCGCGTCCGTCGCCATGACGCCAGGGCCGCCCGCGTTCGTGATGATCGCGAGGTTCTTCCCCTTCGGAAGGGGCTGCGTCGTGTAGAGCGCGGCGCGGTCGAAGAGTTCGGAGATCGTGTCGACGCGCTGCACGCCAGACTGGAGGAAGAGCGCGTTGTAGACCGCGTCGGAACCCGCGAGAGAGCCCGTGTGGCTGCTCACCGCCTTCGCGCCTTCCGCGCTACGACCAGATTTGAGGACGAGGACGACCTTGCCTTTTTCCCAGAAGAGCTTCGACGCGACTTCGATGAAGCCTTTGCCGCACGCGACGTCTTCGAGGTACATCGCGATCGCTTTCGTTTCGGGGTCGTCGGCGAGATATTCGAGAAGTTCGATTTCGTTTACGTCGGACTTATTGCCGAAGGAGATGAACTTGGAGAAGCCCATTTCGCGCGCTTCGGCGAAGTCGAGAACGGAGGTGCACAGCGCGCCGGACTGGGAGATGAACGCCAGATTGCCGGGCTTGCAACTCTTCGCGGCGAAGCTGCCGTTGAGGCCCGCTTTCGCGTTGATAAGGCCGAGGCAGTTCGGGCCGACGAGAGGAATATTGGCTTCCTTCGCCTTGCGCGCCATTTCTTTTTCGACCGCGGCGCCTTCGGGCCCGATCTCTTTGAAGCCCGCGGAGATGACGACGATCGCCTTCACCTTCTTTTCGATCGCCTGATCGACGACGGAAGGGACGAACTTCGCGTTGACGAGGACGAGAACGAGGTCGACCTCGGCGGGAATTTCAGAAAGCGTGGTATAAGCTCGAAGACCTTCGATCTCGCCGCCCTTGGGATTGACGGGATAGATCGCGCCCTTGTAGTCTTTGATCAGATTGAGGAGCACGTCGTTGCCAACTCCGCCCTTTTTTGCCGACGCGCCGACGACTGCGATCGACTTAGGATTGAACATTACGTCAAATTTAGCAAACCGTTCTTGTGATAACACGAATACGCCCTTTTCTATGAATCAGGGACTCGGAGGAGGCTAGGCTGGTCCGAGAAAACGACCCGCGCGACCATGTCGCGATCGGGGGAACAAAATTTTCTTCATTGTATAGCGTACGGTCTTTACGTCTACCGTAGCAATTTGACCCTATTTTTACTCTTTGTACGCGTTAAAGCAAGAAATATTCAGGAAAAGTCGTTATTTTTTTTTGAGGAGAGCTTCGCGAATATATTCCCCGAGACGACGCATTCCCTCTTCAGTGGAGACGCGCGGCGTAAAACCGAGCTCGTTTCGCGCGCGACTCGTGTCGTACCAATACGATTTGGCGAGTTGCGTCGCGAGGAAGCGCGTCATGATCGGCTCCTTTTTCTTATCGAAGATCGAGTACGCCTTTTCCAAGACGGTTCCGACGTTCCACGCCGTTCGGAAGGAGACGCTCTTCGTTACGGGGGACTCCCCGGCGAGGGCGAGAATATCGTCGATCCATTGCCAGCAGTTGAGGGGCTCTTCCTGAGCGATATAGTAGACGGAGCCGGGAACGGCAGTCCCTGGCGCGAGGGCGTCGCGCGCTTTGAGGTGCGCTTCGGCGCAGTTTTCGACGTAGATCGTCGCGAGGCGGTTCGTCCCGTCGCCGACGCGTTGGAGGGCGCCGGAGCGTTTGCGCTGAAGGAGTCGCGGAACGAGATGGCGATCGCGGGGGCCCCAGATAAGGTGGGGGCGCAACGCGACGGCGAGGAGAGAGTCTTCGCGGAAGGGGTCGCGTTTCTCAACGGGTCGCGTCTTGAGGCGCGGGGTGAGGGAGCGGAAATTTTTCTCGGAGAAATCGAGGCCGAGGAAGTCGTAGTCGTCGGTCCAGGGGGCGTAATTCGCGGCGCGGACGAACTGTTCGGCGACCGCTTTGGTCATCTGGTACCATCCGAGGAATCGCGGGGCGAAGGGAACGCTTTCGTCGATCCCTTCCTGCGATTCGACCGTGTTGGCGACGCATTGCGTGCTCGTGTAGACGAGCTTTCGGACGCGCTGTCGGAGACACGCGGCGACGATATTGCGCGTGCCGAGAATATTCGTGCGATAGTACGGGACGGGATCCATGACGATGCTTGGGTACGCGGCGATATGGAAGACGACGTCGCAACCGCGGACGGCGGCGTCGACGGCGTCGAAATCGTCGAGGCTTCCGAGGTGTTCTTCAACGCCGAGTTCCTTGAGGAGCGGGCTGGGATGGCGGTTGAGACTCCGCGTTTCGCAACCTTCCGCGATCAATTTTTCGAGAAGGTACTGCCCAACAAATCCGCTGCCGCCGGTGACTAACGCTTTCATCGTCTTCCTATGGGTTTATTTAGTCGCGCTTACACAAAGCTATTATGGGAAGGCGCCGAAATCGGCGGTTCCGTTCCCGTTCGAGTATTCTTCATATCCGTCAAACTCTTCGTAGCCGCCGGGCGAACTTTCGTTTGCGAGGTTGCTGAAGAGAGTGTACTTGCTCAGCCAGGCGAGTTTCACGTCCCCGACCGGCCCGTTACGCTGTTTGGCGACGATTATTTCCGCGAGCCCTTTCAGGTTCTTTTCTTCCGCCTCTTCTTGCGTATGGTAATATTCTTCGCGGTGCACGAACATCACGACGTCCGCGTCTTGTTCGATTGCCCCCGATTCGCGCAGGTGGCTCAAGCGCGGACGGTTGTCCTTCATCATTTCCGTCATTCGGTTGAGCTGCGAGAGGCACACGACGGGAACGTTGAGCGTGCGCGCGAGACCTTTGAGGCGACGCGCGATCTTCGCGACCTGTTCTTGACGCGAGTCGTACGTGTTGTCCGGTTCGATCAACCCCAAATAGTCGATGATGATGAGCCCGAGCCCTTGCTGACGTTTAAGGCGTCTTGCGACGGCGCCGATTTCCGCGACGGTGCGCGACGGCGTGTCGTCTATGTACAGCGGCGCGTCCCCGAGGAGCCCCGCCGCGCGCGTGAAGTTCCCCATATCCTTTTGCGAGAGGCGACCGCGCAGACTCGTCCCGGAGATGCGACCGCGCGCGCAGAGCATGCGTAGCGCAAGTTCCGTCTTCGCCATTTCGAGGCTGAAGAAGAGGACCGGTTCGCGCTGTTCTACCGCCACGAAGTCCGCGATATTCGTCGCGAACGCCGTCTTACCCATCGACGGACGCGCCGCGATGATGATCAGTTCCGAACCGTGAAGCCCTCCGAGCATCGCGTCTAGGTCGATGAAACCCGTCGGCACGCCGTCGACTTCCCCCGCGGCGCGGCGGTCGATGAGGTGGAAGACGTCTTGTATCAAATTGCGCATCGGTTCGACGGAGCCCGTCGCGCGCTGATCGTTGATCGCGAAGATTTGCTCTTCCGCGCGAGAGATCAGCTCTTTGGGCTGAACTTCGGGCGCGTACGCGTCGTTGATGATCTGCCCGCACGTGTCGATGAGCTGGCGTCGCGTCGCGTTCTGCTGGACGATCTTCGCGTAATATTGCGCGTGCGCCGTGACTTGAACGCTCGTCATAAGCTCTGCGAGGTACGCTTCGCCGCCGATCTCTTCGAGTTCGGCGCTCGCGCGCAGCTGCTCGACGAGGAGCGTCAGGTCGATCCCTTGCGACGCCGCGTGCATTTCAAGGAGCGCGCGGTAGATCCGGCGGTTCTTGTCGAGATAGAAGTCGTCGGGGCGCAGAAGCGGCGCGATATCGTCGCATAGCGCCGGGTCGAGCAAGATCGCCCCGATTACGCCGCGTTCCGCCTCTACGTTGCACGGCGACGGCCGATTCAGGATCCCCCCGGCTTCCTCAGGCGCCGCCGCCGACTTCTTCGTTGTTTTGGCCACTTTCTCTACGTCCTTGATATTCTAACGTTAAATAACTCTATTTAAAGGGATCCCAAACGTTCTCGTCAAAGCGGCGGAACGTTTTTTATACGTAGTCTGTAAAATTTGCTAAATCGCGATAATCGTAATAAAAAACTCGGCGTGATAGTAGAGCGTTTTTGAGCGCGATTCCTCGAAACGATTAGCTCCCGACCGTCAAAACGGGCGCCCCCACTTTTTCGGCGTGGAAAATACGCGACAATTGGAGACGCAAGGAGAATCCTAAGATGATAGAATTGAAAGACGTGAGCTATTATTACGACATGGGCAAAGCTCCCGCGCTCGAGGATGTGACGATCACGATTCCGAAGGGCGAGTTTGCGTCGATCGTCGGCCCCAACGGCGGGGGAAAATCGACGCTCATCAAGCTTTTCTTAGGGCTTCTGGAGCCGACGCAGGGGAGCGTCAAGCTCTTCGGCGAGGCGCCGCGCAAGACGCGTTATCGAGTCGGTTACGCGCCGCAGCAAGCGCGAGTCGACTTCAAGTTTCCGATCAACGTGATGGACGTGGTTCTCGCGGGGCGTTTCAGCGCGTCGAGGGGCAAGACGCAAAGCGTTTGGGGTCGCGTTTTCGGGCGATTCACGAAGGAGGATCGCGCGCGCGCGATCGCGGCGCTCGACAAGATGGGCGTCGCGCACCTGCGCGGGAAATCTTTCGGCGACCTCTCGGGGGGGCAGCGTCAGAGGGTGTTGATCGCGCGCGCACTCGCGTCGGAGCCGGAGCTGCTGGTCTTGGACGAGCCGACGAACAACGTGGATCCGTCGAGCGCGGAGAAGTTCTATTCGCTCCTGGAGGATTTGCATCGGGACGCGTCGATTTTGATGGCGTCGCACGACTTGGGCGTCGTTTCTCAGTTGGTGGACAGCGTGGTTTGCGTGAATCGTCGCGTGCGGATTCACCCGACGTCGGAGTTCGACGGGGAGATGGTGCGCGAGTTATATAACAGCGACGTGCGATTGGTGCGTCACGATCATTGTTGCAGCGAGACGGGTCATACGCGCTGTGCGGACGAGGCAGGCGCGCAGGGGGAATGGCGCGACTGAAAATGCATGGTCGCCCCCTATGGCGTCGCGAGGGTCGCTTTATAATAGACGTGTTATTGGAAAATGGAGAGCGCCGCATGGCGCAAGTTAAGAGCGTATAGAGAGCGTTGAGAAAGATGACAGAGAAGATTCCGTATAAGGTCGCGGACATGGGGTTGGCGGAGTGGGGGCGCAAAGAGATCATGCTTGCGGAGCATGAAATGCCGGGCCTCATGGCGTTGCGCAAGAAGTATGAACCGACGCAACCGCTCAAGGGGGCGCGCATCGCGGGAAGCTTGCACATGACGATTCAGACCGCGGTGTTGATCGAGACGTTGACCGCGCTTGGAGCCGAGGTGACGTGGGCGAGTTGCAACAAGTTCTCGACGCAGGATCACGCCGCCGCCGCGATCGCCGCGACGGGCGTTCCCGTCTACGCGTGGAAGGGCGAGACGGACGAGGAATACGACTGGTGCACGGCGCAGACCCTCTATTTTCCCGACGGTCGGCCTCTGAACATGATCGTCGACGACGGCGGCGACTTGACGCGCATGATCCATCAGCCCGAACACGCGGATATCGTCGGCGGGGTGAGAGGGATCTCGGAAGAGACGACGACGGGCGTTCATCGCCTTTATCAGTTGCACGCGCGCGGCGAGTTGAAGATTCCGGCGATCAACGTGAACGACAGCGTCACGAAGAGCAAGTTCGACAACCTTTACGGGTGTCGGGAATCGCTTGCGGACGGGATTAAGCGCGCGACGGACGTGATGGTCGCGGGCAAAGTCGTGGTCGTGGCGGGCTACGGGGACGTCGGGAAGGGTTGCGCGCAGTCGATGCGCAGCTACGGGGCGCGCGTGTTGATAACGGAGATCGACCCGATCTGCGCGCTTCAGGCGGCGATGGAAGGATACGAGGTCACGACGATGGAAGACGCGTGCGAGCGCGGCAATATCTTCGTGACGACGACGGGATGTTGCGACATTATCTCGGCGGAGCATTGCGCGCGGATGAAGAACGACGCGATCGTCTGCAACATCGGCCACTTCGACTGCGAGATCGACGTCGCGGGGATCGAGAGCTATCCTGGCGTGACGAAGACGCAGATCAAGCCGTTGGTGGATCGTTACACCTTCCCGAATGGAAACAGCGTTATCTTGCTTGCGGAAGGGCGCCTTGTGAACCTTGGTTGCGCGACGGGGCATCCTTCCTTCGTGATGTCGAACTCCTTCACGAACCAGGTTTTGGCGCAGATCGCGCTCTGGACGGAGCCGGAAAACTATCCGCTGGGGGTTTATCGTTTGCCCAAGAAGCTCGACGAAGAGGTCGCG
>CAVGEG010000109.1:7113-8803 GCA_963628165.1 Paratractidigestivibacter sp. | reverse complement strand
AGTTATTCAGCATACCAAGATTGATCGCAAGAACGACCTTTTCGTTCCCATCGTCGTCTAAACGATCGTCGCAGAAGGGCTCAATCCTCTTGGCTAAAGTTTGAATCGCCGTCTGATTCGGAGCGTCGCTTTCCGTGGCGTCGTTAATTACAACCCATGGCTTGAGAATTTGATCCTCAGCGAATTTGAGATACGACAAGAGATGAGATTTTCCGTCCCCCGCGCTACCGCAGACTAGAACGAGCTGTTTATGACAGACGCCAGAAATCTCTTGAATCAGTTTTCGAAAATCGGTTTCCGTCTGTCGGCGCACGTGCATATATTCTTTCAACGAGGAAAAGCCGACATCATTTTGAACGGCCTCGGCTGAAAGTTTGCTGAGCTTTCTCAATTCGGATATGAATTCACAACTCATATTCTACGTTCCCTTTATCGAATCAGACCCAGAAGTTGCCTTTGTCAAGAAGCGCGCGAGCGCTCACCCCGTCCGCTCTTTGTCGGACGCCTTCCTTCCCCAGTCCCAAACGTTCGGGAGTTCCTTCATTTTTTTAGGACAAACGACCGCTTATTCGCAACCCTCTGACAAACGACGCATAGACTATTCTATTCGTTTCTTCGACTTCGTCAATTCAAGTCCTGAGACGGGAGCTTCTCGATAAATAAAGAAAGAAAGAAAAGGCCTCCCTAAATCGCACGACTTAAGGAGGCTTGTCTTTTAGACTCACTGCTCGACGTAGAGCTTCGTTTTCAGCGTTTCAGCGAGAGGAAGAGGCCCGTAGAAATCGGCGTAATTCGTCGCTATAGCGGTCTCCGCGTCGTCGTCGAGTTCGTCCAAGACGGCGAATTCGAGGGTCGCGAACGCTTCGTCCGTATCCAAAAGCGCCGCCGAACGCGTTTTCGGCTCCGTTTGATAGAGCGAATCTCGACCGTCCCCCTTCGTCGCGCCGAGAGCCGGCAAGATGCTCGCAAGGTCGTTCGCGTTCACCATATCGTTCAGATCCACGTCGAAAACGCGATACTTAAGCTGGTCGATTTCGTCGAGACTCGATCCTAAGAGGGAGATGACAAGACCCATGTCGTTCGAGTTCACCATCCCGTTGTCGTCCGCGTCAAAGACGTACGGATAATAAGAGATCGACTTCGGAGCGCTCGCCGACGCGACCGTCGCGCCGTTGACCGTCTGAGCGCTCGCCTTCGCGGAGAACCCGGCGTCGAGAGCCCTCAACACGCCGTCTGAAGGCAACGCGACCCCGTCGCCGGGCGTGAACTTCATTCGGCCAAGAAGAACCCATCCCTCCGAATCCGCCGCGCCCGACCCCGCCGCTGTGATCGTCGCGACGCCACCGTCCGCGCTATAGCGCACTGTATAGCCTGTCGCGCTCTCTACGTCCGAAAGCGTAAAATACGTCGCGTTGTAATTGAAGGTCAACGACGCGGAGCTCACGCCCGCGCTTCCATCCGCGCGCGCCCACACGTCGACGTAGAAGCAAGACCATTCGTCAAGCCATGTGCGTTCCGTCGATATCGCCGTCGCGTAACTCGACCCCGCGTCGCTTGACAGAGACTGCAACACGAAATCAACCGATCCGCTCGCGCTCAACGAAGAACTATTGAGCAAAACGCCAACCGTCTTATCTTGCGCCCAAATGAAATCCAACGAGCTACTCCCGCTATCCGCCGTAGCGAAGCC
>CAVGEG010000109.1:0-7103 GCA_963628165.1 Paratractidigestivibacter sp. | reverse complement strand
AGCGAAGCCTGAGAAATACGCTTCGTTCGCGTCAAGGGAAATCGATTGCGTCTGCTTCACGCTCAGAGGGGAACTCGACGAACTGCCGACAAGCGTCGCCGCCGACGCCGCGCCCGCGCTCGTTCCTACCACGACCCCTAGATCGGAATACCCGTCCCCGTTAAGATCGCCGACCGAAAGCGTGCCGATCGTCTTCGCGTTCGAAAGACTCACGCGACCTGACGGCTTCGTCCCGAAGGCGTTCGTCGCCGCGCCAAGGAAATAGACGACGCTCGCCGTCGAGTCCGCGCTCCCTACCGCGATATCCGCGTAACCGTCCCCGTTGAAGTCCCCAATAGCCGACGACGTTGGAACAGCCCCCGCCGTCGAGCTATATTTGGTCGAGATCGTCGTCCCCGTAAAGGACGAACCGCTGTTTTTAAGTATCGTTATCGACGCCGCGTCCGTATTCGTCACGACCAAGTCGTCGTAAACGCCACCGTAAACCTTACCCGCCGTCAACGCCGTTCCTGTCGCCGTCGTCGACGTGAACGAACGCGTCGCCGTCAGACCCGACCCCGAGTACAACAACGCGTTGACCGTCGTGACGCCAGACTTCGTCGTCATTGCCGCGAGTTCGTCTTGACCCGTTTGGGTGAAGCGGCCGACCGCAATATCCGCGATCGGATTAACGAAGGACTGTTTCGCCAATCCCACAAAGGAGCCGTCTTCAAGCTGCGCGAAGATCTGCGCGCTCGATCCAACCGTCGCCGAATAGAGAACCGCGACGTCGACGAGTCCGTCTCCGTTGAAGTCGCCGAAGACCGCCTTCTTCACATTTTGCGTGAACGTATAAAGACAATCGACCGATTCGACGGCCCCCGACGCGGAAACCGAACCGACATACAAGCGCGACTCGCCCACGAGAATCGCGTCCGTCTCGCCGTCTCCGTTCGTGTCGCCAAGATACGCGGCCACGTATTCGGGCGAAGAGACGACCAGCGCGTCTTTCGTTAAATCGTAGCCGTTTTCCGCAGACTCGGCGGCGGCGTAGAACGTATAGGAAGAGCCGTTGACGATAAAAAGTTCGGGATTCGAATCGCCGCCAAAGTCGCCGAACGCCGCCGCGCTCGACGCGTTGAGTTTCATCGAGTCGCACGCGACCCATTGGCCGACCGTCGTCGCGTCTACGATAACGCCGAAATCCGACGCCCAGATCGTAATGAGACCGCTTTGGCTTCCCGTCGTCGCGCCGAGAACGAGGAAATCGCCCTGCGCCTCAACCCAGCTAAACGTCGTCCCCGCACCGTACCCGCTAAGGTCAAAGTAATATTTTGAAACAAGGGAGTCGATCGACGCGAGGACAAGATCCGACTGCGCCGACGACGAATCTTTGAGGATCAGATAATCGACGCCGTCGATCGTCGTCGATCCCATGAGCTCTTCCGTAAGCGAGCTCACGACGCGAGAAGACGATCCAAAGGAAGAAGTTCCGTACCCCGAATAGACGACCGTTTTCGTATCGGAGCCCGTCGCGGTCAAAGTCGTCGCCTGAACGACGAGAGAATCGCCGAGGCGTTCCGCCGCGACGTCGACAAAGAGGAGCAGATCCGCGTTCGAGGAATTGAACTTCGAAACGTCGAGTTCCGTCTGCGACTTTTGCGCAAAGCTTTTGCTCGTCGCGTTCCACAGATATTCGGTCGTCGTGAGTCCGACGCCGGAAGAGGCGGAAAGAATCGTCAAGGAGCCGTCGGAAAGGATCGCGGCGTCGTACCCTTTCGAGCCGCTAAGAGAATCGAGCGTTTGCGTTCCAAGGAGCTTGTAGGCGCCCGAGGAGCCTTCCGCGGTATAAACGCTGACCGTGCGCGCGCTATAGTTAAACGTTACAAGTTCGGAAGAGCCGTCCCCGTCAAGATCGGAGAGGTCGCACGCGTCGACGCTGGCGTCAAGTTCCACGCTGTACGCCGCGGTCGCTTCGGGCGTGTACGTCGAAAGGGATTCCGACGCGAAACCGCTCCAGTCGGCGTTGAGCATCTCGCGATTTTCCAAGGTTTCGAGGGAAAGACGGCGCGAACGGCGCGCTGAGTCGTTTAAGTTCGATTCGAAAAATCGTGCAAATAATCTGGTCTTCATTTATCTGACGCCCTGCGGTTAGTAATTTCTAGTCGACGCGAAAGAGACACGGACGCTCGCGTCCTTCTTGCGCATTGTAGTAAAACGCGCCTTTTCAAGCTACGTCAATTATATCGGACGCCGACCAAAAAAAACGCCGTGAATCCGATTCGCGTCAATTTTTCCACAAATCTTTCTTATTTTACGACCGACTTCCCGCGGTAAATCTTCGCAAAGCAAGACGGCTCCCTCTTTTCGACGCCGACGCGTGGAAAAAGTTCCTCGACCTATCCCGAAAAAAAACGGACAAGCCGTAACCTGCCCGTCTTCCTTCCTCATTCTTGGTCGCGCGATTCTAAATCGTTCTCTTCGTCGATCTTCACACTCCAATCCTCTTCGTCATCGTCGGATTCCTCGTCGTCGACGGTGAAGTAGTCGTTGAAGTCCTCCTTCTCCTCCGATTTTTCGTCGTTATAGAAGCGCGAAGAATCGCCGCCGTCCCCAAAGACTGACGTCCACGCGTCGTAGTCGGATGCGGACGCTCCTTCGTCGTCTTCGTCGATCGTCACGTAATCGACGTTCTCGTCGCGCAAATTCTCAGGGCGGCGCGTTTCGTCGCGACGCGATCCGAAGTCGCGTTCGTTCACCTCGAAATCGCCGCTCCCCGTTGACTGCGTCGTGAAGGTCGGGCTGATCTCCGAAAGCGCGCGAAGATTCGCGGACTCGTTGCCGAGAGTCACTTCGCGCTGAGTCTGCGTATACCGCGCGTCCGCGTCTTCGACGACCGTAAAGCTCGCGTTCGACGGCTTATCCTCATCGACGGTCGAGACGCCCGCGTCGGCGACAACTTCAGGAGTCGGCGTCGGCGCGTCGGACGTTATCTCCTGTTCCACGCGCTCTTCCACGTCGGACTCCGCGCTGATCACACTGGACTCTTCCGTCTTCTGCGGATCGAAATCATATTCCGGTCGTTCCGCGGCGTCCTTCTCTTGAGAGATCGCCGCACCGACGTTCTCTGCGTCCTCGAAATCGGATCCGTCGACCGCAAAGTCGCCTCCTTCCGTCTCGACGGCGCCGCGTTCAACGAAGTTCGGCCCCATTTCCACGGGACGACGCACGTCGACGCGAAGCTCCGCCTCACCGCGCGCAAGGCGCTTCTTGAGGGGCGAGAGGACGCGGAAACGTCGCTTCTCGGGATCCGTCGACGTCGGCAAAACGCACACGGAGACGCCGAGCCTCAGGAAGAGTCGGCAAATATGTTCGTGGCACGTAAAAAGGAAGATCTGTCGCCCGCCCTTGGCGAACTCGACGAGTACCTTCGCCGCGATCGCAGCGCGACGGTAGTCGAAGTTCACGAGGACGTCGTCCCAGATAAGAGGCGTCTGCACGCCGTGCTTCTCGAAGGAAACGACGAGCGCGAGACGAATCGCGATAAAGAGGAGCTCGCGCGTCCCGCGCGACAACGACGCCACTTCGAGCGTTTCCCCGTTCGACGCGTCGACGAAGAGCGTGTCTTCTCCCAGCGGCGTCCAGATATTGACGTACATGCCGTCCGTCAAACGCTTAAAGAAGCGCGACGCTTCGCGGAGCGTTTCGGGCTGACGTTCCTTTTCGTACGCGCGGCGAATCTCTTCCATCATCAAGCCCGCGACGGCGCGACTCTGCCACAATTCCGCAACCCGGTTGAGGCGCAAGTTGTACGCGGCGACGTCGAAACGCGCGCGACGCGTCTCTTTTCGCGCCGCAAGCGCGTCGAGCTGTTCGCTCAGGCGACCCGTCGTCTCCAACTTGCTCTTGAGCTCCGCGTCGTAACTCGCGACGCGACTTTCAAGGTCGGCGATCGACGCCGCAAGATTTTCCCGCGTCTCCTGATCGTCCAAAAGCTCTTCGATCACGCGCGGTTCGCAGAAATCTCCGACGCCTTCGACAAAGCGTTGATCCGCCGCGTCGAGCTCCGTAATCCGCGTGCAGAGAAGTTCGTATCGCTCGACCGACTCGACGAGCTCCTCGCGCGAACGCGCTCCGAACCCCTGCAAGTAACGCCGCGTCTCTCGAGATTGGCGATGATGAATCGCGATATCCTTGCGACAACGACGTTTGATCGCGTTCATTTCCCCAAAGGCGACGTCTCGCGCTTTGAGCGCTTCGCCGCGCTGAGTGAGGAGTTCGCGAAGTTTCGGCGTCACGAAGAAGGGAGACGTTTCCGCAAAGTGCAACTGCGGAACGAGCGCGATCGCCGCGTCGAAACGATCCATGATCCCCTGGCGTTCGCGTCCGAGATACTCGATCTCCGCCGCGACGCTTGCGATCTGCGCGCGAATCTCGTCCGCCATTTCCGCGCGAGAGAATAACTCGCGCGTCTGACGCGGTTTGAGCGTGTCCGGAAGACACGCCGACCGGAGCCACTTTCGCCATCTCTTGCGCGCCTTCTTCACTCCTTCGATCCCATGCGCGACGCGCGCTTCGCACGCCTTCGCCTTCTTCGTCGCGCTCCGCCACTGCGTCTCAACCGGCGCGAGACCTTCGAAGAACGCCAACTCTTGCTTCGCGCGTTGTAGGCGCATGTCGAGCGTTAGAGCGCCCTGCCCCGTGGGGGAAGGATACTTTTCGTCGATCGTCGCCGCTTCCGTGCGCGCCTGTTCAAGCTGCTTTAGGAGCAAACCGACGCGACGCTGATTATCTTCGAGCTTCAAGCGATTGCGTCGTTCGACCGTCGTCTTATAGAAGACGCACCCGATCGTTACCAAGAGTCCGACAAGTCCCGCGACAAGATCGACCTTGTCCGAGAAGAGGGACAATCCGAAAAGGAGCGAACCGACGACGACGCCCGCGCCGAGCGCGTAGAGCGGCGGCCCGACGATCGCCTGCGTTTCCGCAAGCGCGTGGTTTTGGCGTTCCAGTTCGTGACGATACGTCCCCATCTCGTCCATACGTTTGTCGATTTCAATACGTCGACGCAACGCGGAGAGGAGTTTCCCCGTCCTTTCGATCGCTTCGGTGAGGTTCTTCTGACCGTGCGACGTAAGCCCTTCTTCGAGCTTCAGGACGAGCGCGTTGAGATCGCCTTGCGCTTCGGCGAGTTCCGCGCGATAACGGCGCAAACGTAGCATCGCTCTTTTGACGCGCTTCGCGGGCTTCGTATAATCTTCGATTTCTTTGGAGAGGGTTCCCGTTTCGACGAGCTTGTTCGGTAACTTGACGGGCCTCTCCCCCTCTTTCGCCTGACCAAGACGCGCCGCTTCGGACGTCTGCTGCGCCGCGAGCGTTTCGTTGATCGCATCGAGAGACGACTGCGTAATGACGAGCTTGCCGCTGTGCGCGCTACGGATACGGCGTTCTTCTTCCGCAAGGTTCTCGTTGAGCTCCGCAAGCTCTTGGCGGAGAACGCCGATCTTTTCGTCGATCTCCTTCAGGCGCGGCAAATCTTCTTCAAGGATCGAAACCCGTGGCGCAAGTTCGGCGAGCCCCGGATCGATATCGATCGCGTCGCGTTCGTCGCGTTTCGCGCGATACGCGTCGCGTTGCGTCTTGATACGCGCGGCGGTCTCGTGCGATTCCTTCATCAAGCGGTCGCATTCGTCGATCGCGGCGCGTTCCACTTCGGGGACTTCCCCCATCGCGGCGATCTCTTCGCGGCGACGACGACGCTCTTTCCAAAGCGGAACAAGGCGCTGCGCGAGTTCGCGCGCGCGCTGTTGACGCACCGTCTTATCACGGCGTTCCTGAAGTGCCGCGATACCTTCTTCCAACGCGCGGCGTTCTTCCAAGAGGCGCGAATATTCCGCGAGCTCCGTCGCCGACGCCGACGCCGTCTGACGCGCGCGGGCGCGTTCGTCGACAAGATTCGTCAGGATCGACGGACGATCCTTCGCGTCGTAAAGGTCGTTGCGTTCCGCGACCATCTGGTGGAAAACTTGAACGAAAGAACCGCGATCCACGCCGACGCTGAGGCGATAAAGCATCTGCGACGCCTCCGTTTCGTCGAGCGCGCCGAGCTTCTGCAACTCATCCAAACCGATCGCGAAAACGCCGTTGTACGTCGCTTCGTCGAGATTGCACGCGAGAGTCTTCGCGAAATAGTCCCCCACCGGCGCTCCGTCGGGCCCCGTGATAACGAGAGATTCCGCGATGCAACGCCCCGGAAGCGCGTAAAATCGTCCGCTCCAATTCACCAAACCGTCGGGAGCGGCGAAGCCCGCGCGACGTTCCGCGGCGGAAAGATACGATCCGTCGCGCTTAATGTACCGTCTCTCGACGCGGTGTTCTCCGAAGTCCGTCGCAAGCGTCGCCGCGCCGCCGATCCAAGACCGCGAAAGATTCTGCGCCGAATCGACGGAACTGTCCGCTCCTCCGTTCTCGGGAAGCGTTCCCTGCTCCGCAGGCTCCGCGACTTCGTGCAAACCGCGACGACGTCGACCGTCGAGCGCCATCTGAATATACCGCGCGCGATCTTCGTCCGCGCCCCCGTAGAGGCACGTGCGGATAAACTGCATCAGCGTGGTCTTACCCGCTTCGTTAGGACCAAAAAATACGTTTAGGCCCGGTGAAAGCTTCGGGAGAGACATATTCTCCCAAACGCCGAAACGACCGATTTTTAGCGACGTGATTTTCACGAGCCTATCTCCTTTTCGTCAAGATTCTTCTGGAAATTACGCAGTTCAGCGGCGATCACGCGGTTCTTTTTCGTCAAACTCTTCGTCGTGAGACCCGCAAGGAGCCCCGCAGCGCCGTCCGTTTCGCCGAGCAGATCAACGCCCAGCGCGGCGGCTTCGCGCAACGCGCGGCGACGCTCGTCAAGCTTCTCCGCCGCGTCACGCGCGTCGGGCTTGTCGTCGTCCCCTTCCGCCGCGTCCAACGACGTCAACGCGTAAAGAGAACTCGTTTCCGCAGGATAATCCCGCTCGTCAAGGACTTTGAGACGCGCCGCAAGTTCGGAAACGTCCGCGATGTCCCCTTCTTCGCGACGCCGTTTCGCGATCGCGCGACGAAGACGTTCACGCTCCGCCCACGAT